>JBIKIO010000054.1:0-9206 GCA_044361555.1 Opitutales bacterium
ACGCGCCTCGAACAGACGTCGATCCACGTCTTCCGCGAAGCCTTCGCCAACTTCCGCTCCGTCTGCATGCCCTGGTCCATGGGCAAGGACTCCAACGTCCTCATCTGGCTCGCCCGTAAGGCGTTCTGCGGCAAGATCCCCTTCCCGCTCCTGCACATCGACACGACCTACGAGTTCCCGGAGATGTATGAGTTCCGCGAGAAGGCCAAGGTCATCCACGGCATCGACCTCATCGTGCGCGTCAACGAAGACGCCATCCGTCGCGGCATCGGTTACGCCACCCACGACCCGGTGACCGTCACGCACGAGCTCAAGACCGTCCCGTTCAAGGCCGCGATCGATGAATTCAAGTGGGACGCCCTCGTGACCGGCATCCGCCGCGACGAAGACCCGACCCGCGCCAAGGAGCGCTGGTTCTCCCCTCGCTCCGCCGAAGGCAACTGGGACTACAAGGACCAGCCCCCGGAATTCTGGGGCCAGTTCGCCAGCTCGGCCCCCGAAGGCGGCCACGTCCGCGTCCAGCCTCTCCTCGAATGGACTGAGCTCGACATCTGGGAATACATCCGCCGCGAGAACATCCCGAACCCGACCCTCTACTTCGCCCGCAACGGCAAGCGCTTCCGCTCCCTCGGCTGCCATCCGATCACGCATCCGGTCGACAGCCCGGCCAGCAACATCGACGAGGTCATCGAAGAACTGAAGCTGACCAAGACCAGCGAGCGCGCCGGTCGCGCCCAGGACCACGTCGGCCGTAACTCCATGCAGGAACTCCGCGCCAAGGGCTTCATGTGAGCCGCCCGACAAGATGAACACCCAATCCCTTTCCCAACCTGTGAGCACCTCCCTTCCCTCCGTCGAAGACCATCGCAAGATGCACGTCGTCGTCGTCGGCCACGTCGACCACGGCAAGTCCACCTTCGTCGGCCGCCTCCTCCATGACACCGACTCCCTGCCCAACGGCAAGATGGACCAGGTCCGCAAGAACTGCGCGATCGAAGGCATGGAGTTCGAGTACGCCTTCCTCCTCGATGCCCTGATCGAAGAGCAGGAACAGAACATCACCATCGATACCACGCGCATCTTCTTCCGCACGAAGCAGCGCGCCTACGCGATCATCGACGCCCCGGGCCACAAAGAGTTCCTCAAGAACATGGTGACCGGCGCCGCCAGCGCGTCCGCCGCCCTCCTGCTCATCGACGCCAAGGAAGGCGTGATGGACCAGTCCCGCCGCCACGCCTTCCTGCTCTCCCTCCTGGGCGTGAAGCAGCTTGTCGTCCTGGTCAACAAGATGGACCTCGTCGACCACTCCGAGGCGACCTACCAGAAGATCGTCACCGAGTACTCGGCCTTCCTGAAGACCCTCGGCCTCAACGCCGTCCACTTCATCCCGATCGCCGCCAAGCACGGCGAGAACGTCGTCGACCGCTCCGCCAAGATGGCTTGGTGGAAGGGCCCGACGGTCACCGAAGCCCTCGATAACTTCGCCCACGAAGACGACCTCACCGGCCTGCCCCTGCGCCTGCCGGTCTCCGACATCTACCGCTTCGACCACCGCCGCATCATCGCCGGCCGCGTCGAAGCCGGCGCCATCCGCCCCGGCGACGAGCTCATCTTCCAGCCCGGCGGCCGTCGCAGCACGGTCCGCACCTTCGAAGACTGGCCGGGCCCTGAGTCCCGCTCGGTCGTCGGCACCGGCGGCTCCGCCAGCGTGACGCTCTCCGAGCAGATCTTCGTGGAACGCGGCCAGGTCGCCGCCCACCCGTCCAACCAGCCCCGCGTCGGTCGCGAATTCCGCGCCCGCATCTTCTGGCTGGGCAAGGAACCGCTGGTCCAGAACAAGACCTACCGCCTGCGCCTCCTCACCCAGAACGTCGACGCCGTCATCGCCAAGATCATCAAGGTGACCGACGCCTCCACGCTCGAATCCAAGGAAGCCGACAGCGTGCAGCGTGACTCGATCTGCGAGGTGATCGTCCGCGCCACGCGTAACATCGCCTTCGACCTTCACCACGAGTGCCCGATCACGGGACGCTTCGCCCTCGAAGAAGGCGGACGCATCCACGGCGGCGGCATCATCCTCGACACGGTCTCCAAGTCCGAAGCGCCTTCCGGCAAGGTCACCGCCTCCGAACGCGGCGCCCGCGCCGGTCATCCGCCCGCGGTAGTCTGGTTCACGGGCCTCTCCGGCTCGGGTAAGTCGACCATCGCTGAAGCCGTCGAACGCCGTCTCTTCGACGCCGGCCGCAACGTCATCCGCGTGGATGGGGACGACCTACGCGTCTCGCTCAACCGCGACCTCGGCTTCTCCGCCGCCGACCGCGCCGAAAGCGTCCGTCGAGCCTCCGCTGTCGCCGGCCTCTTCGCCGGCACGGGCCACATCACGCTCGTCACCCTCATCGCTCCTCTGGCCGCCGACCGCGCCAAGGCCCGCGCCGCCCTCGCAAACCACACGTTCATCGAGGTCTTCGTGGACGCCCCGCTCGCCGTCTGCGAGTCCCGCGACGTCAAGGGACTCTACGCCAAGGCCCGCCGTGGTGAGATCGCCGAGTTCACCGGCATCTCCTCGCCTTACGAAGCCCCCGAATCTCCTGAGGTCCATATCAAGACCGACAAGACCTCCCAGGAAGAAGCCGTCGACCTCGTGCTCGGCGCCATCGACAAGGTCCTCCAGGGCAAGGGCGACGATTGGGAAGTGTAAGTGAAGAATAAGGGGGCACGTGGGCAAGGTGACACGTGGGCAAGGAAGTGCAGCCAAGGCTGATAAGCCTAGGTCACTTACCCCTACCCTGATCCCTGATCTTGCCCCCTTGCCCCCGTGCCCACTTGTCCCCTAAATAAGTCCCATGCGCCTTACCCCCGCCCTACTCCTGCTCTCGTGCCTCACCGCCCTCGCGGCACCCCGGAAGAACGTCCTGCTGCTCGTCTCCGATGACTGCGGCACCCGCATGGGCACCTACGGTGGTCCGGCCCTGACACCGAACATCGACGCCCTTGCCCGCGAAGGCGTCCGCTTCGACCGAGCCTACTGCCAATACGCCCTCTGCAACCCGAGCCGTACGTCTTTCCTCACAGGCCTGCGTCCGGACACGACCGGCGTCTACGACAACGCCAAGGAATTCCGCAAGGTGATCCCGGACATGGTCACGATGCCGCAACTGTTCAAGAACAACGGCTATACTGTCGGCCGCATCGGCAAGCTCTACCACTACGGTGTGCCGAAGGAGATCGGCACCAACGGACTCGATGACCCTCAGTCCTGGGAACGCGTCTGGAATCCCCGCGGACGCGACTGCGACGACGAGGATAAGATCTTCTCCATCGGCGTCGGCGCCGGTAGCTCGGCCGACAAGACCAAGGGTAAGACGGGCCAGATTCTCGTCGGCTCCGGCAACTACGGCGGCACGGTCAGCTGGCTCGCTGCCGACGGCACCGACGCCGAGCAGACCGACGGCAAGATCGCCGCGCAGGCGGTCGACTTCCTGCGTCAGAAGCGCGACCAGCCTTTCTTCCTCGCGGTCGGCTTCTTCCGTCCGCACACGCCTTACGTCGCGCCTAAGCCGTACTTCGCCCAATACCCGAAGGATCAGGTGCAGCTGGCCAAGGAACCCGCCGGCAACCGTGAGACGAAGCCCGTCGTAGCCCTCTCCAACACCGCCGTAGCGAATTACGGGATGTCCGAAGACACCCAGCGCACGGCCAAGCAGGCTTACCTGGCTTCGATGAGCTTCATGGACGCCCAGTTCGGCCTGGTGCTGGCCGAGCTCAAGAAGCAGGGCCTGGATAAGGACACCGTCGTGATCTTCATCAGCGACCACGGCTACAATCTCGGCGAACACGGCCTCTGGCAGAAGCGCTCCCTCTACGAAGATTCGGCCCGCGTGCCGTTCATCATCCGCGATCCGGGTAATCCCGCCAACGGCCGCGCCACCAAGCGTGTCGCTGAACTCGTCGACCTCTACCCCACAGTCGCCGACCTCTGCGGCCTCCGTCCCGACAAGCGCGCCGAGGGCAAGAGCCTCCGCCCGGTGCTGGAACGCCCCGACGTCCTCTGGAATCACGCCGCCTTTACGCAGGTCGACTTCGGCGCCATCAACGCCGGCGGCAAGAAGAAGGCCGCCACGCCTGAACGTAAGGTCGGCCGCTCCGTACGCACCGAACGTTACCGCTATACCGAGTGGAACCAGGGTAAGCTCGGCGTCGAACTCTACGACCACGACGCCGACCCGGGTGAGTTCAAGAACCTCGCCACCGATCCCGCTTACGCCCCCGTCGTCGCCGCGCTCAAGGCCACCCTCGCCAAGGGAACGAACTAAAGAAGAGGACTGAGTCGAGGACTGCGTAGAGGGCTGAATCGAGGACTGAATCGATCAGCCGAAGGTAGGGCTGACCGCCCTCGGTCAGCCGCACCTCAGCCTATAGGTTTCCATCTCTGGCCAACTGGCCAACAGGTCAACGGTTCAACTTTACGACCCCTACCCCTGCCCCTACCCCTCTTTGTTAGCTATACTTCAACTCGACCTTCTTACCGGTACGGATCGATTCGTAGATACCGTCGATGATGACCATATCACGACGGCCGACTTCGCCGGTGCAGGTGACTTCGGTGCCGTTACGGAAGGCGTCGGCGACACCATCCATGTGCCGCTGTTGCTGCCGGAAGATACCGAAGTCCAGTTTACCCTTGGTCGAGGTCGAGATGTTCAGGTTGCGATAGCTGAACACCGGTCGCTCGCCCTTGAACCAGCCCTTGGCGCCTTCGGCGTATAACTCGGCGCGGTTAGCATCGTAGCCCGACCAGACATCGGCGACGGCACCATTGGCGAACTCGAGTCGGAACTCTAGGGCCTGCTCGACTTCGATGAACAAATCTGGCTGCGTCTTCGGCAGTTCCTTGGCGGTGACGGAGACTGGGCTAGCATCGGCCGCCATGCAGCAGGCCTGAATCGAATAGATGCCCATGTCCGTCAGCGCCCCGCCACCCGCGAGCTTCTTCTCGATGCGCCAAGACTTGCGACGGAGCGTGTAGCCGTTGGCGGTCGTGATCTTCATGAACGGGCCGAACTCCTGGGTCTTGGCCAGACGGACGAGTTCCTGGTGATACGGATCGAAATGCAGGCGGTAGCCGATGGCCAAGCGCTTGCCGGCCTTCTTGCCCGCGGCGATCATCGTGTCGCACTCGGTAGCCGAAATAGCCATCGGTTTCTCGCAGATGACATGCTTGCCGGCGCCGAAAGCCGCGACGACGTTCTGGGCGTGGATACCGGGCGGAGTGACCACGTAGACGATGTCGATGGCCTTATTGGCCGCGACCTTGTCCCACTGATCGTAAGAATAGATATTGGCTTCATCGAAGCCATGGAGCTTCGCGAGTTTCACGCCCTTCTCGCGGGTGCCCGTGATGGCGGCCACCAGCTTCACGTTCTTGGTCTCCAGCAGGGCCGGCGAGAGCTCGCCGTTGGCGTAACCACCCAGACCGCAGAGCGCGAGACCTAGGGGCTTGCCGCTGGCTTCCGCCGCGCGCAGCGCCGGAGCGAGGGCATAACCGGCGGCCAGGCCACCCAGAGTACCGAGGAATTCACGACGAGTAGGGCTCATAAGGGTAGGTCCTTTCTACCCGAATCACCTATCCGGGCAAGCCGGATGAAAAGCTACGACAACAGGCAAGGCCTACTTCAATAAAGGCTCGGTAAAGGCCTGGCGATAGAAGGACCAGTTCTCTTCCCCCAAGGAGCCGAAAACTCGTTCGGGATCATGGCCGACGCCGGGGACGATCGTCCAGCCATGCGGGATGCCGAGCGAATCGAGGTACCGATGGAAGGCTTCATTATTGCCGAAGGTCTCGTCCTTCTCGCCGATGACCATGCGGACCAGCGATTCCTGCGTGATCTTCTTGGCGTTATGCTCGGCGAATTTACGCGGGCTCACTTCCTGAAAGACAGCCTGAGCTCCCCCATAGGCGCGTTTCAACAGATCTTCCGCCTGGATGCGACTTGCTCGTGGAGTGCTTTTGAGTTCGGCCTGCATGGGTCCGGCGCCGACGATCGAGACCGCCCGGAACAGCTCAGGATACTTGAAGCCCAGGCGAGCGGCGCCGTAGCCGCCCATGCTGAAGCCATCCAGCAGGCGACCCTCCCGTTTCGCTATCGTTCGATAGGTCGCGTCTATATGCGGTAGCAGATCCCGGATGATCATCGATTCGACCGGTGCGGAGCCATCCGCCCAATCGACATACATCCCCATTTCTAGGCCGTTCACGAAGACCACCAGACAAGGTGGCAGCTTCACCGCCTCGATGGCCGCGTCGAAACGACGGGCGACGCTGGATATGCCCGGCAAGCCGCCGCCGGACCCATGCAGCCAATACACGACGGGGAATCGCCGGACACCGACGGCTTCATAGGCAGCAGGTCGGTACAGGTGGTAGCTTGCCTCAGCTTTGGCTGACTTGCTGGTGAAGACATGATGCGTGACCCGCGGCGCGGATACCGCTTTCGTGACCCACAGAGGGGAAGCAGAAACCGCATGCGGCTGGCTAATAGGCTTAGCAGTCTGAGCGGCTAATGAAAGCACCCCTGATAAAAAACCAAATAAGAGTCTGCCGATGATGGCTTTAGAGAAGGTCCGCATGGTCTGGGGTCGTCAGATAAAAAACCCCAAATGTCTGAAAGTTACCACCTCTCGTCACTTATCTCACCTTGCCCACGTGTCACCATGCCCACGCGCCCCCTCACTTAATCATTTCTCTCCCTTGAGGTAAGCCAGCAGGTCCGCGAGCTGCTGCTTACTCAGGCCGGCTTCGAGTCCGGCGGGCATGAGCGAACCAGGCAAGGCTTCGAGCTTGGCGAGATCGGCACGCAGGAGAGAAGCTTCCACGCCCAGGGGTCCGCGCAGGGTGATCGAGGTCGGGGTGTCACCGACGAGGATACCGCTGAGGATGCGTCCGTCCTTGGCCTCGGCGAGATAGGCGGTGAAGGCCGGCGCGATCTCGGCGTCGGGATTCACGATATGGAACAGGATGTTCTCCTTGGTCTGGCGACGGATATCGAAGAGATCGGGGCCGACGGCGTACCCTTCCCGGTCCAAGCGATGGCAGGTGGCGCAGACGGCATTGAAGACGGCCCGTCCGTCGGAGGGATTAGGCTTCA
Source organism: Opitutales bacterium (assembly GCA_044361555.1). GTDB lineage: Bacteria > Verrucomicrobiota > Verrucomicrobiia > Opitutales > UBA953 > UBA953. Next base: position 7,146 of record JBIKIO010000054.1, read on the forward strand.
TTGCGAGCGCCTTGGTGGCCTCGGCCATGGCCTCCGGTCGGGCCGAGACGGTCAGCAGTTTCTCCGCTTGAGCCTTGATGGCCGGATCTTTGGATGCGAGCACCTGGCGACGACGAACCCCGGTGAAGATGCTCGCGGGCATCTGCTTGGATTCGACGGCGGCAAGCACGGCCTTCAAATGGAACGGCACACCGAGCAAGGTGCCCAGCACGGCATCACGGCGGGCAGGAGTGTAACGCGGCCAACCGGCGAGCAATCCGGCCGAGACTTCCGACTTAGGATAGGCGGCTACAGACTTGAGCGCGACGTTCGCCAACTCAGGCGAGGATTCGTCCAAGGCAAGCTTGAGCAAAGCCTCGCCGCTGCGTTCCCAAGGCAGACGCCCCATGAGCTTCACGGCCACGATACGTTCCGCGACAGTCTTTGACGCATCGATGGCGGCCTTGGGCGAGGCTTCGAGCAAAGACCCGAAGGAAGCGGGCAGCCCAGCGGGCTTACGACCAGCCGAGGAGAGATAACCGTTCAGGAGCGCGAGCCTGATGGCCTCCTGCGCTCCGCTGGCGACCTCGAGATCCGCCGGCTGGGCGCAGGCGCCGCCGAGGTGGCTGAAGATTTCTGCCAGACCCGCGTCGACCTTAGCCTCAGCCGGCAATGCCGCCAACAAGTCCTTCAAGAAGGGCCCTTCCCTGCCGCCTATGCCGCTGAGCACGGCGTTACGCATCCACTTGTCGTCCGCATACCGTATTACCCCCTCGGCAAGTGACTTGGTCGCCTCCGGCGAAGCGTCGTCGCCTAGGTCGATCAGCTTACGGAATCGATTCCTCGGCGTGTCGCTGAGGGCCAACATCATATGCAGACGCTGATCACTCGGCTTCTCCGCCCTCACGCGCCAGATGCGCCCGAGGTTCTTACCCGACTCGAAGTCGGTATGCTTGCGCACCTCATCCGGCAGGTAATCCGGATGCTCGATGACCTTGCGATACATGTCGGCAATGTAGAGGGCTCCTTCCGGCCCCTTGGCCAGGTAGACCGGCCGGAACCAGTCGTCACGTGAGGCGAGTAGTTCGCGATTAGAGAACGCCGGGGTGGCCGCGAAGGTCGCGCCCTTGGGAGTGAGCCGATCGGCATGGATGAGGTTGCCGGTTGGATCGCAGGAGAGCACGGTGTTGGCGCATTCGGGAGTCAGCAGCGACTTCCCTTGCCAGACCTTCACGCCACAAGCGGCGCTGAAAGAACCCGCATGGCCATCGGCGGTCGTAATGTTCGAGCTAATCGGAAAAAGCCTCACGCCATCATGGCCACCGTTGATGCCGTTGAAAGCGTCGCGCTCATTGCAGTCCTGGACAGTTTCGCTGAAAGCCAGCCGCGGATTACGCTTCAGCCACTTGGAATCGAAGACGACGTGCTGCACCGGCACGCGATTCATGCAGATGAAACGATTACCGAAGATATCGAAACTCATGCCATACTGGGACTTTCCGTCCACGAGCTCGACCTCGAGGGTCTTCGGATGAAAGCGGATATCGGACGTCATCTTGAGCGCGGGGCGCTCGGGATGGTCTGGACAGGTTACCGTGCCGCCACTCAAGCCGGCGGCCAGATAGATCAGGCCGTCAGGACCGATGGTAGGGGCGTTGACGCGTAGTTGAGTGCTACCCGTCGTGGCGAAACCGGTAAGGAGCACGCGACGTTCATCCGCGACGCCGTCGCCGTTATTATCCTTAAGAAAGAGCACATCCGGAGCACAGGTGACGATCAGGCCTCCGCCCCAAGGCAGCACGCCGTTGGGAAACGTGAGTCCATCGGCGAAGACGGTGCGCTTATCCATCCGTCCATCGCCGTCGGTGTCTTCGAGCATCGCGATGACGCCAGCCGGCTTCTCCCCTTCCTTGGGCCCGATTGGGTAGCCACGATTTTCCGCAACGAACAGGCGTCCCTTGCTATCGAAGGCAATCGCACACGGCGAAGCCACCAAGGGCTCGGCGGCGACCAGTTCAACGCGCAGGCCAGGAGCGGCCTCGAAGGCCTTCAAGGCGTCCGCCGGCGTCAGCGGACTCGGCA
>JBIKIO010000199.1:0-3087 GCA_044361555.1 Opitutales bacterium
TCCCAGACCTTATGGTCGGCGGCGAGCGGCACCTCGGCCGTACGAGTCTGTGACATGCTCAGCAGGACCTTGAGGGACTCCGCGCCCACGCGTCCACCGACGAACTGCGACCAGTCATCCGAGGCAGGATTGGCCTTAGGGTCGAGGTTGTTGACCTGGGTGACGTCCCCGCAGGCGCCCTGCAGGAAGACGACCTTGGCGTCCTTGCCGTAATAGCCCTGGATGACCTTCTCGGTGTAATAGATCCAGTTCGCGCCGATGCCGTCGGAGTTCGTGGTGGCGTGACAAGAGAAGTTAACGATGCAGCCCGCCAGCGTGCCGTCAGGGCGCCAGACGCCGATGATGCCGACCTCGTCGTCAATCGGATTGGCGAACTCAACCACGTCAGGGTTATTCTTACCCGGATGGGAGAAGGTGAGGCCGTTCTTCATGCGGAGGCGTCGGTTGAAGGCCACCTGGCCCTCATGGCCGACGCCGTAGCCCACCGTCACCGCGGCTTTTGACTGATCGGCGGCGACGATGGCCGCGACGGTGGCGTCGATCGCCTTGCGCAGGTAGCCTGCGTCGGCGCAGGAGGATTTCTTATAAGCGAGTTCCTGGATCTCGGCCGAGGCATGGTCGAACTCGCCCGGCAGGATCATCCCGATCGGACCGGAGGAATGGGAATGCGAAGCGCCGATCATCACGTCCGTGATGCCGGTGGCGGCCTTCACTAAAGCGCGGATCTCCAGCACCGTCTCGCGACGAATCATCAGAGCATCGATGCCGACGAGAGCCACCCGCTTCTGTCCGTCGTCGAAGACGCTCGCGCGGACCTTGCACGGATCGTGAATTTTCTTCGAGTAGACCTTCCCGTAATTACCCGGCATTTCCATACCAATGTCGGGCGTGATGTCGCGATCGGCGAACCCCACGCGGACGCCGGGCTTGGCGGGCGGCGCGGCGAAGAGCGTGACGGAAGCCAGGACCAGCAGGACATGGCGGAAACCGAGTCGAGGAGAACTCATAGGGGTAAGAGCAGGTATGTCGGGGGAAAGTTCCCGGGACAAGCCCGATGGGTAGGGTCGGGACCGCGTCACGACATAGTTGTTTCGATTCATGGGACAGGGGCAGGGACACGGACAGGCCTCGATACACAGGGGCAGACACTGGGACTGTCTCGGCAGTTTCTTGCCCCAGCGTCTGACTCTGTCCCTAAGCATGGGAACCTGTCCCTGCCCCCGTCCCTGCCTCTTGAGCTCAGGTAGGGCTGACCACCCTTGGTCAGCCACGGTTGAGCGAGGCCGCTCAACCCTACCCCAAGGCAGCCCTAGGGCAGCACGCGGTGCTGCCCCTACCTCAAGCCCTACTCGTGGAACCTGATCCTCGGCTTGGGGCCGTCTTTAGCCTTGGGCAGGTTGGCGGGGTCGGAGAGCGAGGCGCCGGACTGAAGCTCGGCCTTACCCTTCCATTCCCGCTCGAAGCCGGTACTGGCGAGGCGGACGGCATCGCGGCCGAGCTTATGGTTCAGGGCATCGACGGCCTTCATGAGGCGGTCCTTGTTCGGGTCGATTTCCCCGCCCATGCCCGGCAAGGAAGGCTGCACGACGTCGGCCGGCGTCAGGCCCTGCAACATCACCCCTGCCCGCTTATACATGTAGCCATCGCGGCGGACGCGGGCGAGCGCGCGGGCCGCCGCGCCGCAGATCGCGCGGGCGTCATCGGTCGGCGGATCGAGCGGCTCGAGTTCGTCGCCGCGATATTGCTCCTGGTCGATGCGATGCTGGTTCGTACGGATGAAGACGACGATTGAAGAAGCGAGCATACCATCCTCGCGGAGTTTCTCCGCGGCGCGGGCAGCGTGCGCGGCGATGGCTTCGGAGAGCTCATGCGCGTCGGTGATCGGCCGGCCGAAGGAACGCGACACCAGCACGCTCTTCCGCGGACCGGCGTCCTCGACGATATCATGACAAGAGATGCCGCGCAGCTCGAGGGCGAGACGTTCGCCGACCACGCCCGCGATGCGGCGGATGAAACCCGGATCGGCTTCGGCGAGGTCGATGGCCGAGAGGATACCATGGGAACGGAGGCGCGAGGCGAGGCCGGGTCCAACACCCCAGACGTCCTCCGCTTCGACCCCACGCAGGAAGGCCGTACGCCCTTCGACCGAGGCGGGGACGACGATCACGCCGCCGCTGGCCTTATCGGCCTTGGCCCGCTCGTTGGCTAGCTTGCAGAGCACCTTGGTCGGGGCCATCCCCAGCGAGATCGGGATGCCGGTGCGCTTGAGGACATCGGCGCGGATACGCAGCCCGAGGGCCTTCGCATCGGGATCGGGCATGTCGGGGAAGCCCAGGAAAGCCTCGTCGACCGAATAGATCTCGAGGTCACGCGCCTGCTCGCCGAGGGCGGCCATGACGCGTTCGGAGAAATCACCGTAGACCGAGAAGTTGGACGAGAAGATGCGGACGCCATGGGCTTCGCAGGTGCGGCGCACTTCGAAATACGGCGCGCCCATCGGGATGCCCAGCGCCTTCGCTTCAGAGGAACGTGCGACCACGCAGCCGTCGTTGTTCGACAAGACCACGATGGGCACGCCGATCAACGAAGGGTCGAGGGCGCGCTCGCACGAGGCGTAGAAGTTATTGCAGTCGGCGAGGGCGCGGAGCATGGCGTCAGCAGCGGCGCACGACGGCGACCACTGTCCCCCAGATACGACATTCGGGCGTGAAAGGCAATGACCAGCCCGGCCAGCGCGGACTGTCGGCCCGCAGAGTCCATGCGCCTGCGCCGTCGCGTTCGAGATGTTTCACCGTGAACTCGCCGCCGACCTCGGCGACCACGATCGTACCCGCGCGAGGTGAGAGCGACTTGTCGACGACGATGAGGTCTTCGGTGAGGATGCCGGCGCCCGACATCGAGTCGCCGTCGACGCGCAGGAAGAAGGTCGAGATGGGGTTACGGATCAGGTGCTCGTTCAGGTCGAGGCGCCGCTCCATATGGTCATCGGCCGGCGACGGGAACCCGGCGACCGCCCGGGAGCCAAGCAGCGGCAAGGCCAACGGCCGCCGGGCTTCGAATCCCTGCAATGTGCGCATATCCAGCATA
>JBIKIO010000225.1:0-2704 GCA_044361555.1 Opitutales bacterium
GCTCAGATTACGAAGCGGTCAGGGCGGTGACTTCGGCGCGGACCTTCTCAGCCAGGGCGGTCGAGAGGTAGCGCTCGGAAGGCGAGCAGGCGATCGTGACGATGCGCTTGCCGGCGAATTCCGGACGCTTGGCCAGCTGGAGGGCGGCCCAGATGTTGGCGCCCGAGGAGATCCCGACGGCGAGGCCTTCGCGGACGGAGACTTCCTGCGCGGTGGCGAAGGCGTCTTCGTTGGAGACCTGGATGACTTCGTCGATCAGGGAGACGTCGCAGTTCTTCGGGACGAAGCCGGCGCCGATACCTTGAATCTTATGAGGGGCAGGCTGGACCGGCTGGCCAGCCATGGTCTGGGTGATGACCGGAGAAGCGGCCGGCTCGACGGCGATGGCGCGGAACTTCGGGTTCTTGCCCTTGATGACGGAAGCGATGCCGGTGATGGTGCCGCCCGTGCCGACGCCGGAGACGATGGCGTCGACCTTGCCTTCGGTGTCTTCCCAGATCTCGACGGCGGTGGTGCGGCGATGCACCTCAGGGTTGGCCGGGTTGTCGAACTGCATCGGCATGAAAGCGTTCGCACCGATCTCATCGCGGAGCTGCGTGGCGCGCTCGATGGCGCCGCGCATGCCCTTGGCACCAGGGGTCAGGACGATCTCGGCGCCGAGGAGGCGGAGGAGGACGCGACGCTCGATGGACATCGTTTCCGGCATCGTGAGGATGCAGCGGTAACCGCGGGCGGCGGCGACGAAGGCGAGGGCGATGCCGGTGTTGCCGGAGGTCGGCTCGACGATGGTGCCACCCGGCTTCAGGCGGCCGTCGCGCTCGGCGGCGTCGACCATCGCGCGACCGATGCGGTCCTTGACGCTCGAAAGCGGGTTGAAGAACTCGAGCTTCACGAGGACTTCCGCATGCAGACCCTCCGTGACCTTGTTCAGGCGGACGAGCGGGGTGTGACCGATGGTATCGAGGACGCTATTGTAAATGGCCATGGTTATTGAGGGGTTATTAAGTCAACATGACTGAATTAACCCCCTCCCCTTCGCAATAAAAAACCCGGCATAACCGGGTCTTCTGGGGGCTTAATATCGGCGCTTGGGCGGAGGTCCGAGGCGCGGGGCCGAGTCCCTGAGACGGAAGATAATCCGCGCGGTCGTCAGATCCGAAGGGGTCATCTCGACCTTCACGCGGTCACCCGGGTTGATGCGGATGAAGTTCTTACGGAGGCGTCCGGAGATACGTCCCAGCACCACGTGCTTATTGGGGAGCTCAATCCGAAACATGGTGCCAGGAAGCACCTGCAGGATTTTGCCTTCGAGTTCGATAACGGGTTCTTCAGCCATGCCTTAGAGGGGGCAGTGCATCCCCATCCGCGGGGAGAGTCAATCCCCGTAGTGCCCCCTCGCCTCCCCTCTTGCCACGGCCTTGGCTTAGGTAATCCTGCCCCCATGGAAGGCGAACTCTCGACCCCCCGCCCCGGGCTGATCTGCCCGTTTGAGAAGATGCGCCCCTCCCAGTTGAACCGGGACGACGCCTTCTACATGGCCCTGGCCTTCAACCTGGCCGTGGACGCCTGGCGCATCGACGAGGTTCCGATCGGGGCGATCATCGAGCGTGGAGGCGAGATCATCGCGGCCGCCCACAATGAGGTCGAACGCGCCAACGACCCGACCGCCCACGCCGAGATGCTGGCGATCACTCAAGCCGCCAAGAAGATCGGCGATTGGCGTCTCAACGAGTGCAACCTCTACGTCACCAAGGAGCCCTGCCCGATGTGCTCCGGTGCGACGATCATGAGCCGGCTTAATCGCGTGGTGTTCGCCTGGGGCGACCCCAAGATGGGCTGCATGGGCGGCGCGGTCGAGTTACACAGCCTCCCGAAGCTCAATCACCGCGTTTCGGTGACCTCCGGCGTCCTTGAAGAACCCTGCCGCGAGATCCTCCAGGCCTACTTTAACATGAAGCGTGGCCGTGATTCCACCGCCTCGGCTTGACCCTGTCAGGCTTTCCGCAACCTCTTTCCCTGTCGGTGCAGAGATAGTCCTATACTCGATACTCAAACCTCCGTACTCTCACCCCATGCATCGTCGCGACTTCATCAGCAAAGCCTCTCTCGCCGCCGCCGCGCTCAGCACCGCCTCCCTTTCCGCCCAAACCTCTTCCACCAAAACCATGAGCTACACCCTCGCCCCCCTGCCCTATCCTCACGCCGCGCTCGAGCCGCACATCGACGTCGCGACCATGGAGATCCACCACGGCAAGCACCACAACGCTTACGTCACCAACGTGAACGCCGCCCTCGCCAAGGAAGCCGGCTTCGCCGCTCCGGCCGACGTCAACGAACTCATCGCCGACCTCTCCAAGGTACCCGAGTCCATCCGCACCGCGGTCCGCAACAACGCCGGCGGCCACGCCAACCACACCTTCTTCTGGAACATCATCTCCCCGAACGGTGGCGGCGAACCCGTCGGCGCCCTCGGTGAAGCCATCCAGAAGGCCTTCGGTGGCCTCGAAGGTGAGAAGGGCCTCAAGGCCGCCTTCAAGGCCGCCGCGACCACCCGCTTCGGCTCCGGCTGGGCCTGGCTCGTCGTCAAGGCCGACAAGTCCATCGCCGTGACCTCCACGCCGAACCAGGACAGCCCCCTCATGAAGGGCGTCGCCGACGTGAACGGCACCCCGGTCCTCGCCCTCGACGTCTGGGAACACGCCTA
>JBIKIO010000121.1:0-4717 GCA_044361555.1 Opitutales bacterium
TACGGCAACACCTCGGCGGCCTCCATCCCTCTCGCGCTTGAAGAAGCCTGGAAAGACGGCAAGATCAAGCACGGCGACCTCATCCTGATCGTCGCCTTCGGCGCCGGCCTGACCTGGGGCGCGACCCTCCTTCGCTGGCATGAACCTTCCCGCTAAAATCCTCCTCGCCGCAGCGCTCCTGCTCGGCGCCCACGCCCACGCGGAATTCGTCCGGAAGGACGGAGCCTGGCAGGTCAAACCCGGCACCGCCGCCGACGTGAGCCCGCCCTCGCGGCTGCCCGTCCTCCTGCTCGCCATGGACCACGCTTCCGGACGCCTCGACGCCGGCGACGTCGGCGGAGCGCTCAAGGAATGGGAGATCATCGGCGAGGCCAACGTCGGCGCGGAAGCCGAAGCCATCGCCCTACTCACGCGCGCCCGTCTGTTCGTGGCCCGCGGTGAATTCGAAAAAGCCACCGGCTACATCGACGATCTTTTCGCCCGTCATTCCAGCTTCCCGGGTTTCGCCGGTGCGGTCGACCTGCAGTTCGAGATCGCCAACCGCCTGGCCGAAGGCCAGCGCCGCCGCCTCGGCGGCTGGTTCCCTTGGTTCAGCGACCGCCAGAGCGCCATCGCGAACTGGGAAAAGACCATCCGCCTCGCGCCCAACGGACCGCGGGCGGACGAATGCCTGATCCGGATGGCCCGTCTCGCCCGGGACGAAGATCTCCCCGAGAAGACCAACGATGCGCTCGAGCGAATCATCAGCGACCATCCGACCTCGCCCTTCGCCCCGGAAGCCCTCGAGATGATCGCGACGCTGCGGGCCAAGGAATCGCTCGGCCCGGCCTGGGACCAGGCCACGACGCTCGAAGCCGCCGACCACTGGCGGACGCTCGCCGACCAGTTCCCGAACGACCCGCGAGCCAAGATGGCCGTCGAGCAGATCGCCGTCCTCCGGGACCGGGCCGCCCGCGCCCGCCTGAGCCTCGCCCGCTTCTACTTCTTCAATCGCAACAACCCTGAGGCCGCGAAGCTGATGGCCAACGCGTGCCGGAACATCGCCCCGGAATCCGCCGCCGCCAAGGAAGCGGAAGCCCTGCTGGCCCAGATGATCAAGGACCCGATCCCGCCCAAGACCCTCGCCGACCGTCTCCTCGGCGTCGTGCCGCGCCCGCGCTCCGCGACGGACGCCAAGCCTCAGGTCGTCGGCGAAGATCTCGACACGCTCGGCTTCAAGAAGGAAGCCCCCAAGCCCGGCGTCGGCCCAGACAACCGATGAGGACCTGGCTCCTGCTCGGCGCGACCCTGCTGCTCGGCGGTTGCTCCGCCTATCAGGCCGGCGGCCCCAAGCCCGCCTTCCGCTCGCTGGAGATCGCCCCCGTCCGCAACGCGACATCCCGCACCGGCACGCACGCCGTCCTGCATGCGAAGCTGAATGACGCCTTCGCGGGCGATCCACGCGTGCGGCTCGGCGGCGGCGACGCGGTGCTCGCGACCGAAGTCACGGAATATCGCCGTGACGGTTTCACCAACAAGCCCGGCGACGCCTTCGCCTTCAACAGTTTCCGCGTGACCTTCGAGGTCCGCGCCACGCTGACCACGCAAGGCGGCGCGCGCACGCTCTTCAAGGACCGCGCTTTCCGCGCCACGACCACGCTGCAGAACGTCGGCGACCCCGTCGCGGAGGAACTCAGCGTGGCGCCGACGCTCTTCGCCGACATCGCCTCACAGATTCGACAAGCCGCCACCACGGCCTGGTGATATGAACCCGGTCGTCGTCGCTCCTTCCCTCCTCGCCGCCGACCACGGCGCGTTCGCCCAAGGCGTTCGCACGGTCGAAGCGGCCGGGCTCGGCTGGCTGCACCTCGATATCATGGACGGGCACTTCGTGCCCAACATCAGCTTCGGCCCCCAGGTCGTCGCCGACCTCCGCCCGCTGACGAAGCTGCACTTCGACGTGCATCTGATGCTCAGCCATCCGGACCGCTACGTCGCCGCGTTCGCCCAGGCCGGAGCCGAGCGGCTCACCGTGCACGTCGAAGCCGACCACGACGTCGCGAAGACGCTCGCCGCGATCAAAGCCGCCGGACTCTCCGCCGGGATCGCGATGAACCCGGACGTCGATCCGCGCCGCGTGTTGCCTTACCTCGACGCCGTCGACCTCGTGCTCTGCATGACCGTCTTTCCCGGCTTCGGCGGCCAGTCCTTCATCCCTTCCGTCCTGGACAGCATCCGGTTCATCGCCGCCGAACGCACGCGCCGCGGCGCGGACTTCCGTCTCGAAGTCGACGGCGGCATCAACCTCGAGACCGGACGTCTTTGCCGCGAGGCCGGAGCGGACACGCTCGTGGCCGGCACGGCCTTCTTCAAGGCCCCGGACCGCAAGGCCTTCGCCGCCGCGCTGACCGCCTAAGCGGCGGCGGGCGGCGGATTCGCGCTCTGCGCCTTCTCCGTCTGGAGGCGCAACTGACCGCAAGCGGCGTCGATGTCGTGGCCCTTCTCGCGCCGGAGCGTCGCCGTCACGCCGAGCGCGCGGAGTTCCTTCACGAAGCGATCCTGACGCGTCAGGGACGGGCGGACCCACGGCAGACCCTCGACCTTGTTATACGGGATGAGGTTGACGTGCGCGTGGAGTTCGCGGGCGATGACGGCGAGTTTCTTCGCCTGCTCGAGGGAGTCGTTGATATCCTCGATGAGGATGAATTCGAGCGTCAGCATGCGCCCGTGCTTGCGGGCGAAGGCCTTGGCCGCCGGGATGAGCTCCTCGAGGGGGAACTTCTTGTTCACCGGCATGATCTGGTTGCGGACCTCGTTGGTCGCGCCGTGGAGGCTGATGGCGAGGCGGAAGCCCAATGGCTCCTCGGCGAGCTTGAGGATCTTGGGGACGACGCCGGAGGTCGAGATCGTGACCCGGCGGGCCCCGAAGCCGAAACCCCAGGGGGCGTTGACGATGCGTAGGGCGGCGAGCAGGTTGTCGTAGTTGGCCAAGGGCTCGCCCATGCCCATGACCACGATGTTATCGAAGGAGGCCAGCCCTTCGGCGGCGCGGGCCGGGTCGGCCTTGTCTTCGATCCGGCAGACCTGGACGAGTTGGGAGACGATTTCCCCGACCGAAAGGTCGCGCTTCCATCCGTCCAGCCCCGAAGCGCAGAACTTGCAGCCGTAGGCGCAGCCCACCTGGGTCGAGATGCAGATCGTCCGGCGGGACTTCTCCTGACCGACGCCCTCCATCGGGGCGCGGATGATCACGGTCTCGATCAGGGAGCCATCCCGGAGGCGCTGCAGGATCTTCTGCGTGACGTCGGAGGAGGCCTTGCGCTGGACCAAGGCGGTGCCCTCGAAGTCATACTGCTCGGCCAGCCAACCCCGGAGCCCGGCCGGGAGATTGGTCATCGCCTCGGCGGTTTCGGACCTCCGGGGGTAAAGCCACTCGAAGATCTGTCCGGCCCGATAACGCGGGTGGCCGGCGGCGACCAGTCGCTCGCCGAGGGTGTCGGGTGTTTCACCGTGGATTGAGGGTTTTTCGGGCTTAAAGGCCATAGGAGGGGCAGGAGCAACGGACTCGGAGGCTCAAGACCCCGAAACCCCCGCCTTCCTGCTTGCAAGTGAGAATTGTTATCCCCAAAACCCATTTTTGCAATGAGCAACAAGGCCCTGACCCCACAAGGTGGTAAAATGAACTCCCTGCAGGCCGCCATCGACTTGGTCGCCACGGGGCAGCCGGCCTTCTGCCTCCACCAAGCTTGGGGCATCGGCGTCATCCGTTCTTACGACGAAGCGACCAAGCGCTTGGTCATCGACTTCCCTGAACAGAACAAGAAGGCCCACGCCATGGACTCCGCCTTCTTCCTCGGCAAGATCGAGTTCATCAACCCCAACGGCGTGGTCGCCAAGGCCTATGCCGACGCCACCAAGACCGAGATCGCCAACCTCGTCGCCAATGACCCGGCCGGCGTCGTCAAGGCCCTGCTGGCCGAGTATCCGACCGGCGAATGCACCTCTTACGCCCTCGAAGCCAACCTCGACCGCGTCCATTTCGCTTCCCTCGCCGCCGGCAAGGACCGCGCCGCCACCTTCAAGGCCTGGTGGACCAAGGGTCGCGCCGCCGTGCGCAAGGACCGCGCCATCCTCGTCCCCGAGCGTAAAGGCGGGCTCTACGCCCTCCTCGAAGCCCCCAAGGACCTCGGTGAAGACCTGTTCGCCCAGTATGAAGGCGCCCCGAACTTCGAGCGCAAGCTGCTGCTCCTCGAAGAACTCGCCGGTGCCACCGCCGCCGAGACGCGTTCGGCCGCCACCGCCGCCAATCTCGACAAGGTCTCCGCCGATCTCCTCAAGGAAATCAAGAAGCTCGAGACCGCCCGCAAGCGCGACAACCTCCCCGCCATCCTCGGCGGCATCTGGAACCGCGACAAATTCTTCCGCTCCGCCGTCGAGAACGTCGAGACCGTCAGCCCGACGGCTTCCGAGATCATCGCCCTCTGCACCGAGAGCGACCTCGCCTTCGTCGCGCTCAACATCCCGCACACCACCGAGAAGATCCGCAGCCTGCTGGACCTCGTGCGCGCCCACCACGGCGACCGCTGGTCTGACCGCGCCTTCGACCTCCTGCGCAACCGCGACATCGGCGGCACCAAGAGCGGCTCCGCCAAGCTCGTCTCCGAATCCATCGCCTACCTCTGCGACCAGGACCTCGCCGAGGCCGTCGCCACGCGCTTCGCGCAGTGGCTCGAGACCC
>JBIKIO010000120.1:0-4717 GCA_044361555.1 Opitutales bacterium
AGGACTCGGAGAGGACATGGACACCCTTGGGATTGATGCGCGAGACGTAAGGCGTGGCCTTGATCGGCACCGACGAGAACACGGCGGCGACGGCGGCGGCGACCTTGCGGGCGGTCTCTTCGCCTTCACAGAGCGCGAACACGCTGGGTCCGGCGCCGGAGATCGAGAAGCCCAGCGCGCCCGCGGCCATGGCGGCGGCCTTGGCGCGGTAGAACTCAGGAATCAAGCGGTGGCGATGCGGCTCGGCGATGAGGTCGTGCAGGGAGCGGCCGATGAGCGCGTAGTCGCTCTTGAAGAAGCCGCACAGCAGACCGCCGAGGTTGCCGCTCTGCTGCGTGGAGGTCTCGAGCTGGATCTGGCGCGGCATGATCTCGCGGGCGACCTTGGTCAGCACGACGATGTCCGGGTGGACGACCGCCGCCCAGAGACGGTCCGGGATCGGCACGTCCATGACGTCGAGTTCGGCGTTGGAACGGATGAGCGTGATACCGCCGAGGAGACAGGGGCCGACGTTATCGGCGTGCCAGGCGCCGTCGGCCGCGGCTTCGCCGGCGACCACGAAAGGCAGGAGCTGCAGGCGCGTCAGCGGATCGCCAAGCAAGCGGTTCACCACGAAGGCGCCGCCGACCGCGCTCGCGGCGCTGGAGCCGAGACCGCTGCCGAACGGCATCTTCTTATGGATCTCCATCTCGATGCCGAGGTCGCTCTTGCCGAGGTGACGGAGGAGCGCGTGGGCGGAGACGCCGGCGGTGTTCTTCTTCGAATCGAGGGGCAGGCGGCCGTCGTCACCGGTGATCTTGGTGATACGCAGACCGGGGGTGGTCGAGAAGCGGGCCACGATCTCGTCGCCAGGGGCGTCGATGCAGAAGCCAAGCACGTCGAAACCGCAGGCCACGTTGGCCACGGTGGCAGGCGAAAAGATACGGACTTCTTTGAGCGGCTGAGCGGACATAGGACCCCCTTTGACAGGGTTGGGCAGACCTTTCGGGTTGCCTCCCCTTCGGTCAACGGTGAACATGACGGATACCAGTCCTTTGATGTCCAACCGCATCCACCAGAACGGTTTTGTGACCGTGGCGGCCGCCTCGCCGGCCCTCCGTCTGGGGGACCCTGCGGCCAATGCCGTCCTGATCATCCAGGCTCTGGAAAAAGCCGCCCAGGAAGGGGTGGAAATCGTCGTCCTGCCTGAACTTTGCCTGACCGGCTACAGCTGCGGCGACCTGTTCGGCCAGCGGACCCTCCTCAACGGCGCCTTGAAGGCCCTAGGACAGGTCTGCGAGGCCACCGCGAAGCTTGGCCTCACCGCCCTCGTCGGAGCCCCTCTGGAGGTCAACGGACGCCTCTTCAACGTGGCCGTGGCCCTTTCCCGGGGCAAGGTCCTCGGGGTCGTCCCCAAGACCCACCTCCCCAACACCGGGGAATTCTACGAACAGCGCTGGTTCGCCTCCGCCCGGGTCGCCCCGGTCGCCGGGGTCGAGCTCCTCGGCCAGAAGGTCCCCTTCGGCACCGACATCCTCTTCCAGGCGACCGACATGCCTGACTGCGTGCTCGGTATCGAGATCTGCGAAGACCTCTGGGCCGTCGAGCCCCCGAGCGGCCCGCAGGCCCTCGCCGGCGCCACCCTGCTCTGCAACCTCTCGGCCAGCGACGAGCTCCTCACCAAGGCGGCCTACCGCCGTGACCTGGTGAAGGCGCAGTCCGCGCGCTGCCTGGCCGCTTACGTCTACGCCGCCGCCGGCGCCGGCGAGTCGAGCACCGACATCGTCTACAGCGGCCACGGCCTCATCGCCGAGAACGGCGTCGTGCTCGGCGAATCCGAACGCTTCCGCTTCGACCTCGCCCTGATCGTCTCGCAGATCGACCTCGACCGCCTCGCGGCCGAACGCCGCCGCAATAGCACCTTCTTCGGCGCGCCCGTCGCGGTCCGCCCGCGCATGGTCGCCTTCACCCTCGGCGTGCCGACGGGCCAGACCCCGAAGCTGCGCCGTCGCTTCAGCCAGCATCCTTTCGTCCCGTCCGACCCGCATCGCCGCGACGAGAACTGCCAGGAGATCTTCGCGATCCAGTCGACGGGCCTCGCCCGCCGCATCCGCCACACGGGCCTCAAGCACGTCGTCATCGGCGTCTCGGGCGGCCTCGACTCCACCCTCGCCCTGCTCGTCACGCTCGAAGCGTTCAACCGTCTCGGCCTCGACCGCAAGGGCATCATCGGCCTCACCCTCCCCGGCCCCGGCACCTCGGCCCGCACGCGCGTCAACGCGATGCGCCTGATGGAGACGCTCGGCATCACCGCCCGCGAGATCCCGATCAACGACGCCGTCGAGCGCCACCTGCGCGACATCCAGCATCCGACCGGCAAGCACGACGTCACCTTCGAGAACGCCCAGGCCCGCGAACGCACGCAGATCCTGATGGACGTCGCCAACCAGAGCCACGGCTTCGTCGTCGGCACGGGCGACCTTTCCGAAGCCGCCCTCGGCTGGTGCACGTTCAACGCCGACCACATGTCGATGTATCACGTGAACATCGGCGTGCCGAAGACCTTGGTGAAGCACCTCGTCGGCTGGGCTGCGCACGCCCGCCACGTCGGTACCGAGCGCGCCATCCTCGAGGACATCGTGGCCACCCCGGTCAGCCCGGAACTGCTCCCGCCCGGCGACGACGGCGAGATCGCCCAGCAGACGGAGATGCTGGTCGGACCCTACGAGCTCCACGACTTCTTCCTGTATCACATCATCCGCAACGGCTTCCGCCCCTCCAAGGTCCTCTGGATCGCCGAGCACGCGTTCGCCGGGAAATATGACCAGACGGAGATCCGCCACTGGCTGCGCTCCTTCCTGAACCGCTTCTTCAGCCAGCAGTTCAAGCGTTCGGCCATGCCGGACGGCCCGAAGGTGGGCTCGCTGGCCCTCTCCCCCCGCGGCGATTGGCGCATGCCTTCCGACGCTGAGGCGACGGCGTGGCTTGCCGAACTGGGCTAACCCTGCTTGATGGGAGGCGTGAGCCTTCCCGCCCAGACGCATCCCGCCGCCACCCAGGCCCTCCTGGCGAAGCTCGGCGCGGAAGTGGTCCGGACCGACGAGGCTGCCTGCTTCGCCGCGTCGTTCGATAACATGCGCCTGTCCTTCATGCCCGAGGCGGTCATCCGCCCGGCGACGGAAGACGACATCGGCGTCACGCTGAAGCTCGCCAACGCACACCGCGTGCCCGTCACGGTCCGCGGCCGCGGGACCGGCACGACCGGCGCCTGCGCCCCGATCAAGGGCGGCTGGGTCATCCACCTCGACCACTGGGACCAGATCGAGATCGATCCGGTCTCGGCGATGGCGACGGTCCAACCCGGAGCGATCACCGCGCACATCAACGACCGCGCCGCGCCGCATGGCCTCTTCTTCCCGCCGGACCCGTCGTCGGTGAAGCACTGCAGCATCGGCGGAAACATCGCCACCAACGCCGGCGGCCTGCGCGCCGCGAAATACGGCGTCGTGCGCGACCACGTCTACGCGCTCGAAGGGTTCCTGCCCACCGGCGAGAAAGTCCGCTGGGGCGCCCCGCTCCGGAAGTTCGTCAGCGGCCTCAACCTGCGCGACCTGTGGATCGGCTCCGAGGGCACGCTCGGCGTGATCACGAAGGCGACGCTGAAACTCTCCGCCCTGCCCGCCGCCCGCCGGACCTTCTTGCTGGCCTTCAGTACCGATGAAGCCGCGCTCGAAGCCGCCATCGACCTGCTCTCGCTCCGCGTGAATCCGTCGGTGCTCGAGTTCCTCGACGTCCAGACGGTCGCCGCCACGGAGAAGCGCCGCGGGAAACGCGTCTTCACCGACGGCGAACTCGCCGGCTCCGCCGAGACGCATGCGGCCCTGCTCGTCGAGATCGACGGACATCCCGCCGCCCTCGCCGACGACGCCGCCAAAGTCATCGCTTGGGCGAAGCGCCACGCGGTCGCCTTCCGCGCACCCGAGGATGAAGCGGAAGCCGAAGGGCTCTGGGAGTTGCGTCGCACCTGCTCGCAGGCGATGTTCGCCCTCGGTGACGCCAAACTCAACGAAGACGTGGTGGTGCCGATCTGCAGTTACGTCGCCCTCCTCCGCTTCACCCGCGAGATCCGCGATCGCTTCGGCCTGGCGACCCCGACCTTCGGCCACGCGGCCGACGGCAACTTCCACGTCCACATCATGTATGACCGGTTCAACCCGGAGCACTGCCGCAAAGCCGAACAGGCCATCCGCGAGGTGATGGAGAAGGTCGTCGAACTCGGCGGCGCGATCACGGGCGAACACGGCATCGGCCTCGCGAAGTCCCCGTTCCTCTCCCTGCAGCACACCCCGGCGGAGATCGCCGCGATGCGCGCGATCAAGCAGGCCCTCGACCCGAACGGCATCCTCGCGCCCGGCCAGATCTTCGAACCTTTCAACGTCTGGGAGCATCGCCCGATCAAGGTCACGTTGCCCTGGGACAAGCACTGAGCCATGCCTCGCACCGTCGCCGTCTTCGATTGGGACGGAGTCGTCATCGACTCCTCCGTCGCCCATGAACGCTCCTGGGAGGCCCTAGCCAAAGAGGAGAACCTTCCGCTGCCGGCGGATCACTTCATACGCGGCTTCGGTAAGCGCAACGAGCTGATCATTCCGGACATCCTGAACTGGACGCGTGACCCCGCCGAGGTGAAGCGCCTGTCCAATCGTAAGGAAGCCCTCTATCGCGACATCGCCCGCAC
>JBIKIO010000025.1:0-15125 GCA_044361555.1 Opitutales bacterium
AGGGCTTCATCTTCTATGCCGGCAACTTGCTGGCAGCCACGGACGAGTTCTTTTACTCCCCGAATCGCAATCGCATCAGGAACGCCCCCGCTCCGCAGACCGAAGCCGACTTCGCCCGCCGCTGGGCGGAGTTAAGCAGGGTGGCTGCCGTCCTGCGCGGATTGGAACCATTCCTGCTCGCCGACAAGCCCGCTCCTGAGGTTCAGGTGGAGATCGAGAAGGGAGAGGTCATTGCCCGCGAGTTCCGCGACGCGGCGGGTAACGTGCGCCTCCTCATCGCCGGCGTCGGCCCCGGCGAAAGCCAGGCGGTCATCACCACCACTGCCCCCATGCCTCTGACATCCGGGAATGGAAAGACCGTCGCCCTCGGCGACAACAAATACCGATTCACCGGCAAGGACATCTGCTCCGACATTCTCTCGGGAGCAAAATAAGCCAGGCTTCAATACCTACCCATCGCCTCACCAAGGTCCGCCCTCACCGGCGGGCCTTTTTTGGGCAGGCGCACTTCGGCTCTCCACCCGAAGTGCCCGTACTTATCTCCTTCAAGCCTTGAGCGAGGAAGCGACCATCTCGCGGAAGACACGCACATGTCCGAGCTCATGCCGACCCTTCGGGTGGACGAGGACCAGATTGTCGTGACCGAGCACGGTGGAGACGTCCCGATGCGCCAAGCCGGCCTTCTTGACGACCGGGAACGAGATCGCCTCGATCGAGGAGCGGGTGAGGATGGCCACGCCGATCCCAAGTCCGACGTAGTTAAGGATGGAGGGCACGTTTCCCGCGGTCATGACGACGTTGACCTTGGCGGTCAGGCCGGCCTTGGCCACGACCTGATCGAACTGAAGTCGCGAACTCGAATCCTCACCGGCCAGAATCAGAGGATGGGACAGGATTTCACGAAGGCCAACCCGCTTGAGCTTACTCAAAGGATGTCCCTCGGGAAAGATCAGCTCGAAAGGGTAACTGGCCAGGGGTTCGACCGACAGGCGAGCCGGCATGTCGATACCGTCCGGTACGCCCACGATGGCGAGGTCGGCCGTATCGGACTCCACCATGCGCCAGGCCACGCGCGAAGGTGCGTCGATCAAAGTCAGCCTGACCTCCGGATGCGCCAGACGGTAGGCGGCGATCACGTGCCGGAAAGAACTGTTCAGCACGGAAGCCGGCGCGGCCAGACGCAGCACCCGCTCCGCCCCAGTCTGCAGGTCCGAGAAGACCTTGCGCAACGAATCGAAGCCCTCGACCAACGGGCCGGCCAGACTCATGAGCCTCTCTCCGTCTTCGGTCAGGCGGACCGCCCTGCCCTTGGCCGCGACGAAACGGACCCCGTAGTCATCCTCAAGCGCGCGGACCTGGCGCCAGACGGAGGGGGTGGCCATGCCCAGAGACCGGGCCGCGGCCGCGAAGCTGCCTTGGCGCGAGATCTCGAACAGCGCCCGGATCTGCCGGAAGCGGACCTCCTTGAAATATCGGCGATCCTCGGCCTTACCCGAACGGGGCTGTCCCTTCGTTGTTCTCATAACAATGATGTTTAGGAAAATGGTTTGGATATGCAATGAATATGGATTGTAGGCACGCGAGGGGGGTCGAAGACTCGGCCGATGCGACTGACCCCATCATCCGCATCCGCCCTCGTCGCCCTGTTGCTCGCGCCGCTGGCCGCGTTCGCGCAGACGCCGGCCGCGACGCCGGCTTCCGGTCTTCCCGGGGTCATCCCGAGCCTGATTGGCGCCAACTTGGCCAAGAATCCGAGCTTCGAGGCGGGCACCATCGTCCCGGAGGACTGGTCCGTCGACGCCGGCGCTGATGCCTTGTCATACGAGCCGGATGGCGGCCAAGCCGGGCGGCGCTGCATCAAGGTCACCGAGGCGAAGAAATTCCTGATGCAACAGGAGATCCCCGTGCTTCCGGGATGCACCTACAAGGTGTCCGCCCAGCTCAAGACCAAGGATTTCTCCGGTAAGCGCGTCTACGTGACGCTCGTCCCTTACGGCTGGCCGAGACAGTTCGGCATCGCGCTGAACGAATTCAAGAAGACGACCGACTGGCAGCTCGTGGAGACGACGGTCAAAGTCAATTGGAAGGCCGAGGAGACGAGATACACCCTCGCACTCTACGTCGAAAACAGCACCGGAGAACTCTGGCTCGATCAGGTCAAAGTCGAAGAGGTACTGCAAGGAGTAGCGGTCCGTCCGGCCTCCGTCGTCTGCGACTTCACCACCGGCACCCCACACGGGCTGGCGACCGTCAGGGTGAGCAATGCGAGCAACGCGCCCAAGCGCGTCGAACTCGGCGGCCTGCGCTCGGTTCCGTCGGTCGTCGAACTGCCCCCCGGCGCCGAAACGACCGTCGAGGTGGGCATCCCGCTGAAGCCAATCTGGCGGAATCGCACTGAATTGTATGTGCGTGATGATTCTTCGGATGTCGGCGAGCTCACGGCCAAGACCGGCGACGGAGAGAACCTCGAAATCCCTCAGGTCACGCGCGCCTGGGCAAACCTCTGCGTCGAGCCGGTGCAGGTCATCGTCCAAGACCCTTGGCAGGCCAAGATGGCTGCCGGACGCACCGAGCGCCTGAAAGCCGAAGTCAGGTTCGCGCTCGCGGAGGAACCATTACGCACAGGCACCATGCAGGCACGGCTGATCTCACATGAGACCGGCAAGGAAGCATTGCGGCACGAGGAGCGCGGCCCGGCCGCCGCCACCAAGATCGAACTCGATGTCCGCGAACTCCCGTGGGGCGCTTACGACCTACAGGTGAGCTTCAGCGATGCCGGAGGACGCGTCATGGCCAGCACCAAGCGGCTGGCCACGATCCTCCCCGGGGGAAAGCAGCAGGTCCGCGTGCTTAACAATCTGGTCAGCGAGCTGATGGACGCCCGGAGTCGAGGGTTGCTTGGCCAGAACCGCATCGAGTTCATGAATCCACGCGACGGCTGGGTCTGGTTCAGCGCTGTCGGCGACTGCGTCGTGAAGACAGGCGACGCCACCCTGCTCTCCTCCGAAGCCGACAAGCCTGCCGTCGAAGCTATGCGAATGCTGCCCGCGGGCAGGCACGTCCTCGAGGTGAGCGGCCATCCGAACGAACTGACCGTGCGGGCGATCCCCGCGCTGGTTTACAACATCTACTGGCCCAACGCTCCCGGCGGTCAAAGAATCGAGCCCTTCGGCCGACACACCTGGGAACGACTAAGCAAGCACATGCTTCCGAACGTCAACACGATCGAAAGCGTCGTGGTGGACACCCCCGAGCACCGGGAATGGCTGGCGCAGGGAAAGCATTGGACGCCCCACGTCCAAGCACCGGGCCTGATCGATAAGCAGAAGTGGACCGTCGAGAAGATGCGGGAGGTCTGGCTCAACCCTGGGAAGACCACCGCATGGCCCGCCCGGCCGAGCTTCACCTTGGATAAGTTCACCGGCATCAGCGTGGACGAGTATGCCGGCAATCACCCCTCGGCCGAGATCGTCAGGATGACCACCACCTCGGTCGCCGATCTGGCGGACCATCCGGCCTACGCCGGCAAGCTCTGGGTGCCGTTCTTCGCCAGCGCCCGCGGCGCGAACACGCAGGACCGACCCTTCCTCAAGACGGTCCTAGGCAACGGCTGGCCCTTCAAAGAAGAATTGTATCTCAGCGAAATGCCCACCGAGCCCGAGAACCTCGTAGCCATACGAGATGCCTTCACCAAGATGGCGAGCAAGTATGAGGCGGCCGTCGCCGGCTCATTGCGCCGGATGATCTTCGTGCTCTCCTACTCAGGACTCGGGACCATGAGCGCGAACCGCCACCCGGAGGCGGACTTCCGCGTCCACCTCGACATGCAGATGCAAGCCCTCGCCACGCATCCGGCATACTTCGCGCTCTGGGGCGTGGAACCCTACCGCTCGCACAATGCGGATCCCGAGACCGTGGATTGCATGGGCATGCTGCTCCGCCACTACTGCATCGAGGGGAAGACGGGGCGGATGCTGGGCGAAGCTTACGAACTGAAGCACGTCGCCAACCCGGACTTCACCGACGGCCTGCGCGGCTGGCAGACGCAAGCAGCGGAACCAGGCAGCATCAGGACGGATACGTTCGCAGGGTACGGCACCTTGCAAGGACGCTACCCGAGAAAGAACGGCATCGGAGACATTTTCGCCATACTGACACGTAACGCCAAGGCGCCGAACACGATCAGTCAGCAGCTACAGGGGCTCACCCCCGGCCGGGTCTATTCTCTCAAGCTGTTCACCGGTGACCATGCGGACTTACGGGCCGGCAAGGTTCGCAAGGATCTGCACGGACTATCGATCACGCTGGACGGCGCCGAAGCCCAGCCCGGTGGCTTCAGCCATCCGTTTATCAGTCACGACTTCCCCGCCCAGCTGGCCGCCTACGCGAACGTGGGGGGCAAGCCTCCGTTCTGGATGACCTATCATTGGCTGCGCTTCCGCGCCACGGGCCCGACGGCGACGCTCACCCTCGGCGACTGGACGAAGTCCGGCGAACCGGGCGGCCCGGCGGGCCAGCAGATCATGGTCAACTTCGTCGAAATTCAGCCGGTGCTCGGTCAATAAGCCCAGACGACAGCCGATAACCACAATCCCCAAATCATTGCCATGAAACCCACCCTCCCCCTCCTCGCCGCCCTGTTGCTCGCCCCGCCGGCCTCATCGCACGCCCAGGACACCGCCTCATCGCCATCCGGACCGGCTTCGGGCAAGAAGTGGAAACTGGCCTTCGGCGATGAGTTCGACGGCAACGCCATCGATGAGGCGAAGTGGAAGCCGTCCGATCATACGAAATGGGTTCACCCCTCGTTCAAGACCCGCCTCGCCAAGGAGAACTGCGCGCTCGACGGCCACGGCAACCTCGTCATCCGCCTCACCCGCGACGAGGACGGCACCTTGGCGTTCAACGGCGGTCTCCAGAGCCGGAATTTCCAGAACGCGTTCGGCTATGTCGAGACCCGCGCCCAGTTCACGACCCAACCCGGATGGTGGGGTTTCGTCTGCACCATCCGGAACAACAAGCTGCCCAACTACGGGCACGACCCTTTTGAAAATCCCCAGGAATTCGACGTCTTCGAGGACTTCTACAAACCCAAGCTCGAACCTACACGTGCCTCCACACTGCACAACGTCATCTGCCAGGCTTACCACGCCACGGTTGGCCTCGGCTTCCAGGATCAGGGAGACGGCAGCGGCGTCAGCGCCTTTGACACGCGGAAGAAGGACATGCGCGCGGTGACCAAGCAGGCCCGCATCCTCCGGCAGGCCACTGTTCACCCGAAGGAATACGGCGGCTGGCACACCATCGGACTGCGCTGGGGCCCGCTGGAGCAGGTGTTCTACGTCGACGGGCAGGAAACGATGCGCCTCTCCTACAAGGATACGCCGATCACGACCGTGCCGCAGAAGCTCTTCGTGGGTGCCGTCTACCGGACTCCCCCCACGCCGAAGAAACCCGGCGAGAAGCCCCCCTTCTACGGCTGGATCGAGGACGCGAAGCTGCCTGACCAGCTAGTCGTGGATTATGTCCGCTGGTATGACGAGGACCGTGGCGACCAGACCGCGCCCAGCGTCACCCTCACCGTCGACGGCGACCCGGACTCGATCGCCACCGGCCAGCCGACGACCTTCCGCGTCCATGCCGAAGACAAGGACGGCAAGCTCCAGTCCGTGCAACTCTTCGCCAAGGGCTATCTCCGGGCCGAAGCGAAGGTCGACGCCGCGCAGACCGACCAGACGTTCACGCTCAGCAACCTCTTCGAGGGCGACAACACCCTGATCGCCACCGCCGTGGATGACCATGGGCATGTCGGCCTGTCGGCCCCCGTGCGTGTAAAGGTGAAAACATCTCAATCCTTTAGGAAATGAGCAGCATGAAACCCGCCCTCACCCTCCTCGCCGCCCTTCTGCTCGCGCCGCTGGCTCTTTTGCACGCTGCGGAACCGCCGCTGGTGCTCATCCTTTCCGGTCAGTCGAACATGGCAGGTTATGGCAAGGCCGCAGAACTTTCTGCCGAATGGCGCACGCCGCCCCCGAACGTTACGTTGATCCATTGGGGCCGCACGCAAGCGCTCGCCAAGGGAAGCATCGGCCCAGAGGTCACGCTGGCTCATGCGCTGGCGCGGGCCATGCCTGGACGCCAGATCGTGCTCTTCAAGGCCGCGCATGGCGGCACTTCACAACTGGTCTGGCAACCTGAGCATGACCGCGCTCGCATCGACCGCTTGAACCTCGGCCACGACCAGCGCGCCGGACATGCCTACGCTCAGCTTGTCGCCGCGTGGAAGACGGCTTTTCCCGGCGGCGACATCAAGCCGGCCGCTCTCCTCTGGATGCAGGGCGAGTCCGACGCCCGTGTGCCCGAACTGGCGAAAGAATACCAGCAACACCTCACCAACTTCCTCACCTCACTCCGGCGCGATCTCGATGCGCCGCAAATGAAAGTCGTCATCGCCGAGGTCAACCCTGCCAAGGTCACGCCCGTCTCGCCCTTTCCTTTTGTGGATGAAGTCCGCGCCGCCCAACGCGCCATCCCCGGCATAGACCCGCTTGCTATCTGCATCAGCACAGACGGCCTGACGAAAGCGCAGGACCAAGTCCACTACGACACCGCCGGTCTGCAAGGGCTTGGCCTCCGGTTTGCCGAGGCCTTGCTGCCATTGCTCGCCAAGGACACACGAGGACAACGCCAATGATGAAACCCACGCTTATCATCATCACCCTGGTGCTCGCGACGCTGACCGCGCTCCACGGAAGTTGATTGGCCCATGAAACTCATCGTCGAACAACAGTCGCCGCTCGCCGCCACGGAAGTCGTGGCGTGCGAGATTGTGCGCGGGGCGGATTTCGGGTGCGTGTGGCATCATCATCCCTAGTTTGAAATCACGCTGGTGAAGCGCGGCGGCACGGAGCGTTGGGTGGGCGACAAGCTCTCACCGCTGAAGCCCGGCGACCTCGTGCTGCTCGGCTCGGACTTGCCGCACGACTATCGCAATGACCGCGGCACCGGCCGGCGGGCGAAGAACGTGGAGGCCATCGTCGTGCAGTTCATGCCGCACCTGCTCGGCGCGGACTGGCTCCGCCATGCCTCCATGAAACCGGTGCAGCAGCTCTTTCATCGGGCGCGTCTGGGGCTGGAAGTCCGGGGTGCGACTCGGCAGCGCGCCACGCAACGCCTCGCGCTAATCGCCAAGGCGAAAGGACTCCGCCGCGTGGTGCTCCTGCTGGATTTGCTGGATGACTTCGCCAAATCAAAAGAGCTGCGGGAGATTGCTTCGCCGGGCTTTCACGCGGCCATCGGCGCGGCTTCCTCCGACCGCATCGGCACCGTGGTGGCCCACATCGAGGCGCATCTGACCGAGCCGATCTATGTGCCTGCGCTCGCCGCGATGACGGGTCTGAGCGAGAGCGCCTTCAGCCGCCTGTTCAAGAAATGCACCAGCCGCACCGTGCCGCATTATGTGAATGAACTGCGCATCGCCCGCGCCTGCCGCCTGCTGGCAGAGACGGATCAAACGGTGAGCCAGATCGCCGATGCCTGTGGCTATCCCACGCCCGTGCATTTTCAGCGGCAGTTTCACCGGCACCAGAAACGCTCCCCGCTGCTCTACCGCGCTGCGGTGCGGAAACAGGGCTGAGGTGCGCCGAACCCTTCGGGCACAGCTTGTTCACCACAGGTCCACGTCGGTGTTGTAAGCAGACGCTGTGGCTCTTCACCCTTTCACCACCGCTTCGCGGAAGGCGCGAACGTGGCTCATCTCGTGGCCTCGGGTGCGGTGGAGCATGAAGACGGATTCTTTGCCGAAGAGTTTTGAAACGTCGCGCAGGTGGAGGTCGTGACCGCCGGATTCCATCCATTGGGAGACGAGGACGGGGCTGAGTGAGACGAGCCCGACGCCGTAGCCCATGCGGACGTAGCCGTTGACGAGGCTGAGGCTGTTGGCGCTCATGCTGACGGTGATGTCGCGCAGCCCGGCCTCGGCGAAGACGGCGGTGACGCGCTCGCGCAGGACGCCGCCGATGACGGGGAGCACGAGCGGATGACGCGCGATCTGGGCGAGGGTGAGGCGTTTGGATTTGAGCAGCTCGTGACCCGCCGGACAGACGAGGTGGGCGCTGTAGTCGGTGACGGGCTCGGCGTGGTAGTGCGGACCGGGTTCGCTGGCGGCGGCGCCGACGATGGCGAGGTCCGCGCGGCCTTGCTCGAAGGTGGCGCGGGCTTCGTGCGAAGGCTGCTCGATGAAGGCAATCTGCACTTCGGGATGGGTCTTGCGATACGCGGCGATGACCGGCGGCAGGTCGTAGGTGAGCAGGCTGGTGGTGGTGGCGAGGGTGAGTTCGCGCTTGAGACCTTTTTGCCGTTCGGAAAAGGCGAACCGCAGGGACTCGAAGCTGCTCACCACGGGCGCAGCCAGTTCGGCGAGCAAAAGACCGTCGTCGGTGAGTTCAACCTTGTTGCCGCGCGCGATGGCGAGGCGCACTTTGAACTCATCCTCCAGGGCGCGAATCTGCTGCCAGACGGAGGGCACGGAGAGTTGGAGCTGGCGGGCGACTTCGGCGAAGCCGCCGTGACGGTGCAGCTCCACGAGGGCGCGAATTTGGCGGAAGCGGAGTTCTTTGAAGTAGCGACGTTTCATGGCGGTATTAGGGCGGACCTAACGGGCATTAGGGAGATTTGTCGAGTGCGGGATTAACAAGGCGGGACGCGCGGCGTTATGCTCTGCAGAACGATGAAACTCGTGATGACTCCCCTGATGAAACCCACCCTGCAATCCCTCGTCTGCGCCGGCGTCCTGGCTGGCGCGTTTGCCTGCTCGCTCACTCACGCCGCTGACTCCGCATCACTGGCAAAGCCCGCGCCCGGCGGCTTTCGCGTGCCGGATGGGTGGGCGGTGGAGAAGGTGGCCGATGAGTCGCTGCTGAAGTATCCGCAGTTCGCGTGCTTCGATGACCGCGGGCGGCTGTATGTGGCGGAGGGCACGGGGAAAAATCTCCCCGGCACCGACATCGAGCCGCTGAAGCTGGCGAAAATCAGCGTGCTCGAAGACACGGATGGCGATGGCAAGTTCGACACGAGAAAGGTCTTCGCCGACGGGCTGGTCTTTGGCTCCGGGGTGCAGTGGCATGATGGCAGCGTGTATGTGGCCTCGCATCCGGCCATCTGGAAGCTCACGGACACGGACGGCGATGGCGTGGCGGACCGGCGCGAGGAGCTGGTGGGCAAGTTTGGCTTTACCGGCAATGGCTGCGACATTCACGGTCCTTTTTTTCAGCCGGATGGCTGGCTTTACTGGACGCAGGGCCGGCACGGCTATCGCGTGGAAACGCGCGAGGGGAAAAAGCTGGAAGGTCTCGCCGGGCGCGTGTGGCGCAGCCGCCTGGATGGCACGGGCATCGAGCGCATCGCAGGCGGCGGGTTCGACAACACGGTGGAACTCGTCCTCAGCGAGACCGGCGACCTCTGCGGCACGATGGACCAATATCCCGGCGACATGCTGCTGCAATACATCGACGGCGGCGTGTATCCGCGCCCGGACGAGCCGACCATCGCCGAGTTTCCGCGCACGGGACCGCTGCTCACGCCCATCGCGGGATTCAGCGCGGCCTATCCGGCGGCGCTGTGCGGGCTGGTGCGGCTGCGCTCGGACCACTTCGGGCCGGGGCATCGCGGCACGATCCTCACCACGCAGTTCAATGTGCGCCGCCTGCAGCGCCACACGCTCCAGCATGACGGCGCGCGGCTTGCCTCGGAGAACTCGGATTTCCTCGTCTCCACCGACTGGGATTTTCATCCCACCGATGTGCTGGAGGATGCGGACGGCAGCCTGCTCATCATCGACATGGGTTCGTGGTTCAACTACGACTGCCCCACGCAAAAAATCGCGAAGGAGCAGGTCACTGGCGCCATCTATCGCGTGCGCCGGCTCGATGCGCCGAAACATGAGGACCCGTGGGGAAAGAAAATCGCGTGGTCCTCGCAGCCCGAGGGGAAATTGGTCGGCTTGCTGGGAGATGCGCGTCATCAAGTCGCCGCTCGTGCCGTGGAGGAACTGGTGAAACGCGGCGCAGCCTCCGTCGCCGAGTTGACGAGTTTTGTGACGGAAAAGGATGCCGCTGCGTCTCTCGCGCGGCGCGAGGCGGTGTATGCGCTTTCGCGGATCAACACCGCGGAAGCACGCGCCTCGGTGCGCGCGGCGCTGGCTCACGGCGATGCCGCGGTGCGCGAAGTGGCGGCGCATTGCGTGAGTGTGGAGCGCGAT
This sequence comes from Opitutales bacterium, assembly GCA_044361555.1. GTDB lineage: Bacteria > Verrucomicrobiota > Verrucomicrobiia > Opitutales > UBA953 > UBA953. Next base: position 10,259 of record JBIKIO010000025.1, read on the forward strand.
GCGGCGGCGCTGCCCGCGCTGGCGAAGCTCGTCGTCGAAGACAACGCGCCCATCCGGCGCAAGGCGGCCGAAGCGCTCGGACGCATCGGCAAAGTGGAAGCGGTGGCGCCGCTGCTCGCCAGTCTGCGCAAAGGCGCGGATGACACCTTCCTCCAGCACAGCCTTATCTACGCGCTCATTCAGATTGGCGCGTTCGATGAAACACTTCCCGCGCTCAGCGATGCCTCCGCCAGCGTGCGACGCGCGGCCTTGATTGCGCTGGACCAGATGAACGGCACCGAGCAGCGCGCGGAGCAGCCGGCGTCGCGCGGTCACGCGCTTTTGAATCCGCATCGCGGAAGCACCTACCGCTACCTCGCGAATGAAAAGCTTGCCCGCGAGCACATCGCGCCGCTGCTCGATGCGGACGATCCCGGTTTGCAACTCGCCGTCTTGGAAGCCATCAGCCGCCGGCCCGCGTGGGCGCAGGAACTCGTCACCGTCGCCGCCCGCTGGGTGCGCAAGGCCACGCTCGATGCCGCGCAGCGCGAGGCGCTCGTCACCGCGCTGCTCGGGGCCTCGGCGGAGACGCAGGTGCAGCAGTTCATCGCCGCCACGCTGCTCGATGCGGGCATTCCGGCGGAGATCCGCAAGGACCTCTTCGGCGTCATTGCCAGCAGTCGCGTGCAGCCGCAGCCGCAGACCTGGCTCGATGCCTTGGAGAAAGTCCTGCGCGGCACTGATGCCGTAGCGCAACGCGAGGCCTTGAACATCGTGCGCATCCGCAACCTCACGCAGTTCGACAAGCTGCTCGCCGAACTCGGCAACAGCAGCACCGCCGCGCCGGATGTGCGCCTCACCGCCACGGCCATCCTCGCCCCGCGCACCACACTCGACGCGGCGGCGTTTGACCGGCTCACCGCACAACTTTCCGCCACCGGCGACCCGCTGCTGCCCGTCGCCGCCGCCACCGCGCTCGGCACGTCGAAGCTCACCGCCGCGCAACGCCAGGCGCTCATTGCCCGGGTCGCCGAGGCCGGCCCGCTCACGCTGCCGCTGCTGGTGAAGGCGTTTTACCGCACGCCGGACAAGCCCACCGCCATTGCGCTGGCCAAGGCGCTCGTCGCCTCGCCCGGCGCACGCGCCTTGCCCGCCGATGAGTTGGAACAAATCTACAGCGAGCGATTGTTGCGCGACCCAGACATTGACGCCGCCGCGAAACCGCTCATCGACCAGCACCGGCAGACGCACGCCCAGCAGGCGCAGTATCTCGCCGAACTCGGCGAAAAAATGAGCGCCGGTGCCGCCGACATCCGCCGGGGTGAGCAGGTCTTCTTTTCGCAAAAAGCCATGTGCTCCGTCTGCCACAACGTCAATGGTCGCGGCGGCCATCTCGGCCCCGACCTCTCGCGCATCGGCAGCATCCGCGTCACCCGCGCCCTGCTGGAGGCCATCGTCTTCCCCAGCTCCACCATCGTGCCCGACTTCCGCGCGTATAACATCAAGCTCAAGAGCGGTGGCACCGCCTACGGGGCCATCGCCCGCGAGACCGCCGACGCCGTCTTCCTACGCACCACCACGCTGGAGGAAACGCGCATCACCCGCGCCGACATCGCGAGCATCGAGCCCTCCGACGTTTCCTTCATGCCGCAGGGTCTGGAGAAAACGATGACCCCGCAGGAACTCAACGACCTGCTCGAATACCTCTACAGCCTGAAGTGATGAAACCGTTGCTGCTCCTCGCCCTACTGAGCGCGTCCGCCTTTGCGGTGGAAAAATCCGGCTCGCGCTTTGCCTATCTTGATGAGCGAGACCCGTATTATCCGGGACTCGGCTCGGCAAAACTCACCACGCCGATGTGGGTCGGCGAGGACGGGGTCGAAGCCGCCGTGCAGCTCTCGATTGATGACATGGGGCGGCTCGATCCCGCGTTCCGGCTGATGAGTTATGCGAAGTCGCCGCAGTTCTATTACCAGTTCCTCCAGCAGGCCATTGAGCGGCTGCGGCGCATTGATGGACGCGCGCCCATTTCCATCTACACGCTCCAGGCGCAGGCGGACGACCCGTGGTTTCAGCGCATGCTGAAGGAAGGCCTCTCCATCGAGGCGCACACTTTCACCCATCCCGTGCCTTTCCTGCGCCGCGACCCCTCGACGATGAGCGAGGAGAGCCTCGAATGGTGCATCCGCGATTTCACCGACTGCGTGGCCGGACTCAGCACCGCGCTCGGCACGCCGCCCGTGGCCTGGCGCATGCCCGGCTGCGACGCGCGCAACACCACCTCGCCGCGCTTTTACTCCGAGGTCTTTCCGCGCCGCACAGCCACTGGTGATTTCCTCGCCATGGACAGCAGCATCTTCACCGTATTCACCTCCGCCGATGCCTCGCTGCCGCGCGACCTCGTGCTCGATGGCGAAGGGCGCGAGCGCTTCCACCGCTTCACCACCGGCATCCCTTTCACCAAGCTCTACGTCAACAGCGTCCCCAACTACCCCTATCCCTACGTCATCAACGGCCTGCTCTGGGAACTGCCCGCTGCCATGCCCGGCGACGCGCACGGCGTCCACGCCTACGGCATGGGCAACACGCAGGTGCTCGGCGACTGGCAGCGCGCGCTCGATGTCACCGTGCTCAAGCAGGGCCTCCACACCATCTGCTTTCACCCGCACGGCTACAGCCTGCCCGAGAGCATCGCCGGACTCGTCGATTACGCCGACCGCACTTACGGCAAACGCGTGAAGTTTCTCAACTGCCGCGAAATCCTCGACCGGCTAACCAAGAACGTCCTCGGCGGCACCCCGCTGCGCTCCGCCACCGGCGCCGACAACGGCGTGCGCCTGCTCGACGTGAATGGCGACGGCTTCCTCGATGTCGTCATCGGAAACTCGCAGCGCCAGCTCACCCGCGTCTGGCAGCCGAAAGAAAAACGCTGGCTCGAAACACCGCTGCCGCTCGCCCTCGTGAGCGGCGAAACCACTCCGCGCTCCACCGCTACTGGGGCTCGCTTTTTCACTGCCGCCGCCGATGGCCGCGCCGGACTCGCCATCGCCACCGCCGGGCAGCGCGGCGTGTGGCATTTCGAGAACAACCAATGGGTGAAACAAACCACCGCGCTCCCCGCCGAAGCCAACGGCGAGCCGCTCCTCACCGCTCGCGACGGCATCGACCGCGGCGTCCGCTTTCGCGACCTCGACGCCGACGGCCTCTCCGACCTCATCGTCAACAACGACACGCAAAACGCCGTCTTCCTCTGGCAGCCCGCATCCTCCCGCTGGCAGCGCGCCCCCTTTTCCCTGCCCGAAAAAAACTGCCTCGTGGACGCGCACGGCACCGACCTCGGCCTGCGCTTCATCGACCTCGACGCCGATGGCGACGACGATCTCATCCTCTCCAACGAACGCCACTACTGGGTCCGCACCTTCGACGGCCCCGCCAAAGGCTGGTCCACCCTCGCTCGCAGCGGCAAAGCCACCGACGCGAACGCCATCCCGATGATTACCAAACAAGGCGAACTCATGGGCGTCTGGTTCCACTCCGGCAAGATGGCCCAGGTCAACGAGTTCACCGCCAAAGGCCGCGACGACAACCTCCGCCACCTCGACTTCCAAGCGCTGCTGCAAGCCCCCACGCCGAAGGGAAAGTGAGCGCGACTCGACAGACAAACCCATTTCACCAACTGCGACCCATTTCATGAGACTGACACTTTCCATCCTCACCGCCATGCTGCTCGCGCCGTCGCCTAGGTGGAGACGGACCAGACGGTGAGCCAGATCGCCGATGCCTGCGGCTACCCGACGCCCGCGCATTTTCACTGACAGTTTCACCGGCACCAAAAGCGCTCCCCGCTGCTCTACCGCAGCGCGGTGCGGAAGCAGGGGTGAGGCATCCGTCGAGAACCCCGTCCACGTTCACGACCTCCAGGCCACCATCCTGCACCTGCTGGGCATCAATCACGAACAGCTCACCTACCGCCACGCCGGACGCGACTACCGCCTCACCGATGTGGCCGGAAAAGTGGTGAAGGAAATCATTTCATAACATGAAACTGGAGATCAAATGAAACACACCCTCCTACTCCTTACCACCCTGCTGCTGGCTCCGCTGGCCGCGCTGCATTCCGCCGGATCCGCCGGTCACGAACTATGACGAATCGAAAGTGCCCTCCTGCACCTCGCCGGAGGCCTTGGTGTGTTTCGATGGGCAGGCGCACTTCGGCTCTCCACCCGAAGTGCCCGTACTTATCTCCTTCAAGCCTTGAGCGAGGAAGCGACCATCTCGCGGAAGACACGCACATGTCCGAGCTCATGCCGACCCTTCGGGTGGACGAGGACCAGATTGTCGTGACCGAGCACGGTGGAGACGTCCCGATGCGCCAAGCCGGCCTTCTTGACGACCGGGAACGAGATCGCCTCGATCGAGGAGCGGGTGAGGATGGCCACGCCGATCCCAAGTCCGACGTAGTTAAGGATGGAGGGCACGTTTCCCGCGGTCATGACGACGTTGACCTTGGCGGTCAGGCCGGCCTTGGCCACGACCTGATCGAACTGAAGTCGCGAACTCGAATCCTCACCGGCCAGAATCAGAGGATGGGACAGGATTTCACGAAGGCCAACCCGCTTGAGCTTACTCAAAGGATGTCCCTCGGGAAAGATCAGCTCGAAAGGGTAACTGGCCAGGGGTTCGACCGACAGGCGAGCCGGCATGTCGATACCGTCCGGTACGCCCACGATGGCGAGGTCGGCCGTATCGGACTCCACCATGCGCCAGGCCACGCGCGAAGGTGCGTCGATCAAAGTCAGCCTGACCTCCGGATGCGCCAGACGGTAGGCGGCGATCACGTGCCGGAAAGAACTGTTCAGCACGGAAGCCGGCGCGGCCAGACGCAGCA
>JBIKIO010000122.1:0-4677 GCA_044361555.1 Opitutales bacterium
CGACCCAGCGCTCGGTGCCGCCACGCAGGAGGAAGAAGATCTCGAGCTCGGGGTGGTGATGCCAGACGCAGCCGAAGTCCCGTTGGCTCAGGTGCTCGCAGGAGACGAGTTCGTTCGCCGAGGCGGGAGATTGCTGTTCCTTGATGAGTCTCATCTCGCGCGGCTCAGCACTCGGTCGAAGAGATTGCGGGTGATGCGTTGCACGCGGTCGTCGGGGCCGTGCGGACGGGACCAATGCGACCAAGGCAGGATGTGGCCGGGCGGAGTGGACAGGCCCTGCACCCAGAAGATGGACGAAGCGTTGAAGACGAAACTCCCTTTCGGACCTGGATAGATCGTCGCGGTCCACTGCTGCGGACGCGTGCCACCTTGCCAGGCGGTACCACCGCCGACGATTTCAAGGCCGGGGATTTCCGTCGCCGGTTGGCCGTGGTATTCCCAGCCGATCAGCCCGGGGATGGCGTCGCCTTGCTTCATCCCGGTGCCTTCGAAGATCCAGTGTCCTGGCTTGGTGCAGATCCAGTCGCCGCCGCCGTTGACGGGTTCGACATTACGGGCGCCCATGAGCAGGCCTTCGTCGGGGCCGTGTTCGGGGAAGGGGCCGTTGTCTTTCTGGCGGTTCTTCGCGTAGTCGTTGTCGGCGCCGTAGGGGCCGCCGCGGAAGATGCGTCGGTTGGCGCGTCCATCGGCGGAAGGCGTCATGGGCGTGACCCAGCAAATGCTGTTGCCAGAGAAGAAGAGCAGGTCCACACCGGCGTCGCGGAGTTTCTCCACGCTGCGGAAGGCGCGAATATCCCAGTACTCGTCGTGGCCAACGCTGAGGAACGACTTGCACTTCAGGGCGCGGTCAGGCGTCAGGAGGTCGGCGTTGGCGCAATAAGTCACGTCGTACCCGTGCTGTTCCATCCAGTAGGCCAGCGGGAACTCGAAAGGCAGGAATTCACCGGAGCCCATCGTGAGCGGGTCGTTGACGATACCGGCGAATTGCGACTCGCGTCCGTAGGGACGATCGAAGCTGACCTGAGCCCACGGGCCTTGGACACCCTTCGGGTGCGTGTAGACCGAGTAGTTGTTCGGCCAGCGGTTATAGGCCTGCCAGGTGTTGTCGCTGCACTGGAAAAGGAAGTCGGCCGGGCGTTCGTCCTTCACGATGAAGGTCACGTAGCTCTGCCAATAGGGTTCGTCCGCTTGCTCCGGGATCGTCGTCATTCGGCCCAAGTAGACGCCGCTCATCCAGTCGGCCGGGATCTTCAGCGCGTGCGTGACGCCCCAGCGGCATTCGTGGAGGTTCTGTTCGCCGGGTTTCGGCGTCGCCTGCGTGGTCGCGGTGAGCGTCGGCAGTTCGAGCACCTTGCGGGCGCCGCGGCCGCCGTAATAGCCGAGACGGAAGAATTCCAGGCGGAACTTCCGCGCCGGATTCGCCGAGACCATGATATCGATTGTCTCGCCGGCGAGGACGCTCTGCTTAGAGCAGTAGCCCTCGATCCAAGGGGAGCGGAAATTACCGCCGTCGACGCGGACCCGCGTGAGCTGCCAGTCGCGTGAGCCTTCCTTCGCATTCTCTTCGATGATGCGATTGCTTTGCGGACCCGGCGCGCCTTCCAGGTTGGCAGCGAGGGCGCCGACGCCCGTGGTCAGGAGGAAGCGGCGGCGGTCCATGGCTTATTTCTTCTTGGGCGCGGGTTTCTTGGGCGCCGGCTGGCGGCCGAAGAACCACTTGGCCTCGCCGTTCCAGGCGTGGTCGGTCTCGAGGGTGTGCAGCTTTAGCTGGAAGCCGTGGGCGTTGAAGCGGGCGGAGGTCCAGCCGGTGGCGTTGGTGTTCTTGTTGAACACGTAGGCGCAGGCGATGGTGCTGATGATATGGATGCGGTTCTCCATGGCCTGCGTCCATTCATGGGTGTGACCATGGATGTACGCCTTCACTTGATCACGCTTGGCGATCTCGGGCCAGAAGTCCGCGGTGTCCGTGAGGCCGCCCTTGTAGTGGCTGGTGTCACCCCCGACCTGCGGGTTGTGGTGGCCGACGAGGATGACCTGCTTGCCAGGGACTTCGTCGATCTTGGCGAGGATCCAGGCGATCTGCTCGGTGCCGAGCTTGCCGGAGGGCCCAGGCGATTGGTCCAAGGTGTCGAGCAGGATCAGGCGCGTGGAGGGAAGGTCGATAAGGGCGTTATGACGGGGCTCCTTGAGGGCGGAGGCGCTCTTCATTTCTGGGAAGGCCTGCGTGAAGATATCACGGACGTCGTGGTTGCCGAGGGTGAGGTGCACCGGGATGCCGGCATCGCGTAAAGGCGCGATCAGTTCGCGGACCACGGCGTAATCGGCGGCAGTGCCGACCGAAAGGGCGAGATCGCCGTTGATGATGACGGCGGCGGGCTTCTTCGGCAGGGCGAGGATCTGCTGCACCGCGGCGCGCAGATGGTCGTCGTCGTCACGGGCGTTGCCGGGGATCTTCTCCTCCGGGATGCCGGTCAGGTGGATGTCGTTGAGGATGACGATCTCGTCACCGCCCGTCGTATCGAGCGCGGCCCAGCCACGCAGCGGAAAGGCGAGGGTGGCCAGACCAGCGAGCTGGAAGAACCGACGGCGGGATAGCGAGGGGGTCATGGGAGAGGTTTTTCGAGCGCGGCCTCGTAGACGGCGTCGACGACGCAAGCGGAGCCGAGGGCGGAGCGAAGCGGGTCGATATTGGCGGCGCTGTAACCGAGATGGAGATGGCGGCTCCAGCCTTGGGCTAAGGCGTATTTGCCCGAGAGCGCACCCACCTCTGCGGCCATCTTGTCGAGCGTATGCAGGTAGGAGTCCATGCCTTGGCTCTTATCCAGCCAGTCCTTCTGCGAGGCGTGAGCGGCGAGGGCCTGGCGTGCCTGATCGTGCACCGCGCCGACGTCGACATAGAGGCCGGCGCGGACCTTCTGGCGCAGAGGCGTGCACAGGCCGTGGGGCATCGCGTGATAGATCGTCACGTCATGTGCGTAGGGAGCCGCCGGTGGGACTGTGTCGTAGTTAGGCATGCCGTGCGTGAAGGCCGCGGAGGTCGCGAGACGGGCGCAGGCCATGTGATCCTCCATGTAGTCGGACAGGGGGTGCGTGAGTACGATGTCGGCGCGGCTCTGGCGGATGACCGAGGCTACTTTACGCATAACCTCGATGTCGAAGGTCAGCGTCATGTCATTCACGACCGGCGGGTAGAACTTCGCGCCGAGGATGCGGGCCGCTTCCTGGGCTTCGGCCAGACGGACGGTCGCGGTCGTCGGGCCGTCCATCTGGACCGAGCCGCCGTTGCCTGCGCAGAGGTCGAAGTAGTGGAGCTCCCAGCCGCGTTGGGCGAGCTGGAGCATCGTCCCGGCGGCGAAGTATTCGACGTCGTCGGGGTGCGCGAAGATGGCGAGACAGGAGGGCATCGGCTCAGGCGACCTTGACCGGCTGGCCGCCGTTAGCCGCGCTCTGGTCGGCGGCGAAGATCACCTTGAAGGTGCGGAGGCCGTCTCGGAAGCTCGTCAGCGGCATGTCCTGGCCCTGGGCGAGCGCGTCGAAGAAAGCCTCGAACTGTGACTGATAGGGGTGGTCGTTGACGTCGCCGGAGTCGCACATCTTCATCGAGAGGGTGCTCCATTTCGTCTTGTCCGACTTAAGCTTTTCGGAGTGCAGCTTGTTGTCGAGCAGGCTGCCGTGGCTGCCCATCAGGTGCGTGCGGAAGTAGTAAGGCTGGAGGCAGTCCACGATGGCCGCGCACTTGCCGACGGCACCGTTCTTGAACTTCACGATGGTGACGGCGGAGGTGTCGTATTCGTACGGCGTGAAGTAGGCGCTCTTGGACTTCGTGCTCAGGCTCATGACCGAGTCCACTTCGCCGGGCATGCACATCAGCAACCCGTCCAGGGCGTGGCAACCGGCGGTGAGCAGGGCGCTGCCGCCGTCCTTCTTACCGATGTTCCAGCGATACTGCCCATACCAAGGGCCGATGCCGTGGTAGTAGTCGACTTCGCCGTAATGAATCTCGCCCAGCAGGCCTTGTTCGATGATCGCCTGGGTGGACAGCATCTGGCCGGAGAAGCGGAGCTCGAAGCAGACGCAGCCCTTCACGCCGTTCTTCTCGGCGGCCTCGAAGATCTGCATGACTTCGGCCAACGAGTTCGCCATCGGCTTCTCGAGGATGATGTGCTTCTTCGCCTTGGCGGCGGCGACGGCCTGGGCGCAGTGCTGGCTCGGGTAGCTGGTGATGTCGACGACGTGGATGTCCGGGTCGGCGAGCAGGGCCTCGACGGTCTGGTAGGCCTTGATCTGGCCGCCGTGCTTGGCGCTGAGGGCCGCGGAGTCGAGCGGTCGCGAGGAGTAGATCGCCGTGACCTGCGCGTGTGCGGTCTTGTTGATGGCGTCGATGTGGGCGGTCGCGGCCCAGCCGTAACCGATGATGCCGACGTTATATTTCTTTGTGCTCATGAGTTCGCTTCAGGGGGTTGACCAAAAGGATGCTCGTACGCCGAAAAGAAGGAAACCCAATCGGGTGTCTTTTTACGCTCGAATGGTGTCTTTTAACGCGACGCCGAGCGTCGCGTTAAAAGGAAGGTGTTGGCGGTTAGCGGTTGGCGGTTGGGAACACAGAGAGGCGGAGCACGAGTTGACCGGTTGATCAGTTGGCTGGTTGGCCAGAGCGGACAACTAGTTGGCAAGTTG
>JBIKIO010000123.1:0-4659 GCA_044361555.1 Opitutales bacterium
CCTCGGCCTGCACGCCTATCTCGCGACCGATATCCCGACGGCGGACGAGCGGAAGGTGCTCGTGGCGAAAGTCCGCGAGGTCGCCGGGGTCCTGGAGGCGAATGGTTGGAGGGTGCCTTGCGACGGAGCGTTCAAGGGCGATTTCCGTGGTGGCTTCAAGGGCGAGCATTTCCGTGACGCCGCGAGGTATCTTTACCTGCTGCGCGCGACGTATGATATGACCGGCGAAGCCGTCTGGCTAGAGCGCTACCGACAGGGCCTTGCCGAGAAGCCGCCCGGCTCGGCGGAAACGCGCCAGGAGATCTGCGCTTTGGGTTGCCCGCGTGACCTGGGATTCATCCCGACTCTGCAGAAGGGCCAGTTCTGGATCTATGTCGGCACCCAGGCGGGCCTCGCTCGTCTCGCCGCCGCCGAGACGGACGCCGCCGCGAAGGCCGCTTATCGCAAGGGGCTCGACGTCACGGCGCAGTTCGCGCTGTCGTCGGTCGATACCCATGCGATGTTCGATAACGGCGACCAAGGGTTCTTCGGCACCGCTGACTGGCGGGTCGCCAATGCGACGTGGTTTCCGCAGCCGACGCAGAAGGAGGCCGAACGCTTGGCCAAGATCGTGGATTACAAGAAGCGGGGCCCTCGCAAGAACTACGAGGCCACCTGGATGCGTCATCCGTTGGCGGCCGCTGCGGTGCTCGCTCTATCCGGGGATGAGTCAGGTCGAGCCGCGGTTCTAAAGGCCGTCAGCCACTACGATTACGCCAAGCTGAACATGGCGGAGTTCTTCTTCGCCGAGGTCGCCTACTACGCTTTACCCGAGGTGAAGTGAACCTTCACTTCGCGGTGGCGGCCGCCTGCAGTTTCTCGCCCAAGGCCTTGGCGCGATTACGGTAGTCGGTCGCCTTGGTGGCGTCCTGAGGCAGTCCGTGTTGGCCTTTCTCGTGGGCGAAAGCGAACCAGTAGAGCGCTTGGTATCCCGCGTCGTCTTCGCGCCCGGCGAACTCGGTCATGGCCTTGAGGAGCTCGGCAGGCTTGTCTTTCAGGTCACGGCTTGTCACCAGAAAGACGGAATGAGCGTGACCCTTTTCCGCAGCCTTACGCAGCCACCGGAAGCCTTCGTCCGCCGTCGCGATTCGTTGGGTCAGGACGAAAGACAGTCCTGACATCGCCGACGTATCTCCGCTTTCCGCCAAGGCGCGCAGGTTAGCGAGGGCGAACTCGGCGACCGGTTCGAGGTCCTTCTTTAGGCAGGTTTTGAGCCAGGCGTGGGCACGATCATCCACGAGGGTGGGCCCGGTGCTCACGAGGAGGGCGCGGATTACGGCCGCTTCCTTGGCCGGCAAGCCTTCGAGAGATTGTTCGGCCTTGGCGAGCAAAGCGGAACCATCCCACACGGGCTGGCTCTGCGGCCGGTTCAGCACGTAGGCGAGCACGGTGGAAACGAGAAACAGGCCGCCGATGAAGAATTTCAGGGTTTTGCTCATGCTCGGACGCTGACCTCGGTATCGAAGTAGGGAAGTGAATATTATGAGCAGGGCGGGATAAAATAACGTATCGGTGCATTCAGACAAAGAGGCACACTGAGCGCAGACCTACCGGGGGCTTGCCAGCCTGCCTTGCCAGCTTAGTTTAAGGCATACCCCATGAAGACCCGTATCGCTTCCCTCGTCGCCCTCGTCGCCTTGCTTTCCGGCTGCGCTTCCTTGTCGCCTAACTACGCTGTTCAGCCGGTGCTCCACCCCGGCACCGAGAAGCGGCATGAGTCCTTCAACGAGACCTCGAAGAAGGGCGAAGCCCAGCTCGTCTTCCTCGGCGACTCGATCACCCACGGTTGGGACGGCAAGGGTAAGGCCGTCTGGGAAAAGACCTGGGCACCGCTCAAGGCCGCCAACTTCGGCATCGGCGGAGACCGCACCGAGCACGTCCTCTGGCGCTTGGAAAACGGCAACTTCGACGGACTCAAGCCGAAGGCCATCGTGCTGATGATCGGCACCAACAACACCGGACACCAGGGTCGCGCCCAGAAGGAGCTCAACGGCGCCGTCTACCAGTGCACCGCCGAGCAGACCGCTGAAGGTATCAAGGCCATCATCGCTAGCCTCCAGAAGAAGTGCCCCGACGCCAAGATCCTCATCCTCGCCATTTTCCCGCGCGGTGCGAACAAGGACGACAAGTTCCGCCAGCAGAACGAAGCCACCAACGCCATCGTCAAGGGCTTTGCTGACGATAAGAAGGTCTTCTTCCTCGATGTCGGTGCCAAGTTCCTCGCAGCTGACGGCACCCTACCCAAGAGCATCATGCCCGACCTCCTGCACCCGAACGCCGAGGGTTACCAGATCTGGTCCGACGCGATGGAAGCCAAGGTCAAGGAACTGCTTAAGTAAGCCTTAGCGTCAGGTTTTGAAAACGGCCGCCCATCCAGGCGGCCTTTTTGTTTGGGGTTCCTCCATAATATAGGTAGCCCCCGCGGGGCGGAGCCGTAGATTCGGCCTACCCCGATGAAACGCTCGCTTCGCCATGCCCTGATGTTTTTGGGCTTAGCTCTCGGGGTTTTGACTGCAGCCGAGCCAATCCCTGCCGGCCAGCAGCTCGCCGAACTGAAGGGCCGATTCAAAGCCCAGTATGATATCGAGATCCAATCGGCTCAGGCGGACGATAAGGCATTTTCGGCGTCCTACGATGTCACCCCGGTCAACGACGCGAATCTCGCCAGTACGCTGAAGGTGCTCGGATGGGTGGAGGATGAGCTTAAGCGCTATCCAGCAGGTTTCCTGAAGCATCGTGGACCGCGTAAGCTTGTTCTGGCTGAGTCGTTCTTGTTCAAGCGTCCCGCGACGGGCGTCACGCCACTCTCGGCGTCTTCATTTGAATTCAAGGCCACCGAGGCGATCGCCCTGACTGTCCCCGCCAAGCTCACCGCCGTGCAGGAGTTTTCCAAGGGGCGCCATATCCATCAGTCTTTGATCAACTTCGTGCTGCAGTCGCACAAGGCCCCCGCCGACCCAATCTCGCTCGAAGCCTGGAAGAAACTGCCCAAGGCGGCCACCGCGTCCACCACCCCCATCGGAAAGCGATTAGCCGGTGTCGACTCTCGTGCCGCCTTGTTCGGTCTTTTGTGGGACCCGTTCGAACACCTTGATTTGATTGTCGAAGCCAAGGCGGACGCTTCGGTCGCCCAGAAACTCGCCGTCATGAAGGACTTCCTAGCCACGCAGGACAAGGGCTTCGACCAGGCATTCTTCAATCAGCTCACGATTATCCCCGAGTCGCAGCGGATTGTCTGCACGAACGACCTCAATGACCTGTCGAGTGTCGACCTGATCAAGAAGGACGCCGAGATCCAGGCCGACCTACGACTCATTGAAAAGAAGTGGGGCATCACCGTGCTCTGGGCGCCGGGCTCACCCGCACCGCCGATGCCGGCCAAGGTGCGCTTGGTCTATTCGTATTTCACAGACAGGAAGATCGTCCAATTCAAGGCCTTCGTGCGCATGCTGCGCGACGAACTGGACATGTATCCGGAGGCGATCGTCTCTCGGCTGGGTTTCGGCAATATCTACATCCTAGACGAGTTTACCTTCCGCGACGTTAAGCTGGCCGGCCAGAGCTTCAGCTGGATTTCCAAGCCTGCGGTCGCCTACGGACTGAATTCGTTCAAGCCAGAGGACGCCTCTTCCCGCGCCTTTTTCTGCCGCACTACGCACCACGAGGTTTTCCACGCGATCGAACGCCAGTTCACGCGCTCCGGCGGCCCGTTGTTCGGGGCCACTTGGGATGCGCTGAACGAGACTGGGTTCAAATATCGGATCGGACCGAACTCGGTCAGTGCCGAAGGGCAGCCCACTCATACCAAGGACAACGCCGGGCGGAAGGGTTTCGCCGAACCTTACGGCATGAATATCTCCACCGACGACCGTGCCACGCTGTATGCACGCATGATGGTGGCAGACAAAGTTTTCTACGGCCGACTGGCGACGGATCCGATTCTTCTAGCCAAGACCAATCGGCTTCAGGAATTCTTCGGCAATATCCGCCAGGAGCTCTCCATTCCGGCATCGAGCCCGCTTTATGAGATGTTGGCACGGACACCCGCGGATGCCGCATCGGCCGCACCCAAGGCCGAGGCGAAGTAATTAGCTCAGGCCTGCTTCAGCGAAGTCATGTCGATCACGAAACGATAACGTACGTCCTGCTTGATCATGCGGTTCCAGGCTTCGTTGATCTTCTGAATGGGAATCAGCTCGATGTCCGAGACGATCCCGTGCTGGGCGCAGAAATCGAGCATCTCCTGGGTCTCGGCGATACCGCCGATGCAGGAGCCCGCGAAGTTACGACGCGGCATGATCACGCTGAAAGCATGGACCGCCAGAGGCTGCTCCGGTACGCCGACGAGGCAGAGCGTGCCGTCGAGCTTGAGGAGGGCCATGTAGGCGTTGAGGTCGTGCTGGGCCGACACGCAGTCCAGGATGAAGTCGAAGGTGCAGCCATGCTTGGCCATCGCGGCGGGGTCGGAGGAGACCACGACCTCATGCGCTCCGAGGCGGAGGCCGTCGGCGACCTTGGAGGGCGAGGTGGTGAAGAGGACGACGTGCGCGCCGAAGGCGCGGGCGAATTTCACGCCCATGTGGCCGAGACCACCGAGTCCGACGACGCCGACCTTCTGGC
>JBIKIO010000124.1:0-4630 GCA_044361555.1 Opitutales bacterium
TGCCGGAAAGAACTGTTCAGCACGGAAGCCGGCGCGGCCAGACGCAGCACCCGCTCCGCCCCGGTCTGCAGGTCCGAGAAGACCTTGCGCAACGAATCGAAGCCCTCGACCAACGGGGCGGCCAGACTCATGAGCCTCTCTCCGTCTTCGGTCAGGCGGACCGCCCTGCCCTTGGCCGCGACGAAACGGACCCCGTAGTCATCCTCAAGCGCGCGTACCTGGCGCCAGACGGAGGGGGTGGCCATGCCAAGAGACCGGGCCGCGGCCGCGAAGCTGCCTTGGCGCGAGATCTCGAACAGCGCCCGGATCTGACGGAAGCGGACCTCCTTGAAATATCGGCGATCCTCGGCCTTACCCGAACGGGGTTGTCCCTTCGTTGTTCCCATGACAATGATGTTTAGGAAAATGGTTTCAATATGCAATGAATATGGATTGTAGGCACGCAAGGGGGGCGAAGACTCGGCCGATGCGCCTGACCCCATCATCCGCATCCGCCCTCGTCGCCCTGCTTCTTGCGCCGCTGGCCGCGTTGCGTGCCGGTGAACTGACCCTCGGCGCTGTCTTCTCGGACCACATGGTGCTGCAGCGGGACAAGGCCGTGCCTGTCTGGGGATCGGCTGATCCAAACGAGCAAATCACCGTGGAGTTCGCGGGGCAGAAGGAAAACACCATCGCCGGCGCGGATGGCAAGTGGTTGGTGAAGCTCAACCCGATGGCCGCCAGCGCCGAGTCGCGAACGCTTTTGGTCCGGTCAGGTCAACAGGACAGGAAAGTCGAGGTAGCCGACGTGCTTGTCGGTGATGTCTGGTTGGCCGCCGGCCAGTCCAACATGGCCATGAGCGTCGCGAAGTCAGGTGAGAGCGCCATCGCCGCACGCGAACCTTTGCCGTCCGGCATCCGCTTCTTTGGAGCCGGAGCATGGCAGCGGATCACGACGGCGGAAGTTCCCAAACAGTCCGCGGTCGCGTGGGCTTTCGCCCGTGAGATCGCCCAAGCGCAAAAGACACCCATGGGCATGATCGTCGCCGCGAAGGGCGGCACTCGGATCGAAGCCTGGATGCCGCGAAGCGCACTGATGCGGACCGAGGCCGGGCGCTCCTTTGCTGCGCTCGCAGAACGGCCCGAGGTGATCGCCGCCGCCGCGGAAGATGACCGGGCCTTTGTGCCCTATGCCCAGACAAAACTCTACGCCTGGCGCATGGGCCGCGCATTGCCCGGCGCGTCCCACGCTGAGCTCATCGCACCGCTCGGCACCTTATCCCTGCGTGGAGTGCTCTGGTATCAGGGCGAGTCCAATGCCAGCCGCATGGAGGACGCGACGGCCTACGGGGAACACCTGCCGCTGCTCGTGCAGTCTTGGCGAGACCAGTTGGAGCAGCCAACTCTGCACGTCATCGTCGTCCAGCTCCCGCGCTACGGACAACCAGATGCTGAAGGCGGCACCGGGCCTTGGATGCAACTTCGCGAATCGCAGCAACAGGCAGTGAGGACTCTCGCCGATAGTACCTTGGTGGATGCCTATGACCTTGGCGACCCCTCCGATGTCCATCCGCGCCGCAAGGCCGAACTAGGCCAGCGCCTCGCCACGGCCGCCTTGCGCCGTGTTTACAAACCTTAACCAAGGACCATTACCATGAAACCTGGCTGCTCCGCCCTCGTCGCCCTGCTGCTCGCGCCGCTGGCCGCGTTCGCGCAGACGCCGGCCGCGACGTCGGCTTCCGGTCTTCCCGGGGCCGTCCCGAGCCTGCTCGGCGCCAACTTGGCCAAGAATCCGAGCTTCGAGGCGGGTAACATCGTCCCGGAAGAATGGTCCATCGACGCCGGCGCTGATGCCATGTCATTTGAGCCGGAAGGCGGGCAAGCCGGGCGGCGCTGCATCAAGGTCACCGAGGCGAAGAAATTCCTGATGCAACAGGAGATCCCCGTGCTTCCAGGATGCACCTACAAGGTTTCCGCCCAGTTCAAGACCAAGGATTTTTCCGGTAAGCGCGTCTACGTGACGCTCGTCCCTTACGGCTGGCCGAGACAGTTCGGCATCGCGCTGAACGAATTCAAGAAGACGACCGACTGGCAGCTCGTGGAGACGACGGTCAAAGTCGATTGGAAGGCCGAGGAGACGAGATACACGCTCGCATTCTTCGTCGAAAACAGCGCCGGAGAACTCTGGCTCGATCAGGTCAAAGTCGAAGAGGTGCTGCAAGGGGTCGCGGTCCGTCCGGCCTCCGTCGTCTGCGACTTCACGACCGGCACCCCGCGCGGGCTGGCGACCGTCAGGGTGAGCAATGCGAGCAACGCGCCCAAACGCGTCGAACTCGGCGGCCTGCGCTCGGTTCCGCCGGTCGTCGAACTGGCTCCCGGCGCCGAAACGAACGTCGAGGTGGGCATCCCGCTGAAGCCGATCTGGCGGAATCGCACCGAATTGTATGTGCGTGATGATTCTTCGGACGTCGGCGAGCTCACAGCCAAGACCGGCGACGGAGAGAACCTCGAAATCCCTCAGGTCACGCGAGCCTGGGCAAACCTCTGCATCGAGCCGGTGCAGGTCATCGTCCAAGACCCCTGGCAGGCCAAGATGGCCACCGGACGCACCGAGCGCCTGAGAGCCGAAGTCAGGTTCGCGCTCGGGGAGGCACCGTTACGCTCGGGCACCATGCAGGCCAGGCTGATCTCACGTGAGACCGGCAAGGAAGCATTGCGGCACGAAGTGCGCGGCCCGGGCGTCGCCACCAAGCTCGAACTCGATGTCCGCGAACTCCCGTGGGGCGCTTACGACCTACAGGTGAGCTTCAGCGATGCCGGAGGACGCGTCATGGCGAGCACCAAGCGGCTGGCCACGATCCTCCCGGGGGACAAGCAGCAGGTCCGCGTGCTCAACAACCTGGTCAGCGAGCTCATGGATGCCCGGAGCCGAGGGTTGCTCGGTCAGCGACGCGTCGAGTTCATGAATCCTCGCGACGGCTGGGTCTGGTTCAGCGCCGCCGGCGGCTGCGTCGTGAAGACAGGCAATGCCACCCTGCTCTCCTCCGAAGCTGACAAGCCTGCCGTCGAAGCCATGCGATTGCTGCCCGCGGGCAGGCACGTCCTCGAGGTGAGCGGCCATCCGAGCGAACTGACCGTGCGGGCGATCCCCGCGCTGGTTTACAACATCTACTGGCCCAACGCCCCCGGCGGTCAAAGAATCGAGCCCTTCGGCCGACACACCTGGGAACGACTAAGCAAGCACATGCTCCCGAACGTCAACACGATCGAAAGCGTCGTGGTGGACACCCCCGAGCACCGGGAATGGCTGGCGCAGGGAAAGCATTGGACACCACACGTCCAAGCACCGGGCCTGATCGACAAGCAGAAGTGGACCGTCGAGAAGATGCGCGAGATCTGGCTCAACCCCGGGAAGACCACCGCATGGCCCGACCGACCGAGCTTCACCTTGGATAAGTTCACCGGCATCAGCGTGGACGAGTATGCCGGCAATCACCCCTCGGCCGAGATCGTCAGGATGACCACCACCTCGGTCGCCGATCTGGCGGAGCATCCGGCCTACGCCGGCAAGCTCTGGGTGCCATTCTTCGCCAGCACCCGCGGGGCGAACACGCAGGACCGACCCTTCCTGAAGACGGTCCTAGGTAACGGCTGGCCCTTCAAAGAAGAATTGTATCTCAGCGAAATGCCCACCGAACCCGAGAACCTCTTGGCCATACGAGATACCTTCACCAAGATGGCGAGCAAGTATGAGGCGGCCGTCGCCGGCTCAATGCGCCGGATGATCTTCGTGCTCTCTTACTCAGGACTCGGGACCATGAGCGCGAACCGCCACCCGGAGGCGGACTTCCGCGTCCACCTCGACATGCAGATGCAGGCCCTCGCCACGCATCCGGCATACTTCGCGCTCTGGGGCGTGGAGCCCTACCGCTCGCACAATGCGGATCCTGAGACCGTGGATTGCATGGGCATGCTGCTCCGCCACTACTGCATCGAGGGGAAGACGGAACGGATGCTGCGCGAAGCTTACGAACTGAAGCACGTCGCCAACCCGGACTTCACCGACGGCCTGCGTGGCTGGCAGACGCAAGCAGCGGTACCAGGCAGCATCAGGACGGATACGTTCGCAGGCTACGGCACCATGCAAGGACGCTACCCGAGAAAGAACGGCATCGGAGACGCGTTCGCCATACTGACACGTAACGCCAAGGCGCCGAACACGATCAGTCAGCAGCTACAGGGGCTCACCCCCGGCCGACTCTATTCCCTCAAGCTGTTCACCGGTGACCATGCGGACTTACAGGCCGGCAAGGTTCGCAAGGATCTGCACGGACTGTCGATCACGCTGGACGGCGCCGAAGCCCAGCCCGGCGGCTTCAGTCATCCGTTTGTCAGTCACGATTTCCCCGCCCAGTTGGCCGCCTACGCGAAAGTGGGGGGTAAGCCTCCGTTCTGGATGACCTATCATTGGCTGCGCTTCCGCGCCAGGGGCCCGACGGCGACGCTCACCCTCAGCGACTGGACGAAGTCCGGTGAACCGGGCGGCCCGGCGGGCCAGCAGATCATGGTCAACTTCGTGGAAATTCAGCCGGTGCTCGGTCAATAAGCCCAGACGACAGCCGACAACCACAATCCCCAAATCATTGCCATG
>JBIKIO010000125.1:0-4606 GCA_044361555.1 Opitutales bacterium
GGAGGAGTTGGATGACGTCCGGGTGGGCCTTCTCAATCTCGTCGAAGAGCACGACGGAGTAGGGCTTGCGACGGACTGCTTCGGTGAGCTGACCGCCTTCGTCGTGGCCGACGTAGCCGGGAGGCGAACCGATGAGGCGCGAGACCGTGAACTTCTCCATGTACTCGGACATGTCGATCTGGATGACCGCTTCCTTCTCACCGAACATACGTTCGGCCAGAGAGCGGGCGAGCAGCGTCTTGCCGACGCCGGTGGGGCCGAGGAAGAGGAAGGAGCCGATCGGGCGTCGCGGATCCTTGAGGTCAGCACGGGAGCGACGGAGGGCGCGGGAGACGACTTCGCAGGCGCGCTCTTGGCCGATGACGGCGGTCTGCAGGTCCGTCTCGAGCTCAAGGAGCTTCTTGGTCTCCTTCTTCTCAAGCCGGTTAAGGGGCACACCAGTCCAGTCAGCTACGATGTGGAGCATCTCATCTTCGCCGACAATGATGCGCTTCTCGTCGCGCTTCTTACGCCACTCTTCGAGCATCTTCTCGCGCTTGGCGCGGAGCTTCTTCTCCGTGTCACGGAGATTGGCGGCTTCCTCGAACTTCTGGTGGCGGGAGGCGTCTTCCTTCTGCTGCACGACCTTGTCGATCTCGGTCTGCACCGTATCGATGTCGGCCGGGACGTTCAGGGAACGGATACGGGCGCGGGCGCCGGCCTCGTCCATGACGTCGATCGCCTTGTCCGGCAGGTGACGGGCGGTGATGTAGCGGTGGGAAAGACGGACGGCGGCCTCGATGGCGGCGTCGGTATATTCGCACTTGTGGTGCTCTTCGTACTTCGAGCGGATACCGCGCAGGATGAGCACAGCGTCCTCCGGGGTCGGATCGTCGATCTTAACGGACTGGAAGCGGCGTTCGAGCGCGGCGTCCTTCTCGATGTGCTTGCGGAACTCGGAGAGCGTAGTGGCACCGACGCACTGGATTTCGCCTCGGGAAAGGGCCGGCTTGAGGATATTGGAAGCATCCATCGCGCCTTCGGCGGCGCCGGCGCCGACGATTGTGTGCATCTCATCGATGAACAGGATGATGTTCTTGGCGCGCTTGATCTCGTCCATGATGCCCTTGATGCGCTCTTCGAATTGACCGCGGTATTTCGTGCCAGCGACCATCAGGGCGAGGTCGAGGGTGATGACCTTACGGTCGAGGAGGATCTCCGGGACGATACCCGAGGCAATTTCCTGGGCGAGGCCTTCGACGATGGCGGTCTTGCCCACGCCGGCTTCGCCGATGAGGACAGGATTATTCTTCGTGCGGCGGCAGAGAATCTGCACCACGCGGCGGATTTCTTCTTTGCGGCCGATGACCGGATCGAGTTCGCCGGCCTTGGCGAGCTCGGTAAGATCGCGGCCGAAAGTCTTAAGCAGCGAGAGACGTTCGCCACGGCCAGGACGGGCGCTATCCTCACCAGATGCGCGGCGCGAAGGCGGAGGGGTGTCTTCGGAGGAATCGTCTGAAGGGGGCGGCGTGTCGCCGTCCTTCTTCTCAGACTCGTCGGCGGCGGACGGATCGATGTCGGCGAGGATCTCTTTGCGGCAGCGCTCCAGGTCGACGTCGAGCTGCTGCAGGACGCGGGCGGCGACGCCCTCCCCTTCCTTCAGGAGGCCGAGGAGGATGTGTTCGGTGCCGACGTAGGCGTGGCCAAGGGCGCGGGCTTCGGTGACGGCGTGAGCCATGACCTTCTGCACGCGGGGAGTGAGCGGAATCGTGTCGGGGGCCTTGGCTTCTTCCGGGCCGGGGCCGACCTGCTTCTCGACGGCGCCGCGGACGGTCTTGAGGTCGAGGCCCATGCGGCCGAGGACATTGACCGCGACCCCCTCGCCGAGCTTGATGAGCCCGAGCAGGATGTGCTCCGTGCCGACGTAGTTGTGGTTAAACCGGCGAGCTTCCGCCCGGGCCAGTTCCACGACCTTGCGGGCGCGGGGAGTGAAATTGTTGTTTTTGTCCTTATCCATGGAAATTGGGTTTGGGGTGAAACGCCCGTAGGGGGTTATTAGCAGGGACTATGCCCGAACTGCGGGCAGGTTCAAGCGTTCCCCCGAAGTTGGTGATAACCCTGCCTTTTGCCTTTGCCAGCAACAGGCCTCGGCTGTTTGTTCATCCGCAAAACCATGGGTATCAGCATGCAAGCGGCGGGCGAGGCCCTCCGAGACCTCGTCAAGGGTCTCAAAGGGCGGAAAGTGGCCGTATTAGGCCACATGCGTCCGGACGGAGACTGCATCGGCTCACAGACCGCCCTCTGCCGGATGCTCCTCGCCGAAGGAGCCGACGCGATCTGCGTGAACCGCGACCGCATCCCCCCGAATCTCATTCCTTACGCCGAAGGCGTGACGTTCGTCAAAGCCGCCGACTATGACGCAACGGACCGCGCTGCTGTCACGGTCGACTGTGCCGATGCGTCTCGCGTAGGGACGGAACTGCTCGCCAAATTCCCCGCCGGCGTCCTGGCCAACATCGACCACCACGCCTCAAATCCGGATTACGCGCAGATCAACATCGTTGTCCGCGAAGCCGCGGCGACCTGCCATATCCTCGCCGCCGGGGCCCTCGCCCAAGGGCTCGCCGTCGATACCATTACCGCCAAGGCCCTGCACCTCGGCATCCTGACCGACACCGGCCGATTCTGTTACCGCAGCACCACCGCCGATGTCTTCGCGATCATCGCCGAGCTGGTCCGCCGTGGCGCCGACCCCGCCGAGGCCAACTACCGCGTCTTCGAACAGGAAAGCCGCGGCAAACTCGAGCTGACGAAACGCTTCCTCAATACCATCCTCTTCCACGAGGACGGTAAAATCTGCTCCGGGGAGCTCACCCAGGCCGATTACGTCGCCACCGGCACTTCCAAGGAAGACAAGGAAGGCCTCGTGGAATTCCCCCGCTCCGTCGAAGGCGTCGAGATCGCCGTGCTCATGGAAGAAGGCTCCGACGGCATCCGCGGCAGCCTGCGCGGCCGCGACCCGAAGCTCCGCCTCGACCTCTGCGCCGGTAAACTCAACGGAGGCGGCCATATGCTCGCAGCTGGCTTCAATATGCAAGGCTGCCGTTTACCGCAGGACCGCGAGAAGATCCTCGGGATCGTCATCGCCCACTACCGCGAATACTCGGCGAAATGAGCGAGCCTGCCGCTGAACCCGCGGGCGTGCTGCTCGTCGACAAGCCGCAGGGCATCACCTCGCACGACGTCGTGGACAGCGTGCGTCGACTCTATCGTACGCGTCGCGTCGGCCACGCCGGCACGCTCGACCCGATGGCCACCGGGCTGCTCATCGTGCTCGTCGGTAAGGCCACCAAGGCCTCGGATCAGCTGATGGCGCAGGATAAGGAATACCTCGGCGAGGCCACGCTCGGGATTGTGACCGACACTCAGGACGCCGAGGGTGAGACGCTGGAGACGAACCCCGTCCCGGAAATTTCCGAAGCCCAGGTCCGTGCGGCCCTCGCCTCGATGCTGGGTGACCAGTTCCAGATTCCCCCGATGCATTCGGCGAAGAAGATCGGCGGGCAGAAGCTTTACGACCTCGCCCGCAAGGGCATCGAAGTCGTGCGCGAACCTCGCGCGATCAGTATCTCCGAGTTCGAACTGATCTCTTGGCAGAGCCCCAAGATCAACTTCCGCGTCCGCTGTACCAAGGGCACCTACGTGCGCACACTGGCGCTTGACCTCGGTCGCAAACTCGGCCCGGGCGCGCATCTCTCGATACTTCGTCGCACGCGTTCCGGTCAACTGGACCTTTCGCGCGGCCATACGCTCCCGCAGCTTGGCACCATGAATGATGACCAGCTCGTCGCAGCCCTCGTCCCTGTGAGCGAAGCCACGCCCACCGCATGAGCTTGCCGCTCCATCTCGCCATCGGCGCCTTCGACGGCGTGCACCTTGGCCACCGCGCCGTCTTGCACTCCGCCCGCGAAGCCGCCCGGGCGGACGGCGGCATCGTCGGCGTGCTCACCTACGACCCGCACCCGAGTAAGGTGCTGCGTCCGGAGTCTTCCGTCCCGCTGATCTTCACCCGCGCCCAGAAGGACGAACGCCTGACCGAAGCCGGCGCCCAGCTGATCCATCACGAGAAGTTCGACCGCAATCACGCTGGTATCGA
This sequence comes from Opitutales bacterium, assembly GCA_044361555.1. Classification (GTDB taxonomy): domain Bacteria; phylum Verrucomicrobiota; class Verrucomicrobiia; order Opitutales; family UBA953; genus UBA953. Next base: position 4,136 of record JBIKIO010000125.1, read on the forward strand.
GGCGACGGATTTCCCCCAGTGGCTGAAGCAGACTTTCCCGCAGCTGAGAGCGCTCCATGTTGGTTCCAATTTCCAATATGGCCGGGGTCGCGCCGGCAACGGCGAGACGCTGATCGCCCATGGTTTGTCCGAAGGCCTCGGCGTGCGGCTCGTCGCGGCGGTCCAGCTCGGCGATGAGACCGTGAGCAGCTCCCGCATCCGCCAGTGCCTCGTTGCCGGCGAACTCGACCTCGCGAACGCGATGCTCTTACGGCCCTACGAAGCCGAAGGCATCATCATCGGCGGACGGCGCCTCGGACGTACCATCGGCTTCCCGACCGTGAACGTCGCCTGGGAGCCCGAGCTTAAGCCCGCCTACGGCGTCTACGCCGTCGAAGTCATCTTCAAGGGCGAAGCCCTGCCGGCCGTCGCCAACTACGGGCTACGCCCCACCGTCGAAAGCGGACCGGTCGCCCCCTTGCTCGAAGCCCA
>JBIKIO010000026.1:0-14847 GCA_044361555.1 Opitutales bacterium
CGGCCAGGTCGGCGTGCTTGATCACCTGGAGGTACCACTCGGGATAGTCATCCTGGCGGGTCGGGGTGATGGCGGTCTTCGGTTTGGCGGCGGGCTGCTGGGACATAAGGTCAGTAAAGAGGGAAGGGACGCTGAAGGGCAAGAGGACAAGAGGACCCGAGGCCTGGAGGACCGGAGGGCTCGAGAGCAGATTGCAGACGAAAGTACCTCGCGCCCTCAGGCCCACCTGTCATCCGGTCCTCGAACTAAGCTTTCTTCGCCTTCCAGAAACGCGGGCGGCCGCTCATGTCGGGCAGGCCCGCGGACTCGGCATAACCGAGCTGGGCCGACAGTCCCGCCAAGGCGGCGTGCTGATCGATGCCCGTCTCGCAGAGCACCCAGCCGCCGGCGCGCAGGTGCTTCGGGGCGTCGGTCAGGATACGGCGCAGGTCAGCGAGGCCTTCCTCGGGCGCGATCAGCGCGGACTTCGGGTCAAACTCGCGGACCTCCGGATCAGCCTCGGCGACTTCGGCCTCGGTGAGGTAAGGCGGGTTCGAGACGATCAGGTCGTAGGCGTCGGTGACGGCCGCGAACCAGTCGGACTCCGCGAAATTGACGCGCTCGGTCAGATTGCACTGCGCGGCGTTCTCGCGGGCGAGCGCGAGTGCATCGGCCGAACGGTCGACCGCGTCGACCTTCCACAGCGGGCGTTCGGCGGCGAGGGCCAGCGCGATGGCGCCGGAGCCCGTGCCGAGGTCGAGCACGCGCACGACCTGATCTTCCGGGAACAAGGCGAGCGCGAGGTCGATGAGTTCCTCGGTCTCCGGGCGCGGGATCAGCGCGCGCTTATCCGACTTGAGGACGAGATCGCGGAACTCCACCTTGCCGACGATATGCTGGAGCGGCTCGCGGTTGCCACGGCGGACCGTCAGGTCGCGCAGGCGCTTCACTTCCTCATCATTGAGCAGGCGTTCGAACTGCAGGTAAAGATCGAGACGCTTCAGGCCCAGCCCCGCGGCGAAGAGATGTTCGGCTTCGACGCGCGGCTTCTCCAGGCCTTTGCGAGCAAGGAACTCAGCGGCCTTCTTCAGCGTCTCGAGGAGGTTCTGCATCAGCGGGCGGCGGCGCGAGTCAGGCGATCGTTAAAGGCGGCGCCCAGGCCGGCGGACGGGGCGAGCTCGGCATGGATGGTCTCGTAGCCGCGGGCGTCGAGCTGGCGGAGTAGGTCGAAAAGATTGCGCGCGGCTTCTTCGGTCGAGCCGGCTTCGGAAAGCAGGAACACATCGGCGTTGGCCGGGGCATGCGCGCGACGTCCGAGGAAGAGCACCGCGGAGCGCAGGTTGGCGATGACAGGCAAGGCGCCGTTCGGGAAAAGCACGACGCGGGTGGCCGGGCTGTAATGACGCTCGAGCATACCCGGGGCGTCCTGCGCGGCCTGCTGGTTGGCGGCACGTGTGACCACCTCGATTTCGCCGAGGAGTTCGCGCAGTTTTTCGAGCGGAATCGGGCCGGGGCGGAGCAGGCGGGCGCGACCCGGGACGGAAAGATCGAGGATCGTGGATTCGAGCCCGTGGGCGCAGGCGCCGCCGTCGACGATCCAAGGGCAGCGCTCGCCGAGGGAGTCGCGGACGTGCGCGGCCTTCGTCGGACTGACGTAACCGAAAGGGTTGGCGCTCGGGGCGGCAAGCGGGCGACCAGCGAGGCGTAGCACCTCACGGAAGAGCGGATGGGCCGGGATGCGGACCGCGACGGTATCCTTGCCGGCCGTGACGAGATCCGGCACGACGGACTTGCGACGCAGCACGACCGTCAGCGGGCCGGGCCAGAGCGAGGCGATTTTCGCGAGGCGCGGATCGGGCTCGGCGACTTCGGCGAGCGCGGCCTGATCGAGCACATGGACAATCAAGGGATCGAGCAGCGGTCGGCCCTTGATCGCAAAGACCTGGGCGAGCGCGGCGGGATTGGTCGCGTCGGCCGCGAGGCCGTAGACCGTCTCGGTCGGCAAGGCCACGCAGGCGCCCTGACGGAGCAGCTCGGCCGCGCGCGCGAGGTCGGCGGGAGCGGCGGTCAGGAAACTGGAGGCGGACGGAGACAAGGGAGACGAGACTTTACAGGACGGGCGGCAGGAGTCCCGTCCGATTTACCTCGGGGCGCCGGCAGGGGCAACCTCCCAGACCGATAACAAAAAGGCCGCCTGAAAAGGCGGCCCGGGGAAGTCGTCGCGAGGACGATTACTTCATCGTGATCATATTGCGGGCGCGCTTAACGGCCTTGGCAATATGACGCTGCTGGCGGGCGGTGAGGCCGGTCAGCTTACGGGGCAGGATCTTGCCCGTCTCGGTGACGTAGCGCGTCAGGGCCTCGGGTTCGGTGAAATCGAAGTCGAGGGGGTTGCGGGAGCGCTTGAGCTTACCTTCGGTGGTCATGGGAGGTTTGGAAGTAAGCGGAGGAGGGCCGAGGGCAAGGAGAAATGGGGTGCGCCAGAGGCGCAGGGGTGGGGGTAGGGATAGGGCTAGGGGCAGAATAGTCATAAAAAGGCCCATTATGCCTCTTTTCTTGAATTACCTAGCCCTAACCCAGTCCCGCGCCCGAGCCCTAATCAGGCCCTTTTGACCGCGATCAGGAACTCTTTGTTACCATCCCCACCCTCGATGGGCGAAAGGATGACCCCGAGGACTTGGGCACCCGGGAGGCCCTGGGCGGCGGCGGTCAGGCCATCGACCACGCGGGCGTGGATGACCGGGTCCTTGATGATACCGCGACCCTTATCGGCCTCGGCCTTGGTCGCCTCGAACTGTGGCTTGATGAGCGCCACGAGATGACCGCCCTTCCCTACCCGCTGCCAGGCAATCGGCAAAATGAGCCCAAGCGAGATGAACGAAAGGTCCATAACTACGATACCGTAAGTCAGGTGCGGCAGCTCGACGTTATTGATCTCCCGTGCGTTGAACTTCTCGAGGTTCTTGATGCGAGGGTCGTTCCGCAGCTTCGAGTGGAGCTGCGCCGTACCGACGTCGACGCACGTCATGCTCACGACGCCGCGCTGCAGGAGGCAGTCGGTGAAACCACCGGTGGATGCACCGACGTCGAGACCGTGCAGGCCTTCGACGGGAATCTGGAAATGATCGAGAGCGCCCTCGAGTTTCTCGCCGCCGCGCGAGACGAAGCGCGGAGGCTGGTCGACGGTGAGCACCGCGTCTTCCGGGAAAGACTGCGACGGCTTATTGACGACGGCGTCGGGCCCGGAGCGAACCTTGCCGGCGAGGATGAGCGCCTGGGCGACCGAGCGGGACGGGGCGAGCGAAAGCTTCAGTAGCAATTCGTCCGCACGCATCCTGCCGGGCTTAGCAGCCATCGGTCAGTCGAGGAAGCCCGTAAGGGGCGAGGTCGGCTCGGCCTTATCAGAACCGACGCCGAGTCCGGCTTCGCGGGCGGTGCGGCCGGCTTCGACCGCGAGACGGAAGGCGCGCGCCATCGCGACGGGGTCGCCCGAGGAGGCGATCGCGGTGTTCACAAGGACCGCATCGGCGCCGAGCTCAAGGGCCTCGGCGGCGTGCGAAGGCGCGCCCAGTCCGGCGTCGACGATGACCGGCACGCGGGCCTGTTCGATGATGATACGGAGGAAATCGCGCGACAGCAGGCCGCGATTGGAACCGATCGGCGCGCCGAGCGGCATGACCGCGGCGGCGCCGACTTCTTCGAGACGCTTAGCGAGGACTGGGTCGGCGTGAATATAGGGCAGGACCGTGAAACCCTTCTTCACCAGCTCGCGACAAGCCTCGAGGGTCTCGATTGGATCGGGCATCAGATACTTCGGGTCCGGATGGATTTCGAGCTTCAGCCAGGAAGTGCCGAGGGCTTCGCGGGCGAGTTCGGCGGCGAAGATCGCCTCCTTGGCCGTGCGGACGCCGGACGTGTTCGGCAAGATGAGATGCTTCTTCGGGTCGAGGGCGGAAAGGATGCCATCGTCCTTGGCGCCGAAGCGCACGCGCTTGATGGCCATCGTCACCACTTCGGCGCCGGAGGCGTCGAGCACGGCGCGGAGCTGCGCGGCGGAGGCATACTTGCCCGTGCCCGTAAGGAGGCGCGAAGCGAAGGTGCGGTCGGCGATACGGAGCGAGGACATCGGTGCCTGCACAATCCGAGACTCCTCGGGGTTGTCCAGCCCTCGCCTCGGGAAACCTAGCCGGCGACGGCTTCGACCAACGTTTTCGCGGCGGAAACCGGGTCGGCAGCCATCGCGATGGCGCCGCTGACGGCGATCCCGTGGGCGCCGAGGGCGCGGACGGCGGGCCAGTCGGCCGCGGTGACGCCACCGATCGCAAAGCATGGCAAAGGCGTGGCGGCGGTGATCAGGCCGGCCAAGGAATCCGGGGAGTGAACGGCCGCGAGCTTCTGCTTGCTGAGGGTGTGGCGGAAAGGACCGACGCCGGCGTAATCGACCCGGATGCCGGCAAAGCGGGCGACGTGGGCGGGCTCGTTCAGCGTCACGCCCACGATGGCGAATTCACCGAGCAAGGCGCGCGCGGCGGCGGGCGAAGCGTCGTCGCCGCCGAGGTGAACGCCGTCAGCCTCGGCACGGAGGGCGACCTCCGGCGAATCGTTGACGATGAAGACCGCGCCGAAGTCGCGGCACAGCTCGGCGATGGCCGCGGCCTCCGCGACCCACGCCTTAGCTGGCAGATGCTTCGCGCGCAGTTGGATCCAGCGTACGCCGCCTTCGAGCGCGACGCGGGCCTGTTCGCGATGCGCGAGCGGAGAAGCGTCGAGCGTCAGGAACTGCAGGCGAGGGAACACGGCCTTAGTAAGCGCGTTTCAGCTTGCGGGCTTCCTTGCCATACCAAGCGCGCTCGAGATCGAGGAAGGCGCGGACCGGGTCGGGCTGCTTCCAGACGGAACCGATGAAAGCGATGCCATCGAAGCCCAGCTCGCGCGCCTTCGCGGCGTTCTTCGGCGTGATGCCGCCGAGGGCGTGCACGGGGGCGCCGCCTTCGGACTTCCAGCGTTGCAGGATGACTTCGTATTCGCGGAGCGTCCGGCGGGGGCGGTGATCCTTCTTGGAGACGGATTCGAAGATCGGGGTCAGGAAGACGTAGCCGCAGGCCTTGTCGGTCGCGCGGAGTTCGTCGTAATCATGGCACTTCGCGCTCACCGCGGCATGCTTCGGCCAGCGATGGGGCACGCGCTCGCACGGATGCATCTGGAAGCCGCCGAGACGGTGAGCCTCGACGAGTTCGGGTTCCTCGCCGAGCACGATGCGCGGCCAGAAGGCTTCGGGGATCGAGCGGAGGAACTGCTCATAGTGCCGACGTTCCCAATCCTTGCGGACCTGGACGTGGAGGCGGCCGAGGCCGGCGTCGAACAGACGGCGGACCATCTTCGGATCCCAGCTGCCGTCATTGGGAGTGAACAGGACGAGGTTCTCCGGGGCCGGGGCTTCCGGCTCGTTGACGAAGAGACCTTTGATGAACTTGAACATGAGGGGTCGGAAATCAGCCGCCTTGGGCGGCGCGGATGACGAGGATGCGGGCGCCTTCGGCCAGGGCCTGGGCGGACCAGCGGGAGCGAGGCACGACCTGTTCGTCGACGGCGGCGGCCACGGCCGGCTCGGCGGCCACGCCGAGTTCGGCGAGGAGCTCGGCCAGGGTCCGGGCGGCGGTCTCCTTGGGCTCATCGTTGACGGTCACGCGCATACGGGACGACCCTGCCCCCCCGTGGGCGGGCTGGCAAGCGGAGGTTTGGGGTTGCGGGCAGGGGTCCGTGGGATTGCCTCAAACCCATGAAAACCCTTCGCCTCTGCCTGCTCTCCGCCCTGGCCGTCGTGGCCGGCCTCGCCCTTTCCTCCTGCTCCAATAACAAAGAATCCATGAAAGAATCCTCCGCCCCCAGCGCCACTCCTCGCGCCATCATCCACACCAATTACGGCGACATGACCGTCGAGTTCTGGCCCGACGTCGCCCCGCGCACCGTGGACAATTTCCTGAAGCTCTCCCGCGAGAACTTCTACAACGGCACGGCCTTCCACCGGATCCTCAAGGGCTTCATGATCCAAGGCGGTTGCCCGAATTCCAAGATCGGCGCCCGCGGCGCTCCCGGTACCGGCAGCCCTGGCTACCAGATCAAGGCTGAGTTCAACAACCGCCCCCACGTGAAAGGCGTGCTCTCCATGGCCCGCTCGAGCGACCCGGACAGCGCCGGCAGCCAGTTCTTCGTCTGCCACGGCGACGCCTCCTTCCTGAACAATAATTACACCGCCTTCGGCAAGCTCGTCGCCGGCGAAGAAGTCCTGAATAAGATCGCCGGCGTCGTCTGCGTGGGACCGGAACGCTCCACCCCTACCGAACGCGTGGAAATCACCAGCGTCGAGATCGTCGAAGCCAAGTAAGGGTTCGCCCTTTACAGCCCCTTACCCCCGACATAAGACACACTCCCCCATGAAATCCCTACGTTACCTCGCGGTCCTTCCCCTGATGGCCGCCGCCTCCCAGGCCCTCACCCTCGACCTCCAGCTCGGCTACGGTAAGCCGAACGCCCCGATCTCCGGCGGCGCGGACGCCGACAACACTTCGGTCGTCGGTATCGGCATCGGCACCTACCTCACCGAGAACTCCCACCTCGGCCTCAATATCAGCACCCGCGACATCGTCACCCCTGATCCCGTCGACGCCGCCGCCCGCACCGCCATCATCGAGTACACCTACGAGCTCAACTCCGCCGGCGGCATCAAGCCCTTCATCGGCGCCGGTATCGGCTACGGCTGGCTGAAGAACACCGTCAACAAGTCCGCCCTCGCCTCCGATGTGTTCGCCGGCCTGCGCTTCGAGATCAACGAGAACGTCGACTTCACCCTGACCGCTCGCCTGCACCAGCTCTACAACGTCGACTTCGCCAACGTCGTCGGCGAAGAGAACCGCCAGGTGAACAGCTTCGAAGGCGTCGCCGGTCTGCGCTTCAAGTTCTAAGCGGCTGACTAGCCCAAGCAAAAGCCGCCCGGTCGGGCGGCTTTTTTGTGCCAGCTGAAGATGCGGCTTAGGGCTGCAGCAGGCCTTGGTCCTTCATCCACTCACCGAGCAGATCGGTCCAGCGACGGGCGGCGAGGCAGCGTTCGGAAGCGCCCCAGCCGTGGCCGCCCTTGGCCCAGACGTGGACTTCGGCCGAGCCACCCATCGACTTAAGGAGCTTGGCGAGGGCCATCGAGCCTTCGGCCGGATAAGGATCATCGGCGCTGTGGGCGAAGAACGCCGGCACCGGCTTCACACCCTTAGGCGGGACGACGCCGTCCGGACCTTCGCGGAGCACGCTGTCCGGCTTGTCCTTCTCGAAGAGATACGCCGGGTAGACCATCACCGCGAAATCCGGGCGAGGCGCATCCGGCGCGGCCGGCGCATAAGCGACGCGGGCGGCGAGGTTGCCGCCGGCGGAGAAGCCGAGGATGCCGATCTTCTTCGGATCGGCGTTCCACTCGGCGGCCCGAGCGCGGACGATGCGCAGGGTCTCGCGGGCGTCCATCACCGGGACGATCCAAGGCTTGTTCGGGTCGCGGCGCGGGACGCGATACTTCAGCACCACCGCGGCGCTGCCGAAGGCGTTGAGCCGCTTGGCGACTTCGCTGCCTTCATGCGTCTCCGCGAGGATGCCGTAGCCGCCGCCGGGACAGACGATGACGAGCGGCGCGCCGGGCTTGGCCGCCGGGTAGACCACGAATTCCGGGATGAACACATCTCCGCGATGCGTCTGCTTGTTGATCGTGCCGCGCGGGTCCTGGCCCGGCTTGAGCGTGAGCGTCTCGGCGGGCGGAGCGCCCTCCCAGACGGCGATGGGGGCGAGCGGTGCGGCGGTGCAACCGACGAACGACAGGAGCAGGGGCGTGAGCAGCAGGGTCTTCATAGGAAATTCACTCGTGGCGGAGCGCCTCGATCGGGTCGAGCTTGGCGGCGCGCAGGGCGGGATACACTCCGGCGACGAGGCCGATGATCACCGAGAAAGCCAGGCCTTCGCCCATGATCACCCAATCGAGGGTGGCGACGGCCCCGGTCGGCAAAGCCTGCGTGAGGATGAAGTTCATCAGCGAGACGATGCCCACCGAGACCAGCAGGCCGATGAGGCCGCCGACGACGGAGACCACCGCGGCCTCGGCGAGGAACTGCAGGAAGAGGTCCGAGCCGCGCGCGCCGACCGCCTTGCGGACGCCGATCTCGCGGATGCGCTCGTTGATGGAGGCCAGCATGACGTTCATGATGCCGATGCCGCCGACGAAGAGCGAGATCCCGGCCACGCCGCCGAGCGACAGCTTGAAGGCGGCCTCGGTCTTGCGGAAGTCCTCGAGCGTCTGCTCGTTGGTCGAGATCGAGAAGTCGCGCAGCCCCTTGTGAGCGGCCAGCATGGTGCGCTCGGTCTGGTCGACGGCGTCGCGCAGCTGCTCGGGGTCGTTGATGCGCAGGCCCAGCCCGGTGAGCCGGTCGTTGCCGTTGTACTTGGTGAGCGCGGTGCTCACGGGAATGAACGCGCCGCTGTTACGCCAGCGCCAGGCGCCGCCGGAACTGCGGGAGTTCGCGGACCGGATCTGCATGCCCGTGCCTTCGATGTTGTTGAGCACGCCGACCACCGTGAAACGGAGGCCGCGGATCTTGACGACCTTGCCGACCGGATCGACGTTCGGCTCGAAAAGCTCCGGGATGACGGCCGAGCCGAGCACGATGACGTCGGTCATGTTGAGGACGTCGAGGTCGCTCACGAAGCGCCCTTGGTCCGGCTCGACCCAGCGCTTGGCCACCGGAAGGTAGTCCGCGGTCACACCCGTGACGTAGGTGTTGGTCTCCCGTCCTTCGAAGACGATCTTCTCGTAGCCTACGCGGGCCTCCGGCGAGATATTGCGGACGAGGGGCACCGTGCGGCGGATCCGCTGGACGTCACGCATGGTGAGCCCCTCGGAAAGTTCCGCGAGGTGTTCCTGCTCCTTCGGGAGCTGCTCGCGGAGCACGGTGATCTTCTCGATGCCGCCCATCGCGTCGACGAACTGGCGGAAGTTGCCGACCATCCCCTGCACGACGGTGACCATCGCGACCAGCGAGGCGACGCCGAGGATGATGCCCGACATGGAAAGCAGCGAGCGGACCTTATTGGCCTGCAGCTCACGGAGGCCATTGATGACGGCCGGACGGACGCGGTCGAAGAGCCTCATCGGACGCGATCCTCCTGGACGAGCCCGGCGCGCATCGAAATGACGCGGTGGGCCCGCTCGGCGACGGACAGGTCGTGCGTGACGAGCACGACGGTGATGCCCTCCTTGATCAGGGAGCCGAGCAGGTCGAGCACACGGTCGACGTTCTTGACGTCGAGGTTGCCGGTCGGCTCGTCGGCGAAGATGATCGAGGGCGTGCCGACGATCGCGCGGGCCACCGCGACGCGCTGGCGTTCGCCGCCGGAGAGCTGGGTGGGGCGGTGGTCGAGGCGGTGGGACATCCCGACGCGTTCGAGGGCGACGCGCGCGGCGGCGAGGTTCGCCTCCGGGTTCGAGTTATCGCGGTAAAGGAGCGGCAAGGCGACGTTCTCCACGACGGTGAGCCGCGGCAGGAGGTTGAAAGCCTGGAAGACGAACCCGACGCGATGGGAGCGATACCAGGCGCGGCGGTCAGGGTCGAGCCGGGCGACCTCCTCGCCGTCGAAGACGATGCTGCCCTCGCTCGGCGTGTCCATGAAGCCGAGGATGTGCATGAGCGTCGACTTGCCTGAGCCGGAGGGGCCGAGGATGGCGACGAACTCTCCCTTCTGGAAATCTAGGTCGACGCCGTCGAGGGCGTGGACGTTCTCATCGCCCATGCGGTAGGTCTTGCGGAGGCCGCGGATGGCGATGAGCGGCGGCATCTCAGCGGGTCTGGGCGGGGCGGATCAGGCCGACCACCTCGCCGATGGCGACGCCTTCCTTGACCTGCGTCCAGCTCGCGTCGCTGAGGCCGAGTTTTACCTTGCGGGCGTCCCACTCGCCGTCGGCGGCGCGCACGTAGACCAAGCGATCGGCGCCGTCGATGAACACGGCTGAGACCGGGACGGCGATGCAACCCTTCACGCTGTCGACGGTGACGGTGACGTTGCCGCTGATGCCCGGACGGACGCCATCGCCCGCGGCGAAGGAGACCTGCGTCGGGAAGACGCGGAGGTCGGGGACCTTCAGGTCGGCGGTGCCGAACGGCGTCATGAAGGTGATCTTGCCCGTCTTGCGCAGACCCGGGATGGAATCGAAGGTCACGGCGGCGTCCTTACCCACCTCGACGCGGGTGGCCGCGAATTCGTTGAGGTTGACGTCGACGCGGAGAACGGAGGTGTCGGACACGGTCATCAGCGGCGTACCGTTGTTGATCGACTGGGCGCCGATGACGATCTGGCCCGCGAGCACGTTGCAGTCGGAGACCTGGCCGTCGTGCGGCGAGCGGATGATCGTGCGACGGACCATCTCGACCGCAGTGTCCAGCTTGGCCTGGGCGATGTCGCGCTGCAATTTGGCGACTTCGAAGGCGGTGCGGTGGTCGAGCACCTCCCGCTCCGAGACGAAATTCTTCTTCACGAGCACCTCGACGCGGCGAAGATCGCGCTCGAGCCGTTCCAGCGTGAAGGTCTGCAGCTGGACGGACCGGCGGGCCTGCTCTTCGTCGGCGTTGGCGAGCACCGGGTCGAGTTCGACCAGGATCTGATCCTTCTTCACCATGTCGCCGGTCTGGACGTGGAGCTTGAGGATGGGGCCGCTGACCTGCGCGCGGATGGAACTGTAGATGACCGCGCGGACGAAGCCTGCGGCCTCCACCGTCTCGCGGATGTCGCGCTTCTCAGCGCGAGCCTCGGAGGAAGAGGCACCGGAGCGGACGGGCTTATTGGCCGGCCAGAAGGCGTACGCGAGGCCGCCGACGACCACGGCGAGGAGGAGAGGCTTGAGGAACTTCATGGGGTGGTGGTCAGAGGGGGCAACGGGTCCGCGGGGCCGAGGCCGGCGCCGACCTTCTGTTCGACGGCGTCCATGGTGAAGCCGTGGCGGGCTAGGATCGAGCCGTCGAGGCGGGCGACCTTCGCGGAGGCCGCGCGCGCGTCGAGGTGCGCCTGGACCCAGGCGAGTTGGGAGGCGTCGAGCGAGGCCTGCGCCTGCAGCACGCGGGGCAGATCGGACTGGCCGGCGGAGAAGCGGGCGCGCTCGCCTTCGTAAGACTGTCGCTGGAGTTCGAGCGCCGACGTGGCGGCCTCGACGCGCGCCCGGGCGGCATCGAGCTCGCGCCAGGTGGCGCGGGCGGAGAAGACGAGCGACTGGCGGACGTCGGCCAGCCGCAGTTCGGCCTGCCGGCGCGCGCGGGAGGCGGCGCGCAGGTTCGCCTCGGCTTCGCGGAAGCCGAGCGGGAAGGAAAGGCGGAGTTCCGCGAAATTGGTCCAGCCGGCCTGGCGACGATAATTATCGAGGCCGCCCGAGACGCCGGCGCCGGTCACGCCTTCTCCGTAGCGGCCGGAGCCGACGGAAAGGTTGAGGCTCGGCTGGTCGTTCTGCTCGGCCTGGGCGACGAGCGCGTCGGCCTGGACGATGTTCGCGCGCTGGATCTCGGTGGCGAAATCGAAATCAGCGACGGTGCGGATCCAGGGAGCGAAAGATGCGGCCGCGGGCACCGCGGAAGTGGGCAGGACGTCCACTGCGAGCGGCTGGTCGACGTCATCCGCCGTCCCTTGGCCGAGAAGTCGGCGCAGGCTCATCTCGGCGTTATCGAGCGCCTGTCGCGCGTTGAGCACGCCGACGCGTTGGGCGGCGACATCCGCCTCAGCCTGCAGTTCGTCGAGGATGGTCGCATCGCCGAGGGATCGGCGGGCGCGGATCTGTTCGAGCAGCGAACTCGCCGAACGCAGGCTGGTCTCGCGGAAGGCGACGAGCGCGCGGGCGGAGGCGAGCGTCCAGTAGCCGACCTCCGCGTCGCGGATCAGATCGAGCGCGGTCGCGCGCAAGGAGAGCCGGCTCCGGAGTGCGGACTGGCGCGCGGAGATGAGCGCGGTGAGGTTCACCGCCTGCCAGCCGCCGGCGAGCAGCGGTTGGGTGTAGGCGATGTTCGTGCTCGGGTTATAGGAAGAGGCCAGGCCGACGGAGCCGGAGTCAGCCCAAGTGCGCGTCAGCCCGGTGCCGACCGAGAGCGTGCCGCCCCAGGTGTAACGTTGGCTGAGGCTGAGGTCGGAACCGTGGATCCTTAAAGCGGGATCGTCGTTCAGGATATCAGTGGGCGTCCGGCCACCGCTCAGCCGGTTGGTCCAGGCGAAGGTCGGGTCGAAGACGGAGAGCGAGACATCGACGGCATCGAGGGCGCGCCAGGCGTCGAGGCGGGTGACCGCCAGGCCGAGGTTATGCTGCAGGGTACGATCGACCGCCTGCTGCAGGGTCAGGGTCGACGCGGAAGCGGGCGCGACCGGACCCGCGGCGAGCAAGGAAGCCGCCGACAGAAAGGCCATGGTGAGCGCAGACCGCATCAGTTAGGGTAGGTACCTCATAGAGCACACTTTGTTCCCCGCGTAAAGCAAAGCGGCGCGCCTTTCGGCGCGCCGCGTCGGGAAACTGAGCGTAGGCCTTATTTGCCCTTCGTGATCTCGACGAGCTCGACCTCGAATTCGAGGACGGACTTGCCGGGGATCGGGCCCTGACCCTGGTCGCCGTAGGCGATGGCGGCGGGGCAATAGAGGACGATCTTGCCGCCGACGCCGATGAGCTGGACGCCTTCGGTCCAAGCCGGGATGACGCCGCTGAGCGGGAACTCGCTCGGCTCATTGTTACGGGTCTTGGTCGAATCGAAGACCTTACCGTCGACAGTCTTACCTTCATAGCGGCACTTCACGGTCGACTCCTTGGTCGGCTTCACGGCGGAACCCGGGGCGAGGATCTTGTAGCGGAGACCCGAGGCGGTCTTCGTCACCGACTTGTCGGCGTCGACCTTGGCGAGGAATTCATCGTTCTGCTTGCCCCACTTACCGGCCTTGGCGTTGACGCGCTCCTGGAACATGGCGTCGGCGCCTTCGCCCAGCTCAGCCGGGTTGAACTTCGGCTTCTCGCCGCGTATCGCCTGGCGCACGCCGGCGAGGAAGAGTTCGATCTCCTCGTCGGTGAGCTCGAGCTGCGAGTTCACTTGCGGCATAGGGGACTGGCTGGCGATGGAGAAGCCAAGCATGGTCCAGGCCTGTTTGACCTGATCGGGGGTGAGGGTTTTCACTTTGGGTGCGGGGGGGAGAGCGAGCGGGTCGACGGCGGGCTTGGGCGCGTCGGCGGCATGGAGGGAGGCGACGGCGACGGCCAACGCGGCGAGGACGGGGTATTTCATGGGAGAGGGAGTTGCTAGACGATTCAGGCCTTCGGGGGAAGCACCTTTGCGTGCTCCTGCAGGGAACAGACGGTCAGGGGGTGGGCGCGCAGGGAGCGGATGCCGAGGACGGCCGCACGGGCGGCGTTCATCGTGGAGGCCATGTAGACGCCGCGGAGGACGGCTTCGGCGCGCATGGCGTTCTCGTCCTTGCGCGGGAGCATGCCGGCGGCGGTGTTCACGATCATCTGCAGCTGGCCGTTCTTGAGGAGGTCAAGCGCGTTGGGGCGGGCGCCCTCGGAGATCTTACCGAGCTTGGTGACCTTGACGCCGGCGGCCTCGATGGCCGCGGCGGTGCCGCTCGTGGAGAAGATGTTGAAACCGAGCGAGGCCAGGTCGCGGGCGACGGCCACGGCGCCGTCCTTGTCACGGTCCTTGACGGAGAGGAAGACGCTGCCGGCGACCGGAAGCGCGGGCTGCGCGGCCATCTGCGCCTTGGCGTAGGCCATGCCGAGATCGTCATCGCAACCCATGACCTCGCCGGTCGAACGCATCTCGGGCGAAAGCGCGACGGGGGCGCCGGGGAAGCGGCTGAACGGGAAGACGGATTCCTTGACGGACCAGTAAGGCGGCCGGATCTCGCGGGTGAAGCCGAGGTCCTTGAGCTTGGCGCCGAGCATGCAGAGCGAAGCGAGCTTCGCAAGCGGCACGCCGATGGCCTTGGACACGAACGGAATCGTGCGTGAGGCGCGCGGGTTGACCTCGAGCATGAACACGATGCCGTCCTTGATCGCGAACTGGATGTTCATCAGGCCGACGACCTTCAGGCGCTTGGCGAGGGAGTGGGTGATGCGACGGACTTCGTCGATGAGTTCCGTCGAGAGGGAGTGCGGAGGCAGCACCATGCCGGCGTCGCCGGAGTGGACGCCCGCGTGCTCGATGTGCTCGAGCATGCCGCCGATGACGGTGGTCTCACCGTCGGAGATCGCGTCGACGTCGAGCTCGATGGCGTCCTCGAGGAACTTATCGAGCAGCACCGGCTTGCCGGGGGCGACGTCAAAGGCCTCGCGCACGACGGACTTCAGCTCGTCCATGCCGTAGACGATGAACATGCCGCGGCCGCCGAGGACGAAGGACGGACGCAGGAGGACCGGGAAGCCGATCTCTTCGGCGGCCTGGTAGGCTTCTTCGGCCGAGAGGGCGGTCTTGTTGACCGGCTGGCGGATGCCGAGCTCGATGAGGATGTCCTTGAACTGCTGACGGTCCTCGGCGAGCGCGATGCTCGCGGGCGAAGTGCCGACGACCGTGACACCGGCGGCTTCAAGGTCTGCGGCGAGGTTGAGCGGGGTCTGGCCGCCGAACTGCACGATCGCGCCGACGCACTGCTCGGTGCGGTAGATCTCCAGGATGTCCTCAAGCGTAAGCGGCTCGAAGTAAAGGCGGTCGGAAGTGTCGTAGTCGGTCGAGACCGTCTCGGGATTGGAGTTCACCATCACCGTCTCATAGCCCGCGGCGCGGAGCGCGTAGGAGGCGTGGACGCAGCAGTAGTCGAACTCGATGCCCT
>JBIKIO010000067.1:0-7248 GCA_044361555.1 Opitutales bacterium
GGGTGACGAAATACGTGCCGATCTGGGCGTGCTGGACGGGCTGCTTGTCGACGGACTGGGCCTTCTTCAGCGTCAGGTTGCCGGCTTCGCCGTTGGCGCGCTTCCAGTAGAGCGTCAGGTCGCGCGGGGCACGGCCGACCGCCTGCACGAGTCCGTCGAGCGAACGAACCGAGACGATCTGGTCGCGGCCATCGACCTTGTCGATGATCGTACCGATCTTCAGCGTCTCCGCGAGGGCGGGGTCGTCGGGTGAGATGCCGAGTACCATCAGTTGGTCGCGGACGGCTTCGGGGTCTTTGCTTAGGAGATCGCGGGTCGCGGGAACGAGGATGAGGGAGTGGCGGCGGTCTTCGCCGTAAGCGATGATGCTGACCGGGTTGACCGTCGTCGTCACCTGCGGGGTGATGACGACCTTGGCGGAGACGCCGTCGGCCTGTTCGACCAGGAGCGTACGGGGCTTGGCGCCGCTCTTGCGGAGGAGTTCGCGGAATTCGACGGTGTTGTTGAGCGGCTGGCCATCGATGGACAGGATGCGGTCACCGGATTTCAGGCCGGCCTTCTCGGCGGGCGAACCCGGCGCGGGCGTGCCGACGATCACCGCGGTGCGCGGCTGGAGTCCGGCTACGCGGACTTTATCACCGGACTGGGCATTGATCTCCAGCCGGGCGGGCTGCACCACGATCTCGAGCGTCTCGGTGCCACGTTCGATCTTGAAGGTCGCGGTCGGGTTGCCTTGCGAATCCTTCCGGTTGCCGAGCATGATGGCCTCGGAAATCTGGTTGAAGTTGGAGACGGCGGCGTCGTCGACCTCGATCACCTTGTCGCCGGAACGCAGGCCGGCCTTGAACGCCGGTCCCGGGACCGTGTTGCCGAGGCCGAGTTCGGCGAGGTGGCCGGAACTCGTCACGACCTGCTCGGGGACGTAGCCGATCACGGTGGAGTTGCTGCCAGCGGCGACCGGCATGCCGGTGACCCAGAGCACGCAGGCGAGGACGAAAGCGAAGATGACGTTGAAGACCGCCCCCATGACCGAGACGATCATCTTGTCGGCGTAGGAGATCTTGGGGAGCTGCTCGGCCTCCTCGCTGCTCGCGCCTTCGATGCCTTCCATGTCGGCGAGCTGGGGCAGGGCGACGTAGCCGCCGAGGGGGATGATGGACACGCGGTAGTCGACGCCGTCCTTGCCGGTCCAACCGAAGAGGCGCGGGCCGAAGCCGATCGAGAAGCGCTCGATCTTCAGGCCGCGCTTGCGGGCGGCGAGGAAGTGGCCGAGCTCGTGCACGAAGATCGAGCCGCCGAAGAAGATGGCGACGAGGGCGAGGCCCCAGAGGGAGCCGAGGAGGTCGCCGAAAGAAAGGTTGTCCATGTAAAGGGAAGGGGAGGGTTTATCTCAAAGGCCGAGGCCGGGTGCGAGCCTGTACGCGACGCCGCGGGTTTCGGCGTCGGCGGCGAGGACTTCGTCCAAGGTGCCGGGTTCCCGGGCCGAAACCGCCGCCAGGGTGCGCCCGACGAGTTCGGCGATACCCGTGAAGGGCAGCTGGCCGGCTACGAAGCCCGCCACGGCGACCTCATTGGCCGCGTTGAAGATTGCCGGGGCGGTGCCGCCGGTCGTGGCCGCTGCCCGGGCCAGCCCGAGGCAGGGGTAGCGGGCCGGGTCCGGCGGGGTCATCCCCAGCGTGAGGGCCTGGGCGAGATCGAGTCGCGGCGCGGGGCAGGGTAGTCTTTCCGGGAACAGCAGGCAGTCTTGGATCGGATAGGCCATCGAGGGCGGCGAGAGCAGCGCCTGTAAACTGCCGTCGGCGAGCGTGACCAAGGAGTGGATGATGCTCTGCGGATGGACGACGACGTCGATGCGGTCGGCGGGCACGTCGAAGAGCCAGCGGGCTTCGATCACCTCGAGGCCCTTGTTGGCCATCGTCGCGGAATCGATCGTGACCTTCGGTCCCATGCTCCAGTTCGGATGTTTGAGCGCTTGGTCGAGCGTGACGTGACGGAGGTCGGCGAGCGGCGTGTCGCGGAAGGCGCCGCCCGAGGCCGTGAGCACGAGACGGGCGATGTCGCCCTTGGGCTTGTCGCGCAGGAGCTGGTGGATCGCGTTGTGCTCGCTGTCGACCGGCAGCAGGCGCGCGCCGGAGACGTGGGCGGCTTCCGTGACGAACTTGCCGGCGAGCACGAGGAGTTCTTTGCTCGCGAGGGCGACGTCCTTCTTGGCCTTGAGCGCCGCGAGCGTCGGCGCGAGGCCGGCGGTGCCGACGACGGCCGAGACAACCATCGAGATTTCCGGAAGACAGGCGACTTCGGTCAGGCCGGCGGTACCTTCGAGGATGCGGGTGCCGGCGGGGAAGGCTCCGGAGGCGCGGGCTTCGGCGGCGGCGGCTGGATCGGCCAGGGCAATGACGCCGACGCCGAATTCCTTGGCCGGAGCGACAAGGTCGCGCCAGCGCGAATGGGCGGCCAGACCAGCGACACGGAGGCGAGACGGGTGGGCCCGCACGACGCTCAGGGTGGTCGTGCCGATGGAGCCGGTGGCTCCGAGGATGGCGATAGCCCGGACGTGCATGCGGCGTGGGTATATCCGAGGCAACCGCAGGAGCGGGATGTGGCAAGCAGTTTGGGGCAGATAGGGTCTTTCGCCGTTCGACGCTTGTCTCTTTCGTCGGGATGGGTTGCCTGTCCGCATGGCCACTCAGCCTCAGGACCTCACCGGGCTCTCCCACCTCGGGAATACCCAGAACAAGCCCCAGCAGACGCTGGAGACCTTCCCGAACCGCAACGCGGGCCGGAACTACACCGTCGAACTGACGACGGATGAGTTCACCTGCCTGTGCCCGGCGACCGGCCAGCCCGACTTCGCGAAGATCACGATCCGCTACGTGCCGGGTCCGCGCATCGTCGAGTCGAAGTCCCTCAAACTTTACTACTGGAGCTTCCGCCAGCAGGGAATGTTCCACGAACACCTGACCAACAAGATCCTCGACGACCTCGTCGCCGCCATCGACCCGATCTGGTGCGAAGTCACCGGCGCCTTCGGCGTCCGTGGCGGAATCGGCATCACGGTGCGTGCCGTCCACGGCAAGCAGCCGCAGCCGTGAAGCGTCGCCCCGTCCAGCAAGACGACGGGGAACCGACGGATTGGCCGGGCTCGGCCCAGGTCTCTGATTTCCTGACGCGTCAGCTGGCCGGTCGTCGGCTGGCCGCGCTGTCGTGCCTGACCTACGGGCGTTCGCTCAAGGGCTTTGCGCTCTGGATGAAGTCCAACGGCGGCTGGGACGGCGATTGGTCGAAACTCACCGCGCGTAACCTGCGCGACTTCGTCATCGAACGCCAAGGCACGCACAACCGACGCTCGGTACATAACCAGGTCTCGGCCCTGCGCGCCTTCCTCGCCGATCTCCGCGAGCGCGGCGGCATCACCACGACGCCCGCCGCGGGACTCGTGCTACCCAAGCTGCCGAAGTCCCTGCCGAAGTTCCTGACCGAGGCGCAGACCGATACGTTGATGGACGCCGCGGAAGTTTCTGAAAAAGACGATCCGCAGGAAGTCGCGCGGGACATGGCCATCCTTGAGCTGCTCTACGGCGGTGGCCTGCGTGTGTCTGAACTCTGCGGGATCGACGGCGGCGACCTCGACCTCGGTTCCGGCCTCGTGCGGCTCATGGGTAAGGGTTCCAAGGAACGGGTCGTACCCGTCGGCGATGCCGCCATCAGCGCCGTGAAGGCTTATCTCGCGCTGCGCGGCGCGCCGGCTCGGGGCGCACCGTTGCTGCTCGCCGCCCGTGGTGGGCGGCTTAATCCGCGCGCGGTGCAGCTGATGCTGAAGCGTAAGCTCGCGCTCGCCGGCCTGCCGGCGGATCTCACTCCGCACAAGCTGCGGCACGCCTGCGCGACGCACCTGCTCTCCAATGGCGCGGATCTCCGTCTCGTGCAGGAGCAGCTCGGCCACTCGTCGCTTTCGACCACGCAGATCTACACGCACCTCAGCGTCGCCAAGCTGCGCGAGGTCCATCGCAAGTCGCACCCGCGGGCCTGACCGTTGATTCGCCTCGCCTCGGCGGTCCGGCCGGAGCATCGTGCGGAGTGCTCGTTTCAGCCGCCCAAGCGAAGTTGAACCTGTCGTTGGCCATCACCGGCCGGCGGGAAGACGGCTTCCATGAGCTCGTCAGCCTCGTCACCCCGATCGCGCTCGCCGACACGCTCACGCTCGACGTGGGCCGTCCGCTCGGCCTCACGTGCGATGACCCGTCGTTGCCGGTCGACGGCACGAATCTCGTGCTCAAGGCCGCGTCCGCGTATGCGCGTCGCCGTCCGTCCGCGCCGACCGGACATTTCCATCTGAGTAAACGGGTGCCGCATGGCGCCGGCTTGGGCGGAGGGAGCGCCGACGCCGCCGCCGCGTTACGTCTGCTCGACCTCGCCTCCTGCGAACCGCTCGGCCCTGAGGCGCTCGAAGCGCTCGCGGCCGAGATCGGTTCCGACTGTCCGTTCTTCGTGCGCGGACAGGCCGCGGTGATGCGGGGCAGGGGAGAGCGGCTGGCGATCCTGCCGGCCGCCGCGCGCGCCGCCCTGGCGGGGCGCAAGGTCGTCATCGCGAAGCCACCCTTCGGCGTGCCCACCCCTGAAGCCTATGGCTTGCTCGCCAAGGCTGGGAAGTATCGTCCGTCGGCGCAGGCCGAAGCCGAGCTGGCCGCCTGGGTCGCCCGACCCTCCGCGGATCCGACCGATTTGGGTAACGACCTGGCCGCGCCCGTCTTCGCCAAGTATCTCGCCCTGCCGGCCGGCTTGGCGTCGTTCGGTCGCGTCACCGGTCTGAACTGGCATCTGACCGGCAGCGGCAGCGCGTGTTTCGCGTGGGCCGACGACGGTTTCGATCAAGCCGGCCTGCGTGCGGACGTAGGCAGGGCCTGGGGGGCAGGGGCTTGGGTGGCGGAGACCGTTATTTCGGCTTAGTTTCGGCTTTACTGTCGGCCATCGGGTCGCCAAGTTGCGATTCACTATCACCCATGGGAAGCCTCAAGAAGAAGCGTCGTCTGAAGATGAACAAGCACAAGCGCCGCAAGCGCTCGAAGGAAAATCGCCATAAGAAGCGTCTCTGGGGCTGATTAACCCCACCTTCGGTCCGATCCGGGCGGCTCAAAAGGCCGCCCGGCTCTTTTTCGGGCTTGCTCCGGCTGGTCCCGTTCCCAAACCTCAACCTTCCAACCGACAAAAACCATGGCTCGCGAAACCGTTATCATTGAATGCACCGAAGCCCGTAAGGAGGGCAAGCGCCCTTCCCGTTACATGACCACCCGTAACAAGAAGCTTTCCCAGGAGAAGGTGGAGCTCAAGAAGTACAACCCCTCCCTGCGCCGTCACACGCTGCATAAGGAGATCAAGGGCTAAACTTCCGAGTCTCCTCCGCCAGAAGGGCCGGACGCAGCGATGCGAGCCGGCCCTTCTGTTTGGCGGGGACAGGGGTGGCTCAGGCCGGCTTGCCGCCGCGCCTCAGCAGACGCCAGCGGGCTCGGTGATGGCGGGTCCAATCGAGCAGGGCGCGTTCGAAACCGATGTCGCAGCCGGCCTTCTCGGATTCGATCCACTTGTGGCGGAGAATCTCCTCACGCTCCGCGAGGAACTCAGCATACAGGGATGAACGCGCGGCCAGGTCGGCGGCGGGCTTCATCTCCTGATTGTTTTCTCTCATCCTTGGGCCAGAGATTGCGGGAAATATGACAGACATGCAAGCCGGAGGCGACGGCCGGGTTACTTCGTCGTTTCCAGCCCCCTCAGCACCGTCAGGCCGATCGAGCGGAAGACGCGGGCCGGATTGCCGTCCGGGTGGCTGATGACCACCGGGATGCCGTGGTCGCCGCCCTGGCGGATGGCCGGGTCGAGGGGGACTTCGCCCAGCAGGATCGAATCCAAGGCCGTGGCGACCTTGAGACCGCCGCCTTGGCCGAAAAGGTATTGGCGGGAGCCGTCCGCGGCCTCGAGGAAACTCATGTTTTCGGCCACGCCGAGGATGGGCACGCCGACCTTGGCGAACATCGCCGCCCCGCGCAGCGCGACCGCGACCGCCGCGGTCTGCGGGGTCGTCACGATGACCGCCCCGCTGAGCGCCATCGACTGGGCGATGGAGAGCTGGGCGTCGCCGGTGCCCGGGGGGAGGTCGATCAGGAGCACGTCGAGTTCGCCCCAGCGGACGTTCGTGGCGAACTGCGAGATCGTCTTCATGATCATCGGTCCGCGCCAGACCACGGGGGCGTCGGCGTCGATGAGCAGGCCCATCGACATCACCTTCACGCCGAAATTCTCCAGGGGGATGAGGGTGTCGCCGTCGAGCATCGGGCGGGCATTCACCCCGATCATCAGGGGGACCGAGGGGCCGTAGATATCGCAGTCCATCAGCCCGACCCGGCCCGGGCGGCCTTTCTCGGCGAGGTCGCGGGCGAGGGCGCAGGCCAGATTGACGGCGAAAGTGGACTTACCGACGCCGCCTTTGCCGCTGGCGACGGCGATGATATGCTTCACTTGGCCGACTCCCGCGTCGGCCGGCAGCTTCGTGGGGGCGGCGGGGGTCGCGGCCGCCGGGGCGCCCTTCGGGACGGTGACGGTGATGGCGATCTCGGGCTGGCTGGCTCCCAGGGCCTTGAGCGCGGCCTCGATCTCGGCGTAGAGCTTCTTCGGGACTTCGGGGTCGGCGCTGGTCACGGCCAGGCCGACGCTGACCTTGCCGTCAAGGGTCACCTCGATGCCTTTGACCAGGCCGAACGAGACGATGTCCCGGCTGTATCCGGGGTAGCGGATCTGGCCGAGGGCCTTCTGGACGGATTCCTTATCGAGAGACATCAGTGGGATTGAACTCCCCGCCCTACCTAGGTCAAACTGCTAACCTCCTAATCCCCTTCATCGATGCGTTTCCTCGCCCTCCTCGCCGCCCTCCTCACCGCTCCGCTCTTCGGCCAGAAAGTCGTGGTCAACGATGACATCGCGGCCCTCGCCGCGAGGGGCATCGTCTCGGTCGCCGTCGTTTCCGACGATACCGCGCTCGGCAATCTCGTCCAGTTCGCGCTCTCTACGCACGGCGCGATCCAGATTTCACCGAACTCTTCCGTCAAGCTGCGCATCGGTCGCACGGCGAACACCGCGGTCGTCGCCTGCGAGAACGCCGCTTATGCTTTCTCCACCAACGTCGAGGCCAAGGACGAAGATCAGCTCGCGCTCAAGGTCGCCGACGCCGCGATCGTCGGGCTCGGCCGCCGCTGGAAG
>JBIKIO010000065.1:0-7473 GCA_044361555.1 Opitutales bacterium
CTCGGCGTCATCGACCTCGCCGCGGGCAGCGTCCGCTCGATCGAAGCCGCCAGCCCGGCGCCGCTCGCCCACGCTTCGTGGTGCGCGGACGGACGGCACCTCGTGGCCGCCCAAGGCGAATGGCTGGCCGTCGTGGACAGCGTGACCGGCAAAGTCACGCGCCTCACTCCGTCGAACCTCGGCCGTTGTTCCGAGCCGGATTGCTCGACGCGCCGCGCGCGCTGAGCGTCGTCACTTTCCGGCCGGCCGCGGCTTGCCGCCGCTGTTCAAGCGGTCGCGTTCGAGCACGTAGGCGCGGTCGCGCAGCGTACTGCGCAGCACCGAAAGGTTGGCCTTCGCGTCGCCGTCCTGCCGTTGCAGGAGGGCCGCCCCCTGTTCAAGGCGCAGGCTGAGCGGATTAGCCGTCGCGCCGAGCACGATGCCGATCGCGAGCATGCCGAAGAAGGCGACGACCTGTGCCGCCCGATGGACGAGCCACACGCCACGCAGCGATTTTTCCCGGTCGACGATGGCCTTCACGGCCTGCGTCTGCGTGAATGCGTCGATCGTGATGGCGTCGGCGAGCCCGTAGACGAGGAGGCGACGGCGGGTGTGCTCGTCGATCCGGTTCGCCGTGCTTATCTGTTCGGCCTCGCTGGCCGGTGGCTTGGTGGTCCTGACCTTGAGGCCGGACCCGGACGGGAAAAAGTCGCCGACCGTCCGCCAGGTGTCCTCCCCGGCCAGGATGCAGGGCTTGTCGGGCGTCAGTTCGCCGTCCGCCAGCATCCGGGCGACCTCGGCCTCGGGGAGGGCGGCGGAGACCTCTTGGCCTTGCAGGAGATGGAAATGACGCATCGTGCCGATGGTGTGCTCGGAAGCAGGAGCGTGGCCGCTTTCGCGGGGGGCGCAAGGCGTTAGGGCCTTCAATACCCTTTGCAAATCGGCTCGGACCTCTCTTTCATAGACCTCGCTCGATGGGCAACCAAGGCATCAATCAATCGCAGAAGCAGGTCCAGGGCCTCGTCCTCACGCCGCAGCTTCGCCAGTCGCTCCGCATCCTCCAGGTGCCTGCGGCCGAGCTCCTGCGTGAGATCTCCTCGGAGTTGGCCGCCAATCCGCTGCTCGAGGAGGTCGAACCGGTCTCCAATGAGAACCTGGACGGCCCGCTGCCTTCCGAGGAGCCCGAGGACGATGGTCCCCGCGAGCTTTCGCTCGGAGACGATGATTTCGACGCGCTCAAGCGCATGAAGGAGGACTGGGACGAGAGCTATTACGAAGAGATCCGCTCCCAGGGCTATACGCAGGAGGACGAAGAGCGTCGCCGGCACATGCTCGAATCGGCCACCGGCGAAGCCTCGCTCTCGGAGCATCTCGCCGATCAGGCCCGCACCGCCAGCGACGACCCCGCCGTGCAGGAGGCGCTGAAGCTCCTGGTCGCCTCGCTCGACGAGCGCGGGTTCGTCGAGGAGGACCTCTCGACCCTCGCCCTGCGCTCCGGCCAGCCTTACGAGGCCATCATGACGGCCCATACGCTGCTGATGGCCTTCGATCCGCCGGGCATCGGCGCCCGCGACCTCCGCGAATGCTTCCTCGCCCAGCTCCGTCAGCGCGGTCGCAGGCTGTCCACCGCCGCCCGGCTGATCAGCGATTGCTGGGAACCCATGATGGGCCGACGCCTCGAGGAATGCGCGCGCCTCCTCGACGTCGAACTCGACGATATCCGCGAGGCGCTTGCCGAGCTCGCCAAGCTCGAGACCGTGCCCGCCCGCCGTTTCGCGCGCGACGACAACCGTGTCGTCACGCCCGACGCCACCGTCGAGATGGGCCCGGACGACAAGTGGAAGATCACCATGGACGACCGGCACGTCCCGAAGCTCCGCCTCGCGCCGGCCTACAAGGACATGCTCGCCGGCCAGACCCTCGGCGAGAAGGAGCGCACGTACATCCTCGAGCGCATGCGTCAGGGCAAGTTCCTGATCGGCGCCATCGAGGAGCGCCAGCGCACCATCGAGAAACTCGCGCACATCATCCTCGAGCGCCAGGCGGAGTTCTTCGAGCACGGTCCTTCGCGGCTCCGTCCGCTGACGATGACCGACGTCGCCAAGGAGATGGGCGTACATGAGACGACCGTCGGCCGCGCCGCGGCCAACAAGTGGATGCTCACGCCGCACGGCCTCCGCGAATTCCGCTGGTTCTTCACCTCCGGCGTCTCGACCTCCGACGGCGGCACCGTCGCCCAGGAAGGCGTGCAGGAGCTGATCGCCGACATCCTCGCCCGCGAGAACCCCGCCGAGCCGCTGGCCGACGAGGCCATCACGGCCGAGCTGCGCAAGCGCGGCGTGCAGATCGCCCGCCGCACCGTCGCGAAATACCGCGAGGCGCTGGGCCAGCCTTCGGCGCACATGCGCCGCAAGCGTCTCTGATCAGGCGAGCCGGCCGAGGACGGAGTCCCAGCCGAAGTTCGCCATGTCGGGGAAGATGAACTGCACGCCCGCGGTCAGTCCGTCCGGCAGGCGCGCGGGCGCGACTACCAGGGGGAGGCCGGCTAGTGAGGCCGGCGCGTTCAAGGCGAGCAGGCGCCGGCGGTGAGTGTCGTCCGACGCCGCCTTACTCACCGCGCCCCCGAAGGTCGCGGGCAGGGCGATGAAGTGGTGGCGTCGGAAGATCGTGCGGAAAGCGTCGGCCACGCGGGCACGCGCCGCTTCGGCCGCGCGGAGTTCATCGTAGGTGCGGCGCCGGCCGGCATCGAGCCGCGCCCAGACGACGGGGTCGTATTCTTCGCGGCGGCGTTCGAGCCAGCTGGCATGGACCCGCGCGGCCGCATGGCCGCCGAGGACCGGATAGGTGTCGGCCGCGTCGGCGCAGGCCAAGCGGAGCAGCGTCGCGGCCGCGACGTCTTCCTGGGCACCCGCCTTCAGCGCGACGGCACGCATGGCGGCGAGATCGGGAGCGGGGATACCCAGGCCGAGGTCACCGGCCCAGAGGCCAGCGCCGGCGGGCGGGGCTTCCCCGAGCACCGCGGCCGAGACTTGGCGGAGATCGCCGGCCGTGCGCGCGATCCAGCCTTGCGTGTCATAGCCGGGAGAAAGCGGGAAGATATCGCCGACGGGCGCGAGGTCGGGCGAGAGCCGCAGGCCCCAGACGCCGCAGGTGCCGCAGGGGACGCGGATGGAGCCGGCCGTGTCGGTGGCGAGCGCGAAGGGCACGAGCCCGCGGGCGACGGCGAAGGCCGAGCCGGAGCTCGAACCGCCGGCGAGCAGGTCAGGATGCGTCGGATGCGGGCAGTCGCCGTAATGCGGATTCTCGCCGCTCAGGCCGAAGGCGAACTCGTTGAGCTGGGTGCGGCCGCATTCGATCGCGCCGGCGTCAGCTTCGAACGCGGCGGGCAGCGAGGACGTGGCGCGGGCGGCGCCGATCTCCTGCGGGAGGAAGGTCGAGCCCGCGAAGGTCGGTTCATCCTGGCGGAAATACAGGTCCTTGGTGAGGAAGGGGACGCCGCCGAGCGCCGCTTCGCGCAGCGGCCAGGCCTCTTCGAAGCGGCGCGTCAGCGTGCGCGTGTCGGGTAGGCCGCACAGGGCCGCCCGCTGTTCCGCCGGGGCCATTTCGGCCAGCTTGAGCAGGAAAGCCTCCGCCGCCATGCGCGGACCACGCGTGAGCGTGAACTCGCGCCAGTCTTCGACGGACTGCGGCAGCAGGGTCACAGCGTCAGCGGAACGCCCGGTTCGGGGTCATGCACGCGGGTGCCGGGCAGGGCGGCCGCGAGGGTCTCCTTCATCCAGGCGCGGGCGGGCGGATCGCCGTGCGTCAGTACGATGTCCTTCGGCGAGACGGATTTCGCGAAGTCGATGAGCTCCTCGCGGTCGGCGTGGCCGCTCAGGTGGAAGCGCTCGACCTTGGCGCGCAAGGTGGACGTGTGATCGAGGGTCTTGAACTTGAATTCGCCGCCCGGGCTCATCCCGATGAGTTCGCCGCCCGGGGTCTCCGGATCGCAGTACCCGACGAAGAACACCGCGTTCTCCTCGTGGTCCAGGGTGTTCGCCGCGACGCGCCAGGCGGGCGTCTTCTCGACGAGCATGCCGCTCGAAAGCAGGTAGATGCCGCGTTCGGGCATGTTCTTGCCGGGCTGCACGTATTTGCGGGAGAGGGGGAGGATGCCGAGGTCGCGCAGGACCTGGCGGTTGAACTTCACCTGCTTGGTCTTCTTGCTCGCCGCATCGAGGTAGTCGCAGAGGTCGAGGCCGAGTCCGGAGCAGAAGATCGGTACGTCGGCGAGATCGCCCGCGTCGGCGGCGTCCTGGAGCAGCATCAGGATCTCCTGCATTCGGCCGAAGGCGAAGGCCGGGAGCAGGACGGAGCCGCCCTCGTCGCAGACGGCGTTGATCGCCTTGATGAGCCGTTGCTCTTCCTTGGCGCGATTGAACGTCGGTGACGTAGCCGTCGCCCCGCGGGTGCATTCCATGACGAGCGTGTCGACCGGCGTGCGGGGGAAGTTGGCGCCGTCGACCGTGCGCTGGGCCTGGAAGTGGACGTCGCCGGTGAAGAAGTGCTTCTTCTTGCGGTGTTCGACGAGGCAGCCCACGGCGCCGGCCACGTGTCCGGCGAGGTGGAAGGTGAGGGCGACCTCTTCGCCGCCGCGGCCGATGATGCGCGGGTTGGCGAGGGGCACGGCCGCGAGGGCGTGCTCGACGCGTTCGACGTCGGTCTCGACGTAGAGCGGGTAGTCAGCGTTGCCGGTTTCCTCGCGCTGGCGCTTCATGACCTGGATCGAATTGCTCAGCAGGCGACGGACGAAGAGGGTCGTGGCGGCCGACGCGTAGACGCGGGCCGACGGGTGCTGCTTGAGCAGGAGCGGGAGCGAGCCAAGGTGGTCGAGGTGACAGTGCGTGAGGATCACGCCGTCGACCGAGCCTTGGATCTTGTCGATCTGCGGGAGCGCCTTACGGCCGTCGAGCTTGGGGTGGAGGCCGCAGTCGAACACCAGCCGCAGGCCACCGAATTCGGTGAGCATGCAGTTGGCGCCGATTTCACGGCCGGAGTTGAGGTCGGTAAGTCGCATCAGGAAGGGTCGGGAGGGGGCGTCATCGCGAAGACCGGGATGCGCGTGAAGACGCGTTCGCCGGTCGAGGTGGTGCCGTGGAAGGAGCCTTCGGCCGTCCGCGGGCCGCCGGCGAGGTGGTAGCTGTTATAAGAGAACTGCTCGCCTGGGGGCAGGGTGGGGGTCTCGCCCACGATGCCATCGCCCTCGAAGATCTCGATCTCGCCGTCCGGCGAGCGGATGATCCATTTCCGCCCGAGCAGCTTGACCGTCTCCTGGGAGAGGTTGCTGATGGTCAGGAAGTAGACGAAGGCGTGCGGGGTTTCCGGGGGGAAGTTCGCGTCCCGGTGGTGGGACACCTTGTCGATGGTGACCCTGAGGCCTGGGAGTTCCTTTCCGGTGGGTTGCACGTGTCCTAAGACAAGAGGGCTTACCCGCCTTACGGAAGCCATAAATCGGGCAATCGTCGATTCTGCCGACCTTCCCGTCTTGCCCAGCGGGGCCGACGACCTTTGATGGGCTACGGATGTCTACCTCTGCTGAGCGCAAGCGAAACCTCGGGCGCGTCCCGGTGAAGTGGATCGTGCTGGCCGCCTACATCCTGCTGGTCGTGGTCTCCCGTTGGGTGACTTCCGCCGATCGTCAGCCCAAGGCCGAGCAAGCCCACCTCGTTGAATTCGAGCCGCTCGGCAGTCCGCAGGGCCGTACCGCCTTGCCGGTCATCGTCATCCCCCGTCTCCCGGACGGTGGCGCCGAATGGAATCAGGCCGCCGTCGACCTCGTCAAGTCGGGTCTCTCCGACGCCGGCGGTCTGGTCTATGCCGTCCGCTGGCCGACCGCCTACCATCGTTCGCGCGCGTCGATGAGCGACGAGAGCATCGCCGCCGATATGCTGCGTTCGATGGAGCCGCAGCTCGGCAAGGGCCGCTTCCATCTCGTCGGCGAAGGCATGGGCGGCATGGTCGCCCTCGCGGTCGCGACGAAGTAT
The DNA here is from genome assembly GCA_044361555.1 of Opitutales bacterium. Taxonomy (GTDB): domain Bacteria; phylum Verrucomicrobiota; class Verrucomicrobiia; order Opitutales; family UBA953; genus UBA953. The sequence goes on from JBIKIO010000065.1 coordinate 6,003, forward strand.
CCGGACCGCGTCGCCTCGCTCACGCTGATCTCCGCGCCCGGCGCGCAGGAATACACGCTCCTCGGCAACGCTGTCGCCAACAAGTTCGTCTACTTCTTCCATCACATCCCGTTCTTCCTGTTCGACGTCGCCACACCGCATTTCGGCCTGGCCGACCAGGTCCCTTACAACCGCGGCTACTCGGGCGTCTTCTTCGACAGCGATCTCTCCGACGCTAAGGCCTCCTTACGCGCCTGGAACGGACCGGTGCTGCTCGTCCATGGTAAGGCCGACTGGGTCACGCCGGTCGACGCCGCCCGTTATTCGGCCAAGCTCATGCCGCAGGCGCGGCTCATCGAGGTCGAGGGCGGCCACAGTGCCGAAGCCGCCCCGGAGGTCATCCGTTTCATCGCGTCCGTCGAGTCAGGTCAGGCGGCGAAGCGTCCGGCGCCCGTGCCGGCGACCGAACCTTATCCGCATCTGGTGGCCTCGGACGGCGCCCGCTTCTGGATCCTCCTCCTGATCATCATCCTCTGCACCTTCGTGGCGGAAGATCCGACCTGCCTGGCCGCGGGTCTCCTCGCGGCGGAAGGCATCATCGGCTTCTGGTGGGCCGCGCTGGCCTGCACCGTCGGCATCTTCATCGGGGACATGGTGCTGTATTCGCTGGGCCGTTGGCTGGGGCGTGGGGCGCTCCGCCGCGCGCCGCTCAAGTGGATCGTGAAGGAGCATGAGATCGACCGCATGGCTGGCTGGTTCGGTTCGCCACGCGGCATGCTCGTGATCGTCAGCTCGCGTTTCATCCCCGCCAGCCGCGTGCCGACCTTCGTGACCGCGGGCATCTTGCGCCTCGGCCTGCCGCGTCTCTCGCTGCTGCTCTTCACGGCGGCGCTCGTCTGGACGCCGCTGCTCATGCTGCTCGGCAGCACGTTGGGGCCGCCCTTCATGGAGCAGTTCCCTCGCTACAAGCAGTATGCGGCTTGGATCGTGCTGGGGCTCTTTGCTTTCATCTGGTTCTTCACTCACTGGGTCGTGCCGGCGATGACCTGGCGCGGTCGCCGCGAGATCGTCATGAAGGTCCGCGGGCTGATGCAGCCGTCGCTCTGGCCGGGCTGGCTCCTCTACTTGCCGGTGCGTCTGGGCATCGTGCTCCTGAGCCTACGCCATCGCCGCCTCACCGCCTTCGCCTCGGCCAATCCCGCCCTCGGCCGCGTCGGCGGTTTCATCGGCGACGCGAAGTCCCTCCTGCTGCGTCCTTTCCAGCGAGACTCGCGCTGCTGTCCGACCCTCGCGCTTTCCCTTGAGGACACCCAGGAGGACCGGGTCAAGGAAGCCGCCGCGTTCGCGGCCTGCCACGGCTTCCCAGTCGTCTTCAAGCCCGAGGTCGCCGAGGACGGCGCGGGCCTGCGTTTCGTGCACACCCAGGAGCAGCTCGAACGCCTCGTCCGTGCGGCGCAGGAAGATTTCCTGCTCCAGAAGTTCATTCAAGGCT
>JBIKIO010000237.1:0-4489 GCA_044361555.1 Opitutales bacterium
CGGCCGCTGGACTAACCGCGCCACCATCAGCTCCGCTTTGGCTGGGACGAGCGGCTTCACCAAGACTGGCAACGGCACCTTGGTGCTGACCGCCGACAATTCCGCGGGACTTTCCGGCGACATCGCGATCAAGGGCGGCAGCCTCGTCATCACCGCCGCAAACCAGCTTGGCGCAGCGACTGGCTCGGCCATCTCCGTCACCGGCTGGGCGACCCGTGGCAACCCTGGCTATTCAGGTGGGGCGCTTGTCTTGCAGGGAACCTCCAGTGGCGCCGGATCCACCGCTGGCGCCATCAACCTGAGCCGCGAGGTCACCATCTCGGGCCGTGGTCCCGGTATGAACAATGATTCCGGTGCGTTGATCAGCATCGGCTACAACACCCTGGCAGGGGGACTTACGTCGGGTCATGGTATCGGAGAGACGCGTTTCTGGGCGACGCACGGTGCGACGACCATCAGCGGACCGGTGAACATCGGCGCCGGCGGGTTCTCGTATTTTTACGGAAGCGGAAACTTCATCGTTTCCGGGGTGGTCGGCGGGGCGGAGAATTCGACCGATCGTTTCTTCAAGACCGGCAGTCTCATCGGCAGCACCCTCTGGCTGCAGAACGCCAACAATTCCTTCGCGCAAGCAGTCCGCGTGGATTCCGGCACCGTGCGCGTGCAGTCCAATGGCGCGCTGGGAATCAGCAGTGCCGTCAACGCCGTCGACCTGGTGAACGGCTGGCTGGAAGTCCGCACCGACGCACCAACTAGTTTCGCCGCACGCAATGTCCGCGTCAGGAACAATACTACGGGATCGGTCATTTTTGTCGACCGCGACGTCACCGGGCCATTGGGCATCGGCGGATCCCTGATCAATCAGACCGTCACCTTCGGTACCCTGCTGCGTGAAGCGGGCACCGCCGGCGCCGTCTTCACCTTCGCCGGTAGGAATGGTTATGGCGTGTCCGGCAGCACCACCGGCTTGGCTGCCGGAGATTATCGTGGTTACACGTTGACCAACAACACCAGCGGCACGGTCACGATCAACGGCAACCCCTTCAATCATAACAACACGAACGTCATGACGTTCGCGGTCGGCGGCAACGCCGAGACCATCATCAACGGCAGCATACTCGCATCCACGACGGCGGCCCATGTCTTCACCAAGAGCGGCACGGGCACCCTGATCTATGCGGGCACGGCGGGTCCCTTCGCCGGACCGACCAACATCAACGCGGGTACGGTGTCTTTTTCGGATGTCGGCGGCTTCGCCAATACCTCCGGCATCCTGATCGGCAACGCTACCACTACCTCTGGCGCGCTCACTTACACCGGCCCTGCGGCCACCCTGAGCAAGCCGATCACGATCAACACCACTACGGCAAATGCCTTCCTCAACGCCAGCGGCACCGGCGCCCTGACGGTCAGCGGAGCCATCACCAATTCCGTCGCCGGAGCCAAGACCCTGACGCTTGGAGGTAGCAGTACGGGCGACAACACCATCACCTCGGTCTTTACGAACAGCGGCACGAGCGCCCTCTCGCTGATGAAGATCGGCGTCGGCACCTGGGTGCTCGCCGGGACCGCCAGCAACACTCTCACCGGCGGCACCACGGTGGCTGGCGGTACGCTCAAGCTGACGGACACCACCTTCGACATTCTCCCTGACGCCGGAGCCATCACCTTCAACGTCGACAGCTTTACCAACGCCGCCGGAGGTTCGTTCATCTATACCGGAGGAGCCAATTCGGAGACGGTCGGAGCCCTCACCGCCACGACCGGACACGGCATTGTGTCTGCGGTTAGCGGTACGCTCACCTTCGCTTCCGCCACCAGGTCAGCTGGCGCCTCGGTCAACATAGCCAACCCCGGCACGGTCAACGTGACCGGCACCAGCGGCTTCGTCAGCTCGGGCATCTATTTCAACGGCGCAGATTTCGCCTTCTCAGGTGTCGGCACCACGTTGCGTGCGCCCTCGTATGGCACCGACGTTGGCTTCGTAGACGCTGCGGGAGGTGCTGCGACACTCACCGCGTCGTCTCATAATCGTGTCACGGGTGCCATCACCGCCCAGACCAACGCTTCGATCAACTCCCTCAAGATCGATGGCGCCAACAATCTCACGCTCGCCGCGAGCCAGTCGCTGACCATCGGCACCGCGGCCGGCACCGGCATCCTGCTCACCGGAGGCAGCAGCACCATCAGCGGCGGAACTTCGCTCATTCCTTCTGCGGCCGGCAACGATTTCGCCATCCGCGTAGAAGGGTCGGGTAACACCCTCACGATCAACACCCCGCTCGTCACCAGCACCGCCGGCCTCACCAAGAGCGGAAATGGCGTGCTCGTGTTGAACGCCGCCAATACCATCACCGGGGCCGGCGCTATCCGCGTCAACGAAGGTACTCTTCGGCTCGGCGGCGGGGTGCTTGGGGCCACCGACATCGACCTCGTTGTCCGTCAGGGTGCCACCTTTGACCTCAATGGAGTCAGCGTGGGCACGGTGGCCTCCGGCACCAACGCCGTCGATATCTTCAATGGCGCCGGCACTGTTACCAACACCGGTGCGGCTGCCACCCTTCGCGTCGGCAACGGCACCGGCGCGGGCTACTTCACCGGCAACCTTTCGGGGGCCAACCTACACCTCGTCAAGTCAGGCGCGTCGACGCTGTCGCTGACTTCTTCCGCTTCGGACTTCGGCACGCTCACCATCCTGGGCGGCACGGTCGCCTTTGCGCTACCCGCCGGCACCACGACCATGAACGCCGGATCGGCTAGCCCGCTTGGCACTGGTGCGACGGCGGCTAACCTGGTCTTCAACGCAGGTACGCTTCAGTATACGGGCTCCAACTCGACCATCTTTGCTGAGACCCAATCCCCTTCCTTCAGCACCGATCGCCAGTTCACCCTCGCGGGGGCTGCCACCATCCAGTCTTCCGGACAATACGGTAACAGCGTTCTTGCCGGCGGTAATCAGAACAGCGCCACGGTCATTTTCACCAGCACGGCAGACGTGACCTTCAGCGGAGCCGGTACGCGATCATTCAGCTTGGGTGGAAATTCTCTCGGTGATAATGAATTCAGGATCCGGCTACGCGATAACCCCAACGCAAACGAAGCCCTGTCGTTGACCAAGGCGGATGCCGGCCTCTGGATTCTCAATCCCGCCACCTCGAGCACCTACACCGGGACAACCACGATCACCGGCGGTGCGCTTAGGGTGGCCAGTTCGGCCGCCGCCGTCCAAGGCCTTTCCGCCACCAGTCCGCTGGTCATCAACGGAGGCGTCCTGGAGACTTCCGGGACTTTCTCGCGTACCTTGGCGGCGCCGGTTGCCGGCACCGGCACGGTCCAGCTGTCCGGCGGAGCTTCCGGTTTCGCCGCCGCGACCCCGGCTCGGCTTGTCGTCAGCCTTGGCGGTGGCGGGTTGACCTGGGGTGCCACTAACTTCGCGCCGACTTCGCTGGTCCTCGGCTCTTCTACGGCGCTCGGTGAGACGGAAATCACCAACGCCATCAACCTCGGCACCGCGGCCCGCACGGTCACCGTCAATAACAACGGTAACACCGGTACGATGATCACCGCCGGCATCCTGTCCGGCGTCATCAGCGGGTCGGCAGGAGGCAATCTGATCAAGGCCGGTGGCGGCGCGCTCATCCTGGGCAACGCGAACACTTATGTGGGGAATACTCAGGTAGATAACGGCAACCTCATCGTCACTTCCATAGGGACAGGGACATCGAGCTCGCTCGGAGCCGCGGGGAATTTCATCGCCAATATCCCCGGGGGAGGTGACCTGAATCCCCTTATTTACGTAGGCCAGGGTGAGGTCGCTAACCGTAATCTCACGTTGCAGGGTGGCAACTTCACCGGAAACCGTTCCATCCGAATTGACGCTTCCGGCTCCGGCGCACTGATCTGGAATACGGGTACTTTTGCGAACACCACCCGAGGTGATACCGTTGCCCGTGTCGTGGTCTTGGATCTTCGAGGGGCCAGCACCGAAGGAAACCAGATGAACCTGGCGCTCGTCAACGCTACCAACGCCACCTTCCCGAATATCCTCAATCTGCAGAAGTCTGACGGCGGCACCTGGATCCTGAATCCGGCCGCCGCGAACACTTTCACCGGAAGCATCACCGCCGCGGGCGGTAATCTCGGCCTCACCGCCAACGGCATCGGCGGGGCTTCGGGCATCACCATCTCGAACGGCGCCATCTTCGCCTTCGGCGGAGCGCTTACGACGAGCAAGCCACTGACTTTGGCGAACAATACCACCGCCATCTTCAGCGGCCAAAACGCTATCACGTTCAACGCCAACGTCACTGCGGCGTCCGGTGACAATGATCCGATAATCAGCAATAATCTCGAAGGTGGCGCGTTGCTCACGATTGCCGGAAATCTCGTCAACTCGAAGACGACCAACAGAACCTTCAACTTCCGCGGGACGGGCAGCACGGTGTGGAATGGCATCATCCCTGATGCGACCGGTTTCACCTCGGCGGTA
>JBIKIO010000126.1:0-4488 GCA_044361555.1 Opitutales bacterium
CTCCGGTCACTCTCGTCATCCGCCGCGCCAACGGCACGGTCGACAAGGCCGCGCTCATCGCCCGCATCGATACTGCGATCGAAGGCGAGTACTACCGCCACGGCGGCATCCTGCCCTACGTCCTCCGCCAGATCCTGAAATAAGGTCCGGCCTCAGGCGAAACCAAGGGCGGCTCCGCGAGGGGCCGCCCTTTTTCATATCTTGCCCCAGACAGACTCCGGGTCTAATCCTCTGACATGGAAATCGGCGTCATCAACGGCCCTAATCTCGACCGACTCGGCAAGCGCGAGCCGGAGGTCTATGGCACCCAGACGCTCGGTGACCTCGAGAAGCTCATCGAGAAGCACGCCAAGGCCGCCGGCGCGAAGACCCGTTTCTTCCAGTCCAACCACGAGGGCGAGATCATCGACACGATCGCGAAGTGGGCCGATAAGGGCGTGAAGTTCCTGGTCATCAATCCGGGAGGCCATACCCACGTCTCGGTCGCTCTCCGCGATTCCATCGCCGGAAGCGGCATGCGTACCGTCGAGGTGCACATCTCGAACATCTACAAGCGCGAGGAATTCCGCCACAAGTCCGTCACGGCCTCCGCCTGCGAAGGCGTGATCACCGGGCTGGGCTTCGAAGGCTATCTGCTCGCGGTCGACTTCCTGGTCGCGAAGGCCGCGGCGAAGCCGGCCAAGGCCGCTAAGGCGAAGAAGAAGTAAGCCTACGCCGCGGGGAACCGGGCGAGGTCGCATTCTTTCCGCAACGCCCGTCCCTCGCAAAGGTACGCGGCCATCTCGTCGGCCATGAGGGGGGCCCAGACCGTGCCGCGGGGACCAAGACCGCTGAACAGGTGCGTGCGCGCCTGCTGAGGATGCGTACCCATGAAGGGGTGGTTGTCCGAGGTACAAGGCCGGACGCCGGCGACATGCGCGGTGACCTCTACCTGCACCTCATCACCGAAATAGCCACGGAAGCGGCGGATGAACTTCTCCTTCTGCGGCTCGGTCGGAGTCTCATCCAACTGATCCCACTGCCAGTTGGCCCCCGTGCGCCAGACACCCTGCCCCAGCGGCAAGGCCCAGCCTTCCCGATTCAGGATGAACGGCTTGGTGTCGACGGAGGTGCGCAAAGTCAGGGCCTCGCCCTTCGACGGCTGCCACGGCAGGTATTTGAACGGGCCGCGCTGGGCCGACTTATAGCCGTCGCAGTAAATGATGGCTCCGGCGTGGACGTGTCGCCAGCTGACGCCCTCGGCATCGGTCACGGCCTCGGCCGGATCGAACGCGGCTTCGGTCAGGCTCCCGGCGGCCAGTAGTTCAGCGCGGACATCGGCGAGGAGCTTCGGCAGATCGACCCAGGCTCCGTTCATGAGGGCACCGCCGAACGCATCGGTCAGGCCGGCGTCGAGTTCGCCCTGCGCGGCGGTCACGCGTTCGATGAAAGGCTGGCAGCTCCGACACTCGGTCCGCTTCAGCCCCTTGGCGCGCTGTTCGTCGTCGACGAACATCCGGTAGACTTGGATCGGGCGAAAGACGCCGCGGGCCGTGAGCCGCTCCTTGGCCGCGGCGAAGAGTTCAGGGTAATCCTTGGTAAGGGTGAAACGCCGTCCGGTCAGCGGAGTCATCAACCCGGCGGCGACCTGCGAGGAGGCGGACTTCCAGCCGTCATCCACGACGTGGACCGTGCGGCTACGCCGACGCAGTTCCTGGGCGAGCAATGAGCCCGCGAGGCCTTGGCCGACGATCAAAAAATCAACCTGCATCACCGGAAGGAGACGCAGGTCGAGAGAAGGTCAACTTTCGTCAGGCTTTTCTCAGAAACCGACCGCGTTCTTGGTACCCTGCTTGGTCACGATCTTCTCGTCAGTCCAGACGGCGACGCCGCGCTTGGCCTCGACCAGGGTGAGCTGGAACACGAAGGAGCTCTGACGGGTGCTACCGGCGTTGCTGCGGTCTTCGAGAATCTTGCCCTTGAGCACGTATTCAGCCTTCGGACGGGAGGAGGTGTCTGCGGCGGGCTCGTTATCCAGCAAGGTCACGCGGTTGGCGTTGACGAGCGGGACGGTGATCTTGGAGAGCAACAAGGCGGTGTCGAAGTTGTCGGCGGTGTCGTTGGTGATCGTACCCAACTGGAGGACGGGCGCGCCCTTGGAGAAGGACGGTGACGAGATCATGGACTGAAGCATCTGGGAGCCCGCGGTGGCGAAGTCCTGGATGTTCACCTTATCGAGGCTGACCACGAGCTCGCGACCGGTCGGGTCCTTGTAGGTCGCAGGCGTGCCGCAACCGACGATGAAGACGGCGCAGGCGAGGAGGGAGAATTTGTTCATGGGAGGGGGGGTCAGCGGGTGATGAGGCGGAGGCGGCACTCGGCGGACGTGGCCTTGAGGGCGGTCGCGGTGACGGTGGTCAGGGCGCCGGGTTCGAGCGGGGTGACGATCCAGTTGGGCTGGGACTCGGTCACGGTGCCGTCGGCGGCGAGCCACTCGAAGCTGACGTTGATGGTCTGGCGCAGGTAAGAGCCGTTGCGAAGGTCGAACTGGACGCGGGTGAAACCACCGTCGGTCTTGGACTTACGCGCGGCGAGGAGCTCGATCTTGTTGCCGATGCGGGCGTCGTTGAGCTGGGTGGTGAAACCGCCCTCGGGGCGCGTGGTCGCGTAATTGACGGCGTCGGGCGGCGTCATGCCACGCTCGAGGCGGGCGCCCGTCTCGAGGACGGTGGAGCAGCCGGCGAGGAAGCCGAGGGCGAGAAGAGGCAGGAGTTTTTTCATGGGACGAGAAGGGTGCAGCGCAGAACGATAGGGAGATTTTCCTGCGTGGACTTGAGGCTTACAAGCAGAACCTTGCCTGCGGGTAGCGTCAGGGAGGCCTCCGGATGGCCTGGGATGGTGAGTTTCTGGCCCGGCCGGGCCTCGAACCGCGCCACGGAGAACCGGGCCGGCAAGCCGGACCAATTGCGGATATCGGCCTTGGTGGTCCCGACGGAGTAGACGGCGGTGCCGACCTTGGTCGCGATCGACCAAAGCATCGCACCAGAGCCTGCATTCTGGCGATTAGCGGCCTCTTCGGAGGATCGATTGATAAGGTAGCTGGCCGTGGCCTTGACGGCGGCGGACGTGAACGCCTGCGCCTTGATGCCGGGAAGCGCCGCTTCGAAGTGCTTCGCGATGAGGGAGTCCGGCCGGCTGGCCAACGTCAGTGCGACGTCCTTAGAGTCCAATTTAAGCTTCAGATTGTAATTCAGGCCGGAAGCCCGAATCGCCGGTAAAGCGACGCTCACGAAGGGCACGCGAGTGGCCACGATGAAGAGCGGGATGTCGATGCGCTGCTGATACCATTCCGGGCACATGCCGGTCTCGGCGATGACATAGACGATCGTCCCCTTCCCTTCGACGGCGGGACCTTCCGCCTCCTTGAGGTCCTGTCGAAAGACTTCGTTGGCGCCGTTGAGCTGCGTGGCGGCGAGGAGTTCCTTGCGGGCGCGCTCGCGGTCCGAAGGATCCTGACCGAGACGCAGGAAGAACATGCCCTGCAGCCAATGGCTGAAGGCGTCGTCGTAAGCCCCTTCGGCGGTGAGTCCGGCGAGGTTCTCTTCGATCATCCCAAGCCCGTCGCGGGTAGCCGGATCTTCGGAGGCCTTGGCGACGTCATACTTGTCGTCGGCCTTGGGCTTCACGTAAAGCGCGCCCGTGCCGAAGGCCTGCTGGACAAAGCGTAGACGGGCCATCGCGACCCGTGCGCCGTTGATTTCGCCCTGCTCGAGGCGGTTTAAAGCCTGGTAGGTGGAGGCATAGATGCGGTCGGCCGGCTTGGGGCGGTAAGCCTCGGCATAGGCGCTGGTGAACGCCCCCAAGGTCGCGTCGGTGACCGAGAAGCCGGGACGTTCTTCCTCGGCCCGGAAAGCGGCTTCGATCTGCTCCAAAAGCCGGCTGCTTTCCTTGAGCTTGCCCTCGGCCCTAAGCGCGGCGGCGGCGTCGAGATTCCAGACCAAGGCGTCCTTCGACGCATCCTCCGCGAAGTTCTGCGCGACGGTCGCCGCGGTGGCATAATCCCCTTCCTCCATGGCCGTACGCACGCGGGGACCGCGGTCGACGTAGGTCGCGCAACCGGTCAGGGCGAGCAGGAGGATGGCAAAGGGGAGACGCACCGGAAACCTCTGCAGACTACCCTGCTGGACCCACAAGTAAAGGATGCTCAGGACAAGCCAAGCCAGCGGGCGCCTAGGTAGAGCCAGACGGGCGTAACCAGCGGGCAGCAAAGCATCGTGATGACCGAACAGCGGAGGGAAACCATGACGTCACCCTTGAACATCTCGACGATCAGAAAGGTGAAGATCCCGCAAGGCATCGCGGCCTGGACGAGCATGACCTTACGCAGGGACTCATCGGCGACCAGGAAGCCGGTAGCGCCCAGCACGAGCATCGGCATGAGCAGCCAGCGGACCGCCATCACGCCGAAGGAGACCGGTGCATCGGCGGCGAGACGGAAGTCCTTGATGA
>JBIKIO010000236.1:0-14487 GCA_044361555.1 Opitutales bacterium
CGACCATCAAGCTCCGCCCGTCGATCTTCCCGTGGGTGTGCGCCGACCGGACCGCCTATGGCGACCCGGCCTTCGCCGCGCAGGACCGGGCCAACCTCGCCGCCTGGGCCAAGTCGGGCGTCCGCCGCCTCGGCGTCTATGATTATCTCTACGGCGCCGAAGTCGCCTCGCCTCGCGTCAACCTGACCGCGCTCATCCAATCCATCCACACCGCCTACACCGCCGGTGCCCGGGGTTGGTATGCCGAAGCCTACCCGCTCTGGGCCTTCGACGCGCCCAAGCTCTGGATCGCGGCGAAGTTGCTCGAGGACCGTATGGCCAATACCGAGACGCTGCGTCGGACCTGGTTCGACCGCGCCTATGGTCCGGCGGCCGACGAGATGATCGCCGCCTACGCGCAGATCGAAGCCGCGTGGAAGCGAGACGCCATCGCTGGCGGCAAGGATCAGTTCCTCCGCCACTTCCACGATCAGCGCGGCGCCCTCGTGCTCTCCGCCGGCGAGATCGCCGCGATCAGCCAGCACCTCCTCGCCGCTCAGCAGATCCTCCGCGACCCGACCAGCGACGCCGCTGCGCGTCGCCGTCAGGCCTGGCGCCTCGGCCAGTTCACCGAAGCTTGGGACCTATACCTCGGCTTCCGCGAACTCGTTCAGGCCCGCAAGGTCATCCCCTCCGCCGAAGCCCGTCTCTCCGCCCTGCGTCGCCTCACCGCCGCCGAGTCCGCTTACACCGCGAAGGAAGCCGCGTTCAATCGCCGCTGGGGCGCCTATGGTCAGCCGGTGAAGTGGCATCTCTTCTCGGGTGAGAATCCCCGCGCGCAATGGTCCGAACGCTTCCTCGTCGAAGGCGCGGACGCCGCGCTCGCCCAGTGGGCCGCCACCGATCAGCCCAAGGGTTGGCTGGCCTACCGTGTCGCCCAGCAGGGTGCGACCGCTCCGGTCGCGCATCGCCATGACTTCGCCGAAGCCGAGACCCCTCTCGACCTGGCCCCTTCTTCCTTCAACCGCCGCGACGTCCTTCGCTCCGGCCTGCGCCTCGTCGCGCCGGGAGGGAAGATCGGCCCGATCGCCGCACCGGTCCCGCTCAAGGGCGGCCAGCTCGTGCGCCTGCAGTTGTGGACCTGGACGGCCGAGCTGCCCGTCGCCGAGAACCAGCTCGTCGTGACCCTCCGCTTCACCGGCCCGAACGCCCGTTCCGAAATCCGTCAGGTCTGCCAGTCCCGCCAGACGGTCGTCCCGGCCGTCGTGCCGGCGTGGGCCACCGGACTCGAGTATGAGCTCACCTTCACCGGCGGCGCCTTCCCGCAGGAAGCGACCGTGCAGCTGATTGATCTGCCTGCCGCCGCGGCCCGCTGATGCTTAAGCGCGCGTTCGATATCAGCTTCTCGCTGGGCTGGCTGATCTTCTTCAGCCCGCTCCTGCTGGCCGTCGCCATCCTCGTGCGCCTCAAGCTAGGCTCGCCCGTGCTCTTCATCCAAGAGCGCCCCGGCCTGCGGGCGAAGCCCTTCCGCATGGTGAAGTTCCGCACCATGAACGACGCCCGTGGGCCGGACGGCGAACTCCTGCCGGATGATCAGCGCCTGACTTCCTTCGGCCGCTTCCTACGTGCCACTTCCCTCGACGAGTTTCCCGAGATGTGGAACGTCCTCATCGGCGACATGAGCGTCGTCGGTCCCCGTCCGCTGCTCATGCGCTATGTCGCCCGCTACGACGCCTTCCAAGCCCGACGCATGGAAGTGAAGCCCGGCGTCACCGGCTGGGCTCAGATCAACGGCCGTAACACGCTGACCTGGGAGGAAAAGTTCGCCCTCGACGTCTGGTATGTCGACCACCGCACCTTCTGGCTGGATATGAAGATCGTCGTCCGCACCTTCTTCAAAGTCTTCGCCCGGAGCGGCATCGACGCTGGTAACGGGAAGACGATGGAGGAGTTTAAGGGGAGCCCGAAGTAGGCTGCAGGGAATTTTTAGTCGCACCTGCTTCACTGTCGGTTAAACAAGCCAAATGAAGTTCGGTCTTACTCGGCTTATCCATAAACTCTGTACGTCTTTAGAAAAAAGAGCCGCCTATCTTTGCGGGAAGGGGTATGGTACCGCGACGATTAAGCAGGAAGTCCGCATGGTATCATCCTTACTAGGACGAAGCCCTCGACTGGCTGTCGACATCGGAGGGAATGTGGGCGACTATTCCGCAGAGTTGATTCGAGTCTTCCCTGATTTGGAACTGCATGTCTTCGAGCCTGCGACCACTAATCTGGCCAGGCTTAAAACGCGCTTTGTGCAGCATGCAAAAGTCAGCCTACAGCAGGCTGCCCTATCGGATGCCGCAGGCCGGATGACCCTATTTGCTGACCGTGATGGATCCGGCATGGCCAGTCTGGCCCAGCGTCAGCTCAGCCATCTCGATATCCGGTTCACCCCGATGGAGGAGGTCGAAGTGCGTCGCTTCGACAGCTATTGGAGGCAAGCCCTTTCCGGACGGTTCATCGACGTCGTCAAGATTGACGTCGAAGGTTACGAGTTGATGGTCCTGCGGGGGTTCGGTGATGCGATCCGCAACGTCCGCGTGCTGCAATTTGAGTTCGGTGGGACGAACATCGATACCAAGGTGTTCTTCCGCGATCTCTGGTGTTTCTTCGAGGAGGCCGGATTTGACCTCTACCGGATAACGCCCCTGGGAGTCATGCGCATCGAGCGCTACCACGAGCGCGACGAACTTTTCATCATCGCGAACTACATCGCCGTAAACCGGAGTCTCCGTGGCTGACCCGACACGCTGATTCGCGGCGCTGCCGGTTCCGGTCGGCTATGCGCTTTTCCGCCCAAAGCCGAAGGACGCTACCGACTGTCGCAGCATCAGCCAAGTAGCGCTGAGCGGCTCGCGCGTCATGGCCCGGCCAACCCAGCCAAGTCCTGCGGCCACCCTTTGATGACGAAACAGCATGAATGCGGCAGGCATCAGGATGTGGCGGACATGGCGACCTCGGCGGAGATAAGGCCGTAGCTCCCATGATTGAGCTAATAGCTCCAGATAGTCTTCCGGCCGAGCGTCGCGAAGGCGGAGGACGTCGATGTGAATCCGCAGAAATGCAGCCCTTTCGTCGGGCTCAAGTCGATACCGGACAAGATCATCCTCGGTGATGGGCGTGTCTTGGCCTTCGACCGGATCAGCTTTGCCGTTCCGGCGTCGACGGGCGCTACACATAGCCGCAAAGGCTGCAATCAACTGCTCCGCACGACGTGTGTGCGTGATGCTTTCGCCGTGGATCCGGTAATGCGTGAGAACCTCCGGCAGATTGTCGACAGCGTGGCTTTCAGACATTCGGAGCCACAGGTCATAATCTTCCGCGCCGAATTTGAACGCATCGCGATAGCCGCCAACTGCCAATGCGACTGAACGCCTTACCATGATAGCTGGCTGGGCCAGCGCGTTGTGGCTCTGCAGGGCGGCGGCCACCTTTTCTGGCCCCGTAGGGTAGCGGAGCGTGCGCAGCGGGCGCCCCTCGGGATCGATGTATAGGATGTGGCTGCCCAGCGCGGCGACGTCGGGGTGCGCGTTCAGGTAGGCGGCTTGGAGCGACATCCTTGCCGGGACCGCTAGGTCATCCGCATCGATGAAAGCGAGAAGTTCGCATGAAGCCATGCGCAGTCCGATATTGCGGGTCTTAACCAGGCCCTGGTTCTCCTGCGAGTGGATGCGAAGGCGAGGATCGCGGGAATACTTCTTTAGGATGTCAGCCGTGCCATCCGTGGAACCATCGTCGATCACCAAGAGTTCGAAGTCCGTCAGGTCTTGGGCGAGAATACTGTCGAGAGTCTGGCGTAGATAACGTTCGCCGTTGAAGACCGGAATCACGATGGATATCTGCGGCTGGCCCATGTCGTAATGGAACTCCGCGCCATTCCGCCGTCCATCTCTAACTTGTATTAGACGATGAGCCAGCTGGGCGGACGCAAATCTCGCGTGTCGAGGCCGGCGCTAGGCTGAAACCACTGCGAAGGCGTGATCACGATTTTATCCGCCCGCGGATTCAGCCAAGCACCCCACCAAGAAAAGCTGCTGTTTGCAGTGATATGGTGGGAGCAGCGGGACATAAGAATCAGGTCTTCGAGGGCAGAGGAGGTGAGCTCGGAGACATAGCGGGTTTCTGACGGGAGGGTTAAATTGGCCCGAACCCATGAAGGGTCGTCAGTGAATACGCAGATGGTCGGCTTTATGCCTAGGCGCTCGGTGAGCTTAGCCATCGCCAAGTCATAGTAAGTGAGCGGCACCAGCCCGTGAAACGCCTGATTCTTGGCTTCGACATAGTCGCCGCGTCTCACGTGCAGGGAGACGGACAGGCCGGTCGGAAGCACCTCGCGGGCGATTCTTTCGATGCCTTCGGCATGTTCGGCCTTGGGTTGGAAATCGGCGCGGATCAACTCAGCTTCCCCAATGAAATAGCGTTCGCTTTGGAAATAGCCGTCAAGGATGACAGGCGCTGACAGTTCCAATACCTCCGGATTGAACGGGAAGGATGTTTCCTGGAAGTAATCGCCATAGCCTAGTGCCGAGCGTAGCATGCGCGAGAAGCGCCCCGGGGGCTTGGAAGCCTTGCCCTCTAGGATGGTTCGGTGGCCGGAGGCCAACGAGAAACCTGCGAGGTCGAACTTTCGGTGTCCGCGGCGGTTAAGTCTCCGGAGGTCAAGCTCGAGGCCGGCGCCCAGTTTGGTGCTAAGCGCCCGGGCGGCCGCATACTGGAACATCTGGTTCCCGATACCTCCGTCGATAATCGAAGTTACGGCCGTCTTCATGCCACCTGATGCTTCCGGAAGGCGTAGATTCCACAGCCATACCCGTCCTTGATGTCTACGGTGCGAAGGTCCACGTTCTGATGCAGGCTTCCGGCATCGTCCACATAATCAAATCGCAGCAGTTCAAGGCGGCAGCCGCCAGTCGGCCAATCCAGGATCTCGCGCGGAGCAAAGATGCGATGGGCGTTGAAGCAGACCTGGGTTCTGGCGGCGATGGGGAAACTGATGTAAAGCGTACCTCCCGGCTTGAGCATGCGCAGCAGGTTTACGAACCCACGTCGGTGGCCGTCCGGCATGAGAGGATCCGTGTAACGTCCTAGTCCGAAGTGTTCGATGGTATGCAGGCAGGAGACGGAGTCTGCGATTTCGGTCGGGGCATTGGTTTCCTGCATGAGGTCCGCCTGCAGGAAGAGGATGTTCTTATGGCCTGTATCTTGCAGGGGGCGGACGTCCATGATTTCGATCGGACGATAGGAAGCCACGTGCGCCACGAATCCATCGACGCGCGAGCCGACGTCGATGTGGCGTGTCGGCTTGGCTTCATGAATCAGGGACGCCACCAAGAGGTCCTGATGGAAATAATGTCCGCTCGCGCTTCCTGCCTGATCGGAAAAATCATATAGGATAGGATGCGGCTTATCCACTTTGCCGCCTTTGGCGATGAACTCTCTTCGCTGCGAATAGTAGAAGGGGAGAAAGCGGAGCGGCTGACGTTGACGCCGGAGTCGCAGGGCCAGCCTCCAAGTCGCCGGGTTCAGAAAGCACCAGAGGCATTCCAAGAGAGACGGCTTTTTCATGTCATCACAAGAAGCGTTTGTCAGTTGCGCCAGCAAGGCGAAAGGAGTCCCATGGCCTCGCTGACGCGCGTCGTTTTCAGCCCCGTGAGGATAATCCGACGAATCAGCGCCGGCTTTCCGTTCCCGCGCGTTTGACGGCCCTAGCGTTTCACGCCTAGAGGCCGAAGCGCCGGATCCTTCGCCAGTGGGAGATCAACCGGCGCACCGCCGGCTTGCGCCGATTGATAGAGAGCGAGGATGAGCTCCACGGCCTTGCGGCCTTCGGCTCCGTCGACGGCGGGACGTTTGTCTGAGCGGATGGCGCCAATAGCATCCTCTAGATTGGAGCGATGCCACGCGTGGCCGATGGCCTTCGGATCATTGGCGCCCGCGCCGCCGCCTTCGGTGGCCGGAGCCAGTACTGAAGCATCGGAGTGCAGGGGCTTTTCGAATTCGAAGGCCGTCAGCTTGTCGTCGCGGAGGACGGCGGCGCCGGTCGTGCCGTGGATGCGGATCTCGGCCGGGAAGCCCGTGCCGGACCAGCAGGCCGTGGAACTGGCGAGCGTCGCGCGGCAGCCGTTGGCGAATTCGATCCAGCCGGCGGCGATGTCCTCGACCTCGATGCCGGCGTGGGCGACGAGTCCTGCCGTGGCGGAGACGCGCTTCGGCTCACCGAGGAACCAAAGCAGGAGATCGATGGTGTGGATGCCTTGGTTCATCACGGCGCCGCCGCCATCGAGGGCGAACGTGCCGCGCCATGCCGCGGAATCATAATAGGCCTGCGTGCGCCACCAAGGGATCAGCGCGCCGGCGAGCGTCAGCTTGCCGAAACGGCCGGCCGTCAGGGCCGCCTTGAGCGCGACCGCGCCGGAGCCGAAGCGGCGGGGCAGGATGCCGGCGACGGTCACTCCTGCCTTGGCGCAGGCGGCGTTGAGTTCGTCGCAACGGGCGAGGGTGACTTCGAGGGGCTTTTCGACGACGACATGCTTGCCGGCCTTCGCGCAGGCGAGGGCCGGGCCGAGGTGGTCGCCGCTCGGCGTGCAGAGGCAGACGATATCGACGTCCGGATTGGCCAGCAGCGCCTCCGGCGTCTCAGCGAAGGCGATGCCGTGCTTGGCGGCGAAGTCGCGTCCCTTGGCGGGCGACCGGTTATAAGCGGCGACAAGCTTCACGCCGGCGATCTCGGCGAGCGCCTTCGCGTGGAACTCGGCGATCATGCCGGTTCCCCAGATGCCGAAACCAAGAGGCCGTTGGGACATGCCGGCAGTTAGGGGGCAAGTGGGCACGGGGGCAAGCGAGACACCGTTAGAGGCTCAGAGGCCCAGAGGCTCGGTTGACCAGAAGGCTCGATGCTGGAATCTAGTTCCTTGGCATAGCTGGTTGCCAGAGGGCTGTGGCTTGTAAGCCGTTTCTGCTCCGGGCCTCTGAGCCCCTGGGCCTCCGCGCATCTCGTTCGCATGCCTCTCTCTGGTCAACTGGGCCTCTGGGCCTCCGAGCCTCTAGTTAGGCCGAAGGCTTTTTTCTGGCTTCACCCCCCGTATTCCTAGAAATTACTCCCTACTGCTTATGCGTATTCTGGTCACCGGCGGCGCGGGCTTCATTGGGTCGAATCTGACCCGCCTTCTCGTCGCGGGCGGCCATGCCGTCACGGTCATCGATAAGCTGACCTACGCGGGCAACCTTTCTTCGCTGACCGACCTGCAGGGCAAGCCGGGCTTCTCGTTCGTCCAGGCCGATATCTGCGACGCCGAGGCCATGCGCCGGACCTTCGCCTCCGCTCAGCCGGAGGCAGTTATGCACCTGGCCGCCGAATCCCACGTTGACCGGTCGATCGACGGCCCGGGCGAGTTCATCGCCACCAACGTCACCGGCACTTTCCAGCTCCTGCAGGCCGCCCTGGGTCACTGGCGTTCTCTGGAAGGCGCCGCTAAGGACAAGTTCCGCTTTCTTCACGTCTCGACCGACGAAGTCTTCGGCTCCCTCGGCCCGACCGATCCGGCCTTCAACGAGTCGACCTCTTACGACCCGCACTCCCCCTATAGCGCCAGCAAGGCTTCCAGCGATCACCTCGCCCGCTCCTGGATGGATACCTACGGACTGCCGGTCGTGGTCACCAACTGCTCGAACAACTACGGCCCGTATCAGTTCCCTGAGAAGCTGATCCCCGTCGTCATCCTGAAGTGCCTGCGAGGCGAGGCCATCCCTGTCTACGGCAAGGGCGAGAACATCCGCGACTGGCTCTACGTCGACGACCATGCCCGCGCGCTCCTCGCCGCGGTCGAGAAGGGTCGCCCCGGCCGCACCTACTGCATCGGTGGCGACAACGAGCGCCGCAACATCGACCTCGTGAAGCTGCTCTGCTCGCTGCTCGACGAATTCCGTCCGCGCGCCGATGGAAGGCCGCACGACTCCGCGATCACCTACGTCACCGACCGTCCCGGCCATGACATGCGCTATGCCATCGACGCCCGACGCGCCCGCGCCGAACTCGGCTGGGCTCCGCAGGAGGACTTCCAGAGCGGCTTCCGCAAGACCGTCCGTTGGTATCTCGACAACCCCGCCTGGATCCAAGGCATCCTCGACGGCTCCTACCGCCTCGAGCGACTCGGCAAAATCTGACTCTCATGAAAGGCATCATCCTCGCCGGCGGCTCCGGCACCCGTCTGCACCCTCTGACCCAGGTCATGAGCAAGCAGCTCCTGCCGGTCTACGACAAGCCGATGATCTATTATCCGCTCTCTGTGCTCATGCTCGCGGGTATCCGGGAGATCCTGATCATCTCCACGCCCCAGGACCTGCCGCGTTTCCGCGAGGTGCTCGGCGACGGTTCCCGTATCGGCTGCCGCTTCGACTACGTCGAGCAGGCCGTCCCCAACGGCCTCGCCCAGGCCTTCGTGCTCGGCGAGAAGTTCATCGGCTCCGACGACGTCTGCCTCGTCCTGGGAGACAACATCTTCTACTCCGCCGGCTTCGGTGAGCTCCTTAAGTCCTGCCGAAATCCCCAAGGCGGCGTCGTTTTCGCCTACCACGTCAAGGACCCCGAGCGCTTCGGCGTCGTCGAATTCGACGAAACCGGGAAAGCCGTCTCCATCGAGGAGAAGCCCAAAGCGCCCAAGTCTAGCTTCGCCGTCCCCGGCCTGTATTTCTATGACAACTCCGTCGTCGGTATCGCCAAGGCCCTGAAGCCGTCGGCGCGCGGCGAATACGAAATCACCGACGTCAACCGCGAGTATCTCCGCCAAGGCAAGCTGGGCGTGAAGGTCCTGCCGCGCGGCACCGCGTGGCTCGACACCGGCACCTTCGACTCGCTCCTGCAGGCCTCGCAGTTCGTGCAGATCGTCGAGGCCCGCCAAGGCTTCAAGATCGGCTGCATCGAGGAGATCGCCTGGCGCCGCGGCTACATCGACGACGCCCAGCTGCTCAAGCTTGCCGAGCCCATCGCCAAGTCCGGCTACGGCGAATACCTCAAGGCCCTCACGGCCGGTCCCCGATGAAGAGCGCGTGCGCGCTGATCGAACTCCCCGTGCGCCGAGATGCCCGGGGTGCCTTGGCTTTCGCGGAAACTGGTAAGCATCTACCGTTCGAGGCGCGCCGAGAATTCCACCTTTTCGAACTGCAGGCCGGAGTCGCCCGGGGCGGTCACGCGCACAAGGCCTGTCATCAGTTCCTAATCGCGATGGCGGGCCAGTTCACCGTCACGACGGATGACGGAGCCGAATTCCGCACGTGGAATCTTCGCAGCCCGACGCAGGGGCTGCACGTCCCCCCGGGGCATTGGGTGGAGCTGACCCCGGCGGCGGACGCAGCCGTGCTGTCCGTCCTGGCATCCCATGGCTACGACGAGAGCGACTACATCCGCGACCGCGAGCAATTCACCCGTCATGTTCATTCATCCTAATTCTGACGTACAGACCAAGCAGATCGGCGAGGGCACGCGCGTCTGGCAATACGTGGTGATCCTCCCCGGAGCCGTCATCGGCCGAGACGGGAACATCTGCTCGCACTGCTTCATCGAGAACAATGTCTTCGTCGGAGACCGCGTGACGGTGAAGTGCGGCGTGCAGCTCTGGGATGGGGTCACGCTGGAGGACGATGTCTTCGTCGGCCCGAACGTGACGTTCACGAACGACCTGCAGCCTCGCTCCCGGAATGCCGCCGCCAAGCTGCTCCCCACCCTGGTGAAGAAGGGCGCCTCCATCGGCGCTAACGCGACCATCCTGCCGGGCCTGACCATCGGCGCAGGCGCCATGGTCGGCGCAGGTGCCGTCGTTACCAAGGATGTGCCGCCCGGCGTTACGGTCGCCGGCAATCCCGCCAAAGTCATCCGCACGCTTTGATTTCATGAACGTCCCTTTCCTCGACCTTAAGGCGATCAACGCCCGCCATGCCGCTGAGCTTAAGGCGGCCGCTGCACGCGTGATCGACTCGGGTTGGTATGTCCTGGGCGAAGAGGTTAAGGCCTTCGAGTCCGAGTTCGCCACCTGGGTCGGTTCGCCGCACTGCGTCGGTACTTCCGACGGACTGTCGGCTCTGATCCTCGCCCTGCGTGGCTGGAAGGAACTTGGCCTACTCAAGGACGGGGATGCGGTCGCGGTCCCGGCCAATACCTACATCGCTTCGATCCTCGCCATCACCGAAAACCGACTCCGCCCGGTACTCGTCGAGCCCGATGAGGATACCTGTAACCTTGGTGCGGGGAAGCTCGCCGCCGCGCTGACGCCGGAGGTGAAGGCGGTCCTGGCCGTCCATCTTTACGGGCAGCTGGCGGATATGCCGGCGATCGCCAAGCTTTGCCGTGAGCGTGGCCTCCTGCTGCTCGAGGATGCGGCCCAGTCGCACGGTGCCCACATCGACGGCGTCAAGGCCGGCGCTTGGGGCGATGCCGCCGCGTTCAGTTTCTATCCCGGCAAGAATCTCGGCGCCCTCGGCGACGCCGGCGCGCTCACCTGCAAGGATGCGAAACTCGCCGCGATCGTCCGTGCTCTCCGCAACTACGGTTCGCACGAGAAATACAAGAATCTCGTCCAGGGTCCCAACGACCGGCTGGACGAACTGCAGGCTGCCTTGCTCCGCGTAAAGCTGAAGCACATCGACGCCGATAACGCCCGCCGCCGCGAGATCGCCGCGCGCTATCTCCGCGAGATCAAGCATCCCGACGTCCGCCTGCCTTCCGTCCGTTCGGGCGAAGATTCCCACGTCTGGCACCTCTTCGTCGTCCGCGTCCCCGATCGCGCAGCCTTCCAGCAGCGCCTGCTGGAGAAAGGCGTGCACACCTTCATCCATTATCCGATTCCTCCGCATCATCAGCAAGCTTACGCCAAGGAGCTCGGCCACCTGAAGCTGCCGCTCACCGAAGCCATCCATCGTGAGGTGGTCTCGCTGCCGATCAGCCCGGTCATGACCGACGAACAGGTCGGGTACGTCATCGAAGCCATTCTCTCTTGCTGAAGCCCTCCTCAGCGAGGAGGGATAACGTCGTCCGTTCTATTCGTTCAGAAGCGCAGTCCTAGTTTCCACAGTACTGTCTCACGGTGTGCCGACTGCCGGATATTGCGAAGAAGCCTTCGCCATTCGCGCTGAATTTTCTTCGCAACGCTCACTCGCGGCTTGGTGCGCGCTCCGACTAGCGATGCCCCTTCGTCTTCGTGCCTTACCCATTCGGGGAATCCATGCAGAACGACTGTCCCATGTGAGGCTTCGTCGTCCATGTATTCATCAACCGCCAGCCAGAAGCTCCGCGATCCGGCCAGTAGCGCGCGGGCGCATTCAGGGGACAGAAGATAGGCTACGGTCGAGCCACCCGGAGAGACCGGGCGCACCAGCTGGAAGCCGTCCGCCAGCGTCCGCCAGATTTTATGCCTTGGATGCTTAACGCTATAGAAGCGGACAAGCATCGCCTTCCCGGCGACCATTTCCTCGATCTGGCCGAGAAGGGGCGCCAAGCGAGATTCTAAGCGGGCATCGTCTTCGAGTATGAGGCAGGAATCACCGCGGCTAGCGACGATTTCCCAAGCGGCCTGATGGGCGAGGAAGCAGCCGATCTCACCCTTGGTGAGCCCGTATCCTAATTCTCGAAGGCGTTTGACGTGATCATAGCCAGGAACCTCTTCAGGCGGCACCTGAATAAAGACCGAAGGAGACAGTTCGCTGGAAAGGCCGAGCGCTTTGAGATGGGACTCGGCGAGTTCATGCCGCCTTCCTCCCGGAGTGGAGATGACGATGACAGGTGGGTGATTCATCGCTTTACATAAGGCAGAGCGGACAGCTCTGCGGGGTCAAGCATGGCTTGCTTCTTAGAAGGGGCCAATGAGTCCGACTTGCAATAGGCCAACCTACGGTAAGTCTCAATCCATGGGTCTCAGCGTCTACCTGATCACCAAGAACGAGGGAGCTCATCTCGAACAAGTGCTGGCATCCTGCGCCGGGGCCGATGAAATCATCGTGGTCGACAGCGGTTCTACGGATAAGACGCTGGAGATTGCACGAGCCGCCGGCGCCAAGGTCATCCATCAGGATTGGCTGGGTTTTGCTCGCCAGAAAGACTTCGCGTTGCGTCAATGCACCCACGATTGGGTGATCAATCTCGACGGCGACGAGATCCTTTCCGCCGGCGCCATGACGCTGATCCGTCAGGCGATCGCCAGCGGCCGAGCGGTCGGATACAGGATCGCCCGCGACGACGAGTTCATGGGCGAGTCCATGGCGGCTTCACATTGCCGTCCTTTCCTCCGCGTCTATCGCCGAGACCAGGCTGCCTGGGACCTCAATAAGACCGTCCACGAGCATATCGAGGTGCCGGGGCCGCACCCCCTTATCGAGGGAGTCGTTATCCATCATAAGGGTTACGACTCCGTGTCAGGTTACATGGATAAGCTCAATCGTTACGCCGCCCTCAAGAACGTCATGTGGGAGCGCTCCGGTCGTCGCGGTTCGGCGAAGCGCGTCTTGGCAGCCTTCCCGCTGGCCCTCTTCAAGCATCTGTTCCTCCGTAGGATGATCTGCTCCGGCCCGCGTGGCTTCGTGCGCGCCATGCAGGACGCATTCTATGTCTTTTTGGCCGAAGCGATGGCCTACGAGAGGTCCCGCCGGCAGCGTTCAAGAAGCTGAGGGCAAGGGGTATTTAGCCGGAAAGCGGATCAGAGCCGGAGGCCCAGTCGCCAGGCCAAGCCATCCAGTCGGCATTTCAGGCTTACCCAACTTTGCTTCAGAGGAGACCCGTAGACATGTTCACGCAGGCGTCGGTGGCGGTATGAACGGCGGCCAGGCTTGGCTCCGGAATCGATGAGCCGAACGATGGGGTCCGTCATGTAGGATGGCGCCATGCAGTCCGGCTCGACGTTATCTTTGAACACGGGCGCGTTGAGGATTGCCAGCCTGGCCTCGGGGTTAGCGTCCACGGCAAGGATGTGTTCGATCGCGGAATCGAAATCAGGGAAGTCAGCGACGTTGATCATGCAACCCGGGTTGAAATCTCGGGCGATGTCTGGCGCCCCCCAGTAGATCGGGATGCATCCCGCCAGCAGAGGTTCGACCAGCTTCTCGGTGATGTAGCCTTCGGACCGCGTATTTTCGAAGGCAAGGTTCATCCTGTAGTCCAAGAGGAAACTCTGTTTGTCGCGCACCCGCTGGCCGGTGTTATTGAAGTGTCGTCCGGCTGAATCGACGGGCTTGGCTCGGTTCAGCCTCCGGAAGAAATTGTTCCTTTCAGGCCCACGGGGGTTGCTTACGACGAAGGAGCAGAACTTGTCACGCGTCAGATGCATACGGGCGTCGTAGCCTTGAGGGCGCACCAAGGATCTGGCCCCGCGCAGGATCGGGGCATAGTAGGGCATGCGAATGGCCCTAGGTTCGTCCGGAGACTCATGTGGCGTGAAGGCAAGGTCGCATTGCCCGAAGTCGGGCAGCATGTTTTCTCCGGTCACGTAGATTTTTAGGCCATCGAATGACCAATGCCGCTCGCCGAAGTCAGAATAGAACAAGAGGTCCGCCTTTTCGAAGTCGGCGACTTCCAGGGGGCGTTGCTCGGATATGATCCGGATGCACTCCCAGTTTGCCGGATCTGCTCCTACCACAAAGTCGGAGAATGCTATGCGGAGGGGCCTCATTGACCGGAAAAAGCTTCGTCCCAGAGATGAAATCAGGCGCGCGGGCCGAACTTGCGCTGGGGGGGCTGGGTCGGCGGTACGGGCTCGATCTGCACGCCGGCGCAGGCCGGATGGCGGCCGAAGGCGCCATAGGACTCGGTGTCGAAACGGGTCGTCATGCCGCGCGCGGCCTCGGCCACGAGCACGCGGCCGTCCGGCTGGATGATGCCGATCTGGACCATCGTCGGGCCGTCCACCTTGCGGGTGTGGGCCATGATCTTGTCGAGGAAGTCATTGGCGTCCGGGCCCGGCTTGAGGGCGAAGAGGATCTTCTTAATGAGACTCGGGGCGCGACGGAGCGTGCTGACGGCGTGGGCGCTGAGCGACCACTCGCCGCGTTCTTCGCGCCAGTTGAGGCGGGCGTCGACGATGACGTGCGAGCCGTCCATGAGCAGGGGGAGTTCGCCGTCCTTGAGCTGCGCGGCGGCATCATAGGCGTCGGAGAACATCATCACGGGGATGGTCACCGAGCGGGAGGCGACGGTGAAGAGCGCCCAGGGGCGATTGTCCTTCTTGGAGATCTTCTTCTCGAGGCCGCCGACGATCCCGCAGATGCGGACAGTGTGCCGCTGC
The DNA here is from genome assembly GCA_044361555.1 of Opitutales bacterium. Classification (GTDB taxonomy): domain Bacteria; phylum Verrucomicrobiota; class Verrucomicrobiia; order Opitutales; family UBA953; genus UBA953. The sequence continues at coordinate 14,286 of JBIKIO010000236.1, forward strand.
TGCTTGTCGAGGTCCACGCGGTCCGGGGTGACGACCATCGTGGCGATGGCTTCGTCGAGGCCGTGGTAGTCGGCAAGGGGGTGGCCGCTGAGGTAGAAGCCGAGCAGCGACTTCTCGCCGTTGAGCATCTCGAGCTTGGGCATCTTCTCCGACTTGCGGAGGATGAGGTCGGTCGGGCGGGCGGCGCCGGCGTCCTCGGCTC
>JBIKIO010000027.1:0-14355 GCA_044361555.1 Opitutales bacterium
AGGCCAAGCGCGTCATCCATATCTTCGCCAACGGCGGCGCATCGCAGGTCGACACCTTCGACCGTAAGGTCGCCCTCGATAAATACCACGGCAAGACCCTGCCGGGCGACTACATCGCCACCGAGCGACGCACCGGCGCGGCGTTCCGCTCGCCCTTCACCTGGAAGCGTTACGGCAAGAGCGGCCTGGAAGTCAGCGAACTCTTCGCCAAGACGGCCGAACACGCCGATGACCTCTGCGTGATCCGCTCGATGAAGGCCGACGTGCCGAACCACGAGCCTTCGCTGCTGCTGATGAACTGCGGTGAGGCTCGTCAGGTCCGCCCGTCCATGGGTTCGTGGGTGACCTATGGACTCGGCACCGAGAACGAGAACCTGCCCGGCTTCATGACCCTCTGCCCCGGCGGCTTCCCGATCCAAGAGACCCAGAACTGGCAGTGCGGTTTCTTACCGGGCGTCTACCAAGGCAACTACGTCGACACCTCGAAGCGCTCCGTCGAGGAGCTCATCGAGAATATCCGTAACTTCGGCCTGTCGCGTCCTGCCCAGCGCAAGCAGCTCGACCTGCTCGCCAAGCTCAACGCCGCCCACCAGACCGCCCGCCCGCAGGACGCCGCCCTCGAGGCGCGCGCCCAGTCCTTCGAGATGGCCTACCGCATGCAGCTCGAAGCGACCGATGCTTTCGACGTGGGTCGCGAATCCGAGAAGACTCGTGAGATGTATGGCGATACGACCCTCGGCCGCCAATTCCTCATCGCCCGCCGTCTCGCCGAACGCGGTGTCCGGTTCATCCAGCTCTGGCACGGCGCCGGCCAGCCCTGGGATAGCCACGACGACCTCGAAGTCCAGCACCGCCGCCTCGCGATGGAAGCCGACCAGCCGATCGCAGCCTTGCTCACCGACCTCAAGCGCCTCGGCATGCTCGAAGAGACGCTCGTGATCTGGGGTGGTGAATTCGGCCGCACCCCGACCGTCGAGCTCCCGACTCCCGGCTCCAATGCCGGCAAGATCAACGGCCGCGACCACAACAGTCATGGCTTCACGATGTGGATGGCCGGCGGCGGCGTGAAGCCTGGCCATGTCCACGGCGAGAGCGATGAATTCGGCTTCAAGGCCGTCAAGGATGTCGTCCACGTCCATGACCTGCACGCGACCATCCTGCGCCTGCTCGGCTTCAACCACGAAGAGTTCACCTTCCGCAGCTCCGGCCGCGACTTCCGCCTCACGGACGTCCACGGAAAGATCGTCCAATCCATCATCGCCTGATGCGCCTGCTCGCCCTACTACTGTGCCACGCCGCCATCACGGTTTCGGCGGTCGAGACCAAGGTGCTCAAGGATATCAGTTACAAGGATGACGTTATCTCCCAGACGCCCTACGAGCAGGAACGCTGCAAGCTCGACCTGACCATCCCGGTCGGGGCCAAGGGCTTCGCCACCTACGTCTGGTTCTACGGCGGCGGCCTGAAGAACGGCGCCAAGGATCTGCGCTCTGAATATTGCGCCGAGATCCGCCAAAGCCTCGCCCAAGCCGGGGTCGCGGTGGTCACGCCGGATTACCGACTGAGCCCAAAGGTCAAATACCCCGCCTACGTCGACGATGCCGCCGCGGCCTTCGCGTGGACGGTGAAGCACATCGCGGAACATGGTGGCGACCCTCGCAAGGTCTTCATCGGCGGCCACTCTGCCGGCGCCACGCTCGCGTTGTTGGTCGGCATGGATCCGAACCGCCTCAAGCCCCACGGCCTCACCCTCGGCTCGGTCGCCGGCATCGCCCAGGTCAGCGCCCAGGTGCTGACCCACTATACGGTCCGCGAAGAACGCGGCCAGCCGCGCTACGCCATCACCTGCGATGAAGCCGCCCCGGCGTTCTACATCCGAAAGACCCTGCCGCCTATTCTCTCAATCTACGCGCAGAACGACATGCTTAGCCGCGCCGAGGAAAATCTCTTTTTCGTGACCACGCTCAAGGCCGCCGGTCACTCCGAGAACTATTCGTTGCGCGTCGACGACCGCGACCACGGGACGGTCGGACATAACATCCGCCACCTCGACGACCCGGCCCGCCTCGCGATCCTCAACTTCATCGCGAAACAGTCCGCTAATCGCTGACCCTAGGAGTAGGCACGCCCTGCCCCACCCCTGCCCCCACCCCTACCCCTTTTAGTCATGCTCCTCCGCCTGTCTCTCCTCTGCCTTTTTGCTCTCCGCCTCACCGCCGCGGAGACCTATGACCTCGTCGTCTACGGCGGCACTTCCGCCGGCGTCATCGCCGCCGTCCAAGCCAAGAAGATGGGCAAGTCCGTGATCGTCGTCGGACCTGACAAGCACCTCGGAGGCCTGAGCAGCGGCGGCCTCGGTTACACCGATACCGGTAATAAAGCCGTCATCGGCGGTCTCGCTCGTAATTTCTACCACCGCGTCTGGGTCGAGTATCAGAAGAATGAAACCTGGGCTTGGCAACGCCCCGAAGCCTTCGGCAACAAAGGCCAAGGCACCGTGGCGATGGACAAGGACGAGCGCACGATGTGGATCTTCGAGCCGAGCGTGGCCGAGAAGGTCTTCGAGGACTACGTGAAGGAATACGGCTTGACCGTCCTTCGCGACGAGTGGCTCGACCGCGCCAAGGGCGTCCGCATGGAAAACGGCCGGATCACCCAGATCACGATGCTCTCCGGCAAGACCTTCGCCGGAAAGATGTTCATCGACGCCACCTATGAAGGCGACCTGCTCGCGGCTGCGGGTGTCAGCTATCACGTCGGGCGCGAAGCCAACGCGACCTACGGCGAGACCTGGAACGGCAATCAGGTCGGCATCCTCCATCACGGCCATCATTTCGGGGCGGTGAAGAAGCCGATCAGCGCCTATAAGGTGCCCGGCGACAAGTCCTCTGGCCTGCTACCTCGCATCTCGGCCGAACCTCCGGGCGTCCGCGGCGAAGGCGATAAGCGCGTGCAGGCCTACTGCTTCCGCTGGTGCGCCACGGATCACCCCGACAACCGTATTCCTTTCCCCAAGCCTGCGAAATACGACGCCGCGCAATACGAACTCGTCGTCCGCGTGCTCGGAGCCGGTTGGCGCCAGACGTTCCACAAGTTCGACCTGCTGCCCAATCGGAAGACGGACACGAATAACCACGGTCCGTTCAGCTTCGATAACATCGGCATGAACTACGATTACCCGGAGGCCTCTTACGAGCGCCGCCAAGAGATCATCCAGGAACACCGCGAATACCAACAGGGCCTCCTCTGGTTCCTTGCCAACGACCCACGCGTGCCGGCCGACGTCCGGGAAGAAGCCAACCGCTGGGGGCTGCCGAAGGATGAGTTCAAGGATAACGGCCACTGGCCTCACCAGATATACGTCCGCGAGGCCCGCCGCATGGTCGGCGCCTTCGTGATGACCGAGAATGAGCTAACCAAGAAGAAGCCGACGCCGGATTCCGTGGGCATGGGCTCCTACACCATCGACTCCCATAACGTGCGTCGCTACGTGACCCCCGAGGGTAACGTCCAGAACGAAGGCGATATCGGCGTGCCGATCTCACCCTACTCGATCGCCTACGGCTCCTTGGTGCCCAAGCGCGGTGAATGCGCCAACCTCTTCGCGCCGGTCGCCTGCAGCGCCACGCACATCGCTTACGGTTCGATCCGCATGGAGCCGGTCTTCATGATCCTCGGTCAGTCGGCAGCCACGGCCGCCGTGCTCGCGATCGACGGCAACCTGGCCGTCCAAGATGTCCCTTACGCCACCCTGCGCGAACGGCTCATGACCGACGGTCAGGTGCTGGAGCATGCTTCTTCTAAGGAAACCCCGAAAGGTCATGGTAGCGGCAAACCGGTCGATTCCCTGCCAGGCGTCACGGTTGACGACGACGATGCCCAGCGGGAAGGTTCCTGGAAGCAGAGCGGCGCCAACGGAGGCTTCTTCGGTTCCGGCTATCATCACGATGACAAGGGCACCGCCGGTGCCGCCAGCGCCGCTTTCATCGGCAAACTCCCTACCGCCGGTAGCTATGAGGTGCGCTTGTCGGTCGTCCCCAACGCCAACCGAAGCCGCAACGCCCTCGTCCGCATCCACCATGCCGACGGCGTGGCCGAACTCCGCGCCGACCTCACCGGAGCCGGAGCCCAAGCCGGCCTGTTATCTCTGGGCACCTTCCGCTTCCCGGCCGGCCCGGCCAAGGTCTTGGTCAGCAACCAAGGGTCCACCGGGTATGTCCTGGTCGACGCGGTCAACTGGCTGGCCCGCTGAGTCTAGGGGATTCTCCTACTAATCGATTGAAACCCGTCGGCATCGGGGGTGTCATAACGACATCCCCTATGCGCCTTCCGACGCTCGTTTGCTCCTTCGTCGCCGCCGGCCTCTTGGCCGCCGACGGCACCCCTGAGCCCGTCCGCTTCAACCGGGACATCCGTCCGATGATGTCCGACACGTGTTTCCACTGCCACGGCTTCGACCCGAAGTCGCGCAAGGGCGGACTCCGCCTGGATATCCGGGAAGAAGCGCTCAAAGCCGGCAAGAGCGGCGAGATCGCGATCGTGCCAGGCAAACCTGACCAGAGCGAGATCATCAAGCGCATCTTCTCGACGGATGCCGAAGACGTCATGCCCGAAAAGGAGGCGCACAAGACCCTGAGCGCCGCGCAGAAAGAACTCTTCCGCCGCTGGGTCGCCGAGGGCGCCGTCTACGAACCGCACTGGGCCTACAAGCCGCTGGAGTTGCCCGCCATCCCCGCCCTGCCGGCCGGAGGCAAGAATCCGATCGACGCCTTCGTCGGCGCCAAGCTCGCCGAGAAGAAGGTCTCCCCTTCCGCGGAAGCTTCCAAAGAACGCCTGCTCCGCCGTGCGTCGCTCGATCTGACCGGCCTGCCACCCACGCCCGCCGAGACCGCCGCCTTCCTGGCCGACCGCTCTCCGGATGCCTACGAGAAACAAGTCGACCGCTTGCTCGCCTCGCCTGCCTTCGGCGAACGGATGGCGGTGTGGTGGCTCGATGTCGCCCGCTTCGCCGACACGGTCGGTTATCACGGCGACCAGAATCAGCGCATCTTCCCTTATCGCGATTACGTCATCAACGCCTTCAACACCAACAAGCCGTTCGACGTCTTCACCCGCGAGCAGCTCGCCGGCGACCTCCTGCCGAATCCGACCGAAGAACAACTCGTCGCGAGCGGTTATAATCGCCTGAACATGATGACCCGCGAAGGCGGCGCCCAGGTGAAGGAATATCTCGCGAAATACGGCGCCGAACGCGTGCGCTCGGTCTCCAACGCCTGGCTGGGCAGCACCTTCGGTTGCGCCGAATGCCATGACCATAAGTTTGATCCGATCAAGTCCGCCGACTTCTACACCCTCCAGGCGTTCTTCGCTGACGTGAAGCAGTGGGGCGTCTACGCGGACTACAATTACACCCCCGAACCTGAACTCAAGGGCGTCGGCAACGACCATCCTTTCTATCCGGAAGTCCGTAGCAAGAACGCCTACCTCAGCAAAAAGGACGCCGAGTTCCGCGCCCAGCTCGCATCGTTCTACGAAAAGACCTTCGCCGAGTCGAAGGACCCATCCGATTTCGCCGCCTGGCGGAAAGACATCGCCTCCTTCCTCGCGGAGCACCCCACCGGTCTGGTCTCACCCGCTGGTACGTTCTTCCTTAAGGCTGCGCCTGCCACGGCGCCGGCCAAAATGGCCGTCAAGAATACCGACGCGGCTACGGCCGCCAAGAAGCCGTCAGCCAAGAAGGGTGCGGCCGCCCCGACTCCCGTCGCTTTCGCAGCCGGCGCGCTCATCAAGATGCCCAAGGGCGTTGCTAAAGGCGAAGACTTCGCAATCACGCTCAATACGAGCCCCACGCCGATCGCCTCGGTCCGTATCGACATCCCCAAGGGCTCCCTGCCGGCTGGCTCCGCCGCGACCATCAACGCTCGCTTCGGCGTCGTCGACGCCAAGGGCAAAGAACGTCCAGTCGCCTTCCATCTGGCCGATGCCACCCACCGCGAACCGCGCTATAACAGCTCCTTCGAGCTGACCGACATCAACGCGGGCTGGTCCCTGAAGATGCCGAACGCTGACGTCCATGCGGTCTGGCTGCTCGACACGCCCGTGACCCTCAAACCTGACGAGAAATTCGTCATCCATTTCGACAGTAACGCCGCCCTGACGCTCAAGGCCTCAGTCTCTCCTCTCTCTCACGATGACCCATTGAAGGTGACCGCGCCGGAGACCCTTACGAGAAGTGCTGCCATCGAGGTCGCCCGCCCAACTCCGGCCACCTTCGCCCTCTATGTGGCTTCGCGAGGCACCGACCGCGCCAAGCTCGAAAAGAGCCGGACGCTAACCACCTCGATTCGTCGCCAATACGACGGTCACGCCTGGTCGATGGTCACCCAAGCCGCCAAGCCGCTCACGGTCCGCGTCCTGCCCCGCGGGAACTTCCTCGACGAGACTGGACCGATTGTCCTACCCACGACGCCTTCGTTCCTGCCCGGCCTGCGGACGAGCACCGAACAGAAACGCCTGACCCGCCTAGACCTAGCCGACTGGATCAATTCAAAAGATAACCCCATCACCGCCCGCACGGTCATGAACCGTCTCTGGCAGATCTTCCACGGCACCGGCCTTAGCGCCGGACTCGACGACCTTGGCTCGCAAGGCGAACTCCCCTCGCATCCGGAACTACTCGAGTGGCTGTCTCTCGAATTCCGCGACAAGGGTTGGGACGTGAAGAAGATGATCCGCCTGATGGTCACCAGCCGCACTTACCGCCAGAGCAGCAGCCTCCGCCCCGAACTCAAGGAGGCGGACCCCAACAACCGCCTCCTCGCCTCGCAGAATCCTCGCCGGCTCGACGCCGAATTCGTCCGCGACAACGCCCTCTTCGTCGCCGGACTCCTCAACACCTCGGACGTCGGCGGACCCAGCGTGAAGCCCTACCAGCCCGAAGGCTATTATGAGCCGATGCAGTTCCCGAACCGCACCTACGTCGCGAGCAAGGATTCCGACCAATGGCGTCGTGGGCTCTATATGCATTGGCAGCGCATGTACCTGCACCCGATGCTCATCAACTTCGACGCGCCCTCCCGCGATGAGTGCACCGCTCTGCGCAACTACAGCAACACCCCGCAGCAAGCCCTGACGCTGCTCAACGATCCGACGTTCGTCGAGGCCGCCCGTGCGATGGCAGCCCGGCTTCTCGCCCTGCCCTCGGGCGACCGCCTGAGCCACGGCTTCCGCCTCGCGATGGGTCGCGACATCAAGAAGACCGAACGCCCGTCACTGGAGAAGCTGGTCGCGGAACAGACGGCTTATTATAAGTCCAATCCCTCCGAAGCCGCCAAGCTGATCAAGGTCGGCTTCAGCCAGTCGGTCGCCGACGACCCCGCCGAACTCGCCGCCTGGACGCAGGCCTGCCGCGTCCTCCTCAATTCCCACGAAGCGATCACCCGCTACTAAGCCCATGCGCCCTTACGACCCGATCGCCCACGCCCTGTCGATCAACCGACGGAGCTTCCTCACGAAGAGCGCCTACGGCCTCGGTAGCGCGGCCTTTGCCATGCTCGCCGCGAAGTCGGGCTTCGCCGACCTGCACGCCGCCCAGTTCTCGAAGGGGGCCCTCAAGACGCCCCACCTACCCGTGAAGGCGAAACGGGTGATCTTCCTCTGCATGGCCGGCGGCCCGCCCCATCTGGAGCTCTTCGACAACAAACCCGTCCTCAAGAGCCTCCACGGCCAGGCGTTTCCTGAGTCCTTCACCAAGGGCAAGCAGATCGCGCAGCTCCAGAATACCGTGCTCAAGGCGCGCGGGGGCTCCTTCGAATTCAAGAAGTGGGGTAAGTCGGGCATGGAGCTGACCGACATCTTCCCGCACATCGGGTCGGTCGCCGACGACCTCTGCGTCGTGCGCTCGCTGAAGACCGAGCAGATCAATCACGACACGGCCCACGCTTTCTTCAACACGGGCTCCATCATCAAGGGCCGTCCGAGCATGGGCTCCTGGCTGCTCTACGGTCTCGGCTCCGAGACCGAGAACCTGCCGGGCTACATCGTACTGACCTCCGCCGGCCGCACCGGCCAGCAGCCGATCTCCTCACGCCAGTGGTCCAGCGGCGTACTCCCCAGCAAATACCAAGGTATTCAGTTCCAGTCCAAGGGTGAAGCCGTCCACTACATCGGCAACCCCGAGGGCGTCTGCCAGAGCACCCAGCGCCAAGTCATCGACGAGATCCGTCGCCTCAACGGCCAGCTCGCCGAAGAGACCGTCGATCCGGAAATCGCCACGCGCGTCGCCCAATATGAGATGGCCTTCAAGATGCAGTCGAGCGTACCCGAGCTGCTCGACTTCAAGGCTGAGTCCGCGAAGACGATCGAAGCCTACGGCATCAAGGAGATCGGCGACGGTTCTTTTGCTTCGAACTGCCTCATGGCCCGGCGCCTCGCCGAACGCGGCGTGCGCATGATCCAGCTCTACCACCGTGCCTGGGATCTCCACGGCGGCCTCGACAACGGAATGAAGATGGGCGCCGAAGACGTCGACAAGGCCACGGGCGCGCTGATCCGCGACCTCAAGGAACGCGGCATGCTCGAAGACACGCTCATCCTCTGGGGCGGAGAATTCGGCCGCACCCCGATGGGCCAAGGCACGGGCCGCGACCACCACATTGCCGGTTACTCGGTCTTCCTCGCCGGCGGCGGCGTCAAGGCCGGCACGACCTATGGCGCCACCGATGAACTCGGCTACAACGCCGTCGAGAACGTCGTCGATGTCCACGACCTCCACGCCACGATGCTCGCCTTGATGGGCATCGATCACCATCGCCTGAACGTGAAGTATCAAGGCCTCGACGTCCGCCTCACGGGTGTCGCGGGCAAGGTGGTCAAGGGCATCATGGCCTAGCGGTATACGACACTTAAACGCCGTTTAATTTCAGCGTTTAGACTTCAAGGCACGGGGCTAAATCGTAAGGTCATCCCATGCCCCTCCACCGCCTCACCCTGACGGTCGCCCTACTGGCGTCCGCCTTCGTCAACGCTTTCGCCGCCGACGCGATCAAGCCGTCCGCGAAGACCGAACTCTTCAACGGCAAGGACACGACCGGCTGGGTCGTCTTCCCGGAAGCCGGCAAGGATTCCTGGTCCATCAAGGACGGCATCCTCGCCTGCGTCGGCAAGCCTAGCGGCTTCCTCCGCACCACGCAGAGCTACAAGCAGTATCGCTTCACCGTCGAGTGGCGCTTCACCAAGCCGGGTAATACCGGCGTGGTCGTCCACATGACACCCCCCGACGCCGTCTGGCCGAAGAGCATCGAGTGCCAAGGCATGCACAAGAATCAGGGCGACTTCTATTTCTGGAACGGCGCCACGCTGAACGGTGGCACGGAACTCAAGGACAAGAAGTCCGGCAAGATCCGCGGCTACCGCCTCGGTAAGCAGGCCGACGCCGAGAAGCCGGCCGGTGAATGGAATACCTTCACCACGGTCTGCGACGGCAACACGGTCACGATCCTCGTCAACGGTAAGGAAGTGAATAAGGCCACCGGCACCAACCTCAGCGAAGGCTTCATCGGCCTGCAGGTCGAAGGCGGCGCCTTCGAAGTCAAGCGCTGCACCCTCGAGCCCCTCTAATCTAACTACCCCTACCCCTACCCCTCTTTAGTCATGCGCCTCCTCACCACCCTCCTCGCCGTCGGACTCCTGACCTCCACCCTTCATCTCACCGGCTGCAATCAAGCGACCCCCGATGCCACGTCCGAGACCAAGCTCGGCGTCCCCGCCGGCTTCACCTCCCTCTTCAACGGCAAGGATCTCTCCGGCTGGCATGGCTACAATCCTCACTCCGTCACCAAGCTCACCGGCGAGAAGAAGGACGCCATGCTGAAGAAGATGCGCGAGGAGTTCCCGCAGCATTGGTCCGTGAAGGATGGTGATATCTACAATACCGGCACCGGCGCTTACGCGACGACCGACAAGGACTACGGCGATTTCGAATTGGTCCTCGAATACAACATGGCCCCGAAGGGCGACTCCGGTGTCTACCTCCGCGGCGTGCCGCAGGTCCAGATCTGGGATCCGACCGACGAGAAAGCCTTCAAGCATGGCGCCCAGCTAGGCTCCGGCGCCCTCTGGAACAACTCCCCCGGCAAGCCGGGCAAGGATCCGCTCGTGCTGGCCGACAAGCCCGCCGGTGAGTGGAATACGATGCGCATCGTGATGGTCGGCGCCCGCGTCAGCATCTGGCTCAACGGCAAGCAGACCGTCGACCATGCGATCCTCGAGAATTACTACGACCGCAAGGCCTCCATCCCCGCCAAGGGCCCGATCTCCCTCCAGACCCACGGCGCCCCGATCCGCTGGCGCAACGTCGCCATCCGCGAGATCGCCGGCGACGAAGCCAACCGCATTCTGGCCTCGCATGGTAAGACGGGCTTCAAGTCCATCTTCAACGGCAAGGACTTCACGGGCTGGGTCGGACCGCTCGAAAACTACGAGATCGTCGACGGCTCCATCCGCTGCAAGTCGGGTAAGGGCGGCACGCCCTATTACAATCAGGACCTGACCGACTTCGCCAACCGCCTGGAATTCAAACTGCCTTCGGGCGGCAACAACGGTCTGGCCCTCCGCTACCCGGGCACCGGCAATACCGCCTACGTGGGCATGTGCGAGCTCCAGGTCCTCGACGACAATTACGACAAGGTGAAGGGCAAGATCGACCCCCGCCAGGTCCACGGCTCGGCCTACGGCATGGTCGGCGCCCAGCGCGGCTTCCAGCGACCGATTGGCGAATGGAACTTCCAGGAGGTCACGGTTGTCGGCCCGACCATCAAGGTCGAACTCAACGGCTTCGTCATCCTCGACGCCGACCTCTCCAAGGTCGACATGGCCACGGTCATGGCCAAGACCCCGCATCCGGGCAAGGACCGCAAGAACGGCTACTTCGGCTTCGCGGGCCACAACGACCCGGCGCAGTTCCGGAACATCGAGATCAAGGACCTGGCGGCCAAGTAAGCCTCCCCACAGGCCCCCTTCAAAACCCCTCGAATGAGGGGTTTTTTTATTAACTGCACATTGCTATGAACCAGCGCGCGTCTTTACTGTCCTCATTCGCAAGCCCCATGCGCCTTTCCATCTTATTGCCCGCCGCCGCCGGCGCCGTGTTCCTGACCTCGGCGTTCGCTGCGGAACGTATCCAGTTCAACCGCGACATCCGCCCGATCTTCTCCGACACCTGCTACGCCTGCCACGGCCCGGACGAGAATAAGATCAAGGGCAAGCTGCGACTTGATTCGCTTGAAGCCGCACGCAAGGGCGGCAAGTCCGGCGAACCAGCGATCTCTCCTGGACATCCGGAAAAGAGCGAAGTGATGAAGCGTCTGCGCACGGACGACGCCGACGACCACATGCCGCCGGCGGAGTTCCATAAGGTGCTCACCAAAGACCAGATCGCCCTCGTCGAACGCTGGATCAAGGAAGGCGCCGAGTATCAGGGTCACTGGGCTTTCCAGATTCCAGTCAAACCGGCCGTCCCGACGATTCCCGCCGGCGGCAATGCGATCGATGCCTTCCTCGCCCAAGGCCTCACCGCCAAGGGACTCAAGCCCAACAGCGACGCCCCCAAGGCCACGCTCCTTCGCCGCGCCGCCCTCGACCTCACCGGCCTGCCTCCTTCCGACGCCGACCTGCAGGCTTTCCTCGCCGACAACTCGTCTGAAGCCTGGTCCAAGGCCCTCGACCGTCTCCTCGCCTCCCCGCACTATGGTGAGAACATGGCGATGCAGTGGCTCGACTTCGCCCGCTATGCCGACTCGAACGGCTTCCAGAGCGACACGCAGCGCACGATGTGGCCTTACCGCGACTGGGTGATCAAGGCCTTCAACCGTAACCAACCCTTCGACGCCTTCACGGTAGAACAGCTCGCCGGCGACCTCCTCCCGAACGCCACCCGCGATCAGATCGTCGCCACGGCCTTCCACCGTAACCACCGCCTCAACGGCGAAGGAGGCCGCATCGTCGAGGAATGGTTCGCCGAGAACGTCATCGATCGCATCGAGACCACGGGTTCCACCTGGATGGGCCTGACGATGAACTGCTGTCGCTGCCACGATCACAAATACGACCCGATTTCCCAGAAGGAGTTCTACCAGTTCTTCGCTTACTTCAATTCGAACAACGAATCCGGTGTCCTCGGCGAATTCGGCGGCTCCGGCCGTACACGTGCCGGTGGCAACACCGCCCCGCTGCTTTCCCTCCCGACCGAAGAGCAACAGAAGCAGATCGACGCGACTAGCGCCGCTCTCGCCTCCGCCGAAGCCACCCTCAAGGCCATCCCGACCTCCCAGCCGGCGCTCCTGGCCAAGTGGCTGGACCGTCAGCGCACCGCCTTCTCCAAGGAAGGCGTAGCCTGGCAGCCCTTGTCCGATGAGAAGGTGTCCGCCAAGGAGAACGCCGAGTTCAAACGCCTCGACGACGGCTCCTGGCTCGTCTCCGGCGGCACGGCCGACAAGGAGACCTACGTGGTCGAAGCCCCGCTCACGGCCGGACTGCTGACCGCCGTGCGCCTTGAAGCGCTGCCCGACGACTCCCATCCGGGCAAGAGCCTCGGCCGCGCCTTCAATGGTAACTTCGTGCTCAGCGGTTTCGAGGTCCGCCTGCGTACGGCTGACGGCAAGACGACGGCCCTCCCCTTGGTCAAAGCGGAGACTGACTACGACCAACCCGGCTGGAGTATCGCCAAGCTCGCTCCGGCGCCGATGGTGAAGGGGAAGGCGAAGAAAGCGGACAACAACAACCCGGGCTGGGCGATCGGCGGCAACCTGCCCGAGAACCGTGTCCCCCGAAAGGCGATCTTCTCATTCATACCGACCACCGTGCCGGCCGGCGCCAAGCTCATCGTGGTGATACGCCATGAATACGGCTCCAATCATAGCATGGGACGCTTCCGACTGAATGTCTCGGGCCAGGATCCGAAACTGCTCTCGCTCAAGTCCGACCCTGCCGCCGAGGCCGCCCGCCGCCTGATGGGCAGGCCCGCGGAGAAACTGACGGCCGCTGACAAGAAGGCGCTCGAGAAACTCTTCACCGATAGCCCCGAACATCCGCGTTATGCCGCGACCGCCAAGGTCGCCGCCGCCAAGCTCGCCTTCGAGACGGCCAATAACGCACCGGTCACGGTGATGGTGATGAATGAACTGCCTAAGCCCCGCGAGGCGTTCGTGCTCCTGCGCGGCGAATACGATAAGATCGGCCCCAAGGTCGAACGCGCCCTCTTCCGTGCCCTGCCGCCCATGCCCGCCGGCGAACCGAATAACCGCCTCGGTTTCGCCCGCTGGCTCACCAGCGGAACTCACCCGCTCACGGGACGTATCTGGGTCAACCGCGCCTGGGAACGTTTCTTCGGCATCGGCATCGTGAAGACGTCCGAGAACTTCGGCTCACAGGCCGAATGGCCGAGCAACCCGGAACTCCTCGACTGGCTCGCCGTCGAATTCGTCGACCGCAAGTGGGACATGAAAGCGATGCAGAAACTCATCATGTCTAGCGCCGCCTACCGTCGCAGCGCCGCCGTCACGCCCGAGATGCTTGAGAAAGACCCCGACAACCGCCTCCTTGCCCGCGGTCCCCGCTTCCGCCTGCCCGCCGAGGTCATCCGCGACCAAGCCCTCTGGACCGCCGGTCTGCTCGTCGACAAGCAAGGCGGCCCGAGCGTGAAGCCTTACATGCCCGAGGCGGTCTGGGACGAGACCAGCGTCTACGGCGATATGCGTAACTACAAGGCCGACATGGGCGAAGGGCTCTGGCGTCGTTCGCTCTACACGATCTGGAAACGCACCGCGGCTCCGCCCACGATGCTGCTCTTCGATTCCGCCGGCCGCGAAGTCTGCACGGTCAAGCGCTCCCGCTCCAACACGCCGATGCAGGCCCTCTCGCTCCTCAACGAGGTCACCTTCGTCGAGGCCGCCCGCAAACTCGCCGAACAGACCCTCCGTCAGCCCGGCGACCTCGACGCGAAGCTGGCTTGGACGTTCCGCAAGGTCGTCCGCCGCGACGCCACGGCCGCCGAACTCGCCGTCCTCCGCAAGGGCCTTGATAAGCGCCTGGCCACGTATGCGGCCGATCCGAGCCTCGCGCCCAAGCTCCTCGCCCAAGGCGTGAGCCCGGCCGCGACCGACCTCGACCGCAACCAGCTCGCCGCCTGGACCACGACGGCCAATATCCTCCTCAACCTCGACGAAACCGTTACCCGCGAATGAACTGCAACGACCGTCAATTCCTCGGACTCGACCAGGCCACACAGATGGCCCTGTCCCGTCGCACCTTCATCAAAGGGTCAGCGGGCGGCATCGGCCTCGCTGCGTTAGGTTCGAT
>JBIKIO010000129.1:0-4441 GCA_044361555.1 Opitutales bacterium
AAAGGGGCGCGGTGCCGACCTCGAACTTCAATGGGTCCGAGATCGCGCCGGGCTTCAGCTTGCGCACCGCCGTGACGACCATCTGGTTCAGGTCCTCGAGGTTACGCCAGCCGGTGTCGCCGCCCTTACGCGCGAAGTCGTCGGTGCTGATGCGCTCGGCCACGTCGGCGAAAGTCGCCTGGCCGGCGAGGGCCTTGCCGCCCACCTTGTAGCGCGCGATGAGTCCGGCGACCTTGGCCGGCTCACGGAGGGCTTCGGCCCAAGCCTGGGCGCGGGCGGCGGTCTCCTCGGGCTTTTCGGCGGCTCCCTGCGTGATCGTGATCTGTCGCAGCTTGACCTGCTCCTTGCGGATGAAGTCGATCTTGTTCTTCTCGTAATATTCCTTGATCTTGCCGGGATTCACGTCCCAGGCGGCGCGGCGGATCTGGCCGACCATGTATTCGAAGATGATGCGGTCCTCGATGGTCTTGCGGTAGGCGAGCGGCGTGGTGCCGGCGGCGCGCAGCGAGGCGACGAAGCGGTTGCGGTCGCCGCCGAAATCACGTCGCACGGTCTCCTCGATGTCCGCGTCGACGAGCGTGCCTGGAAGGTTGGATTGACCCGACCGGAACTCAGCGATGACGATTTGCCGTTCAGCCATGGACTTGAGCGTCTCCTGGGCGGCCTGCTGGAGGGCCTGTTCAAATTCCAGATCGCTCCGGGAAGCGGCGCGCAGTTGGCTGACGATGGGGTCGACCTGGCGACGGATGTCCGAAAGGGTGATGCCCTTGCCGTCTGCGTCGGCGGCGATGCGGTCAGTATTCAGCTGCGACCAGCGCTTGGCGGCGGCTTCCTCTAGGGACGGCTGCTTGAGCTGGGCCGAGGCGAAGGTCGCGGACAGGAGGAGCAGGCTGGAAAGAAGGAAGGATTTCATCGGACGTCGGGTGCGGGCAGTCGTGAGAGGAAGCCGCGGATTTCCTTCAGTTTCCGCAGGGGGTCTCGCACGGTCAAGCGGGGAAACCGATTGCCGACGAGAATAGGCTCCGGCGTGCGGCCGCCGGCGGCCGATAGGCACCGGATTACGGCGCCGTCGGTCGTCACCGAAACGACGCATTTGTCCTCCGCCAGGCAGCGGATCTCCGCCAGGCTGAGCAAGGCGTCCGCTTCAGGGGGCAGCCGGCCGTAGCGATCCTTGAGCGAGGTCCGGAGTTCGTTCACTTCGGCGGCGTCCAGCGCCAACGCGATCCGGCGGAAGGCCTCGATGCGTAGGCGCGTCTCCGGAATCCAGTCCGACGGCAGGGTGGCGGTCAGCAAGGGGACTTCGCCGTCGCTGCTGTTCGTCTGCTCGGTGCCCAGCGCGGCCTGGGTGTGGTCGATGAAGTCCAGCTGGACCTCGCAGCGTTCGACGACCGCGCCTTTGTCGCCCCGGAGCTTCGCGACGCTCCGGCGCAGGAGCTGGCAGTAGAGGTCGAAGCCGACGGTCGCGACGTGCCCGCTCTGGGCCGCGCCGAGGATGTTGCCGGCGCCGCGCAGCTCGAGGTCGCGCATGGCGATGCGGAAGCCGGCGCCGAGCTGGTTGTGCTGGCGGATGGCCGAGAGGCGCCGGTGCGCCGTGCCCACGAGCGCGGCATGGCGATGGAGGAAGAGGTACGCGTAGGCCTGACGGTTGAAGCGACCCACGCGTCCGCGCAGCTGATAGAGCTGGGCCAGGCCGAACCGGTCAGCCCCTTCGATGATGAGGGTGTTGCAGTTCGGGATGTCGAGGCCGGTCTCGATGATGGTCGTGCAGACGAGCACGTCATATTCCCCGGCGACGAAGGCGGACATGACTTCCTCGAGCTGTCCCGCCGGCATCTGGCCGTGGCCCACGATGATGCGTGCCTTGGGGAGCAACGCAGCGAGCCGTTCGGCGACGGCCTGGATGGTCTCGACGCGGTTGTGCAGGTAGAAGACCTGGCCGCCCCGGGCGAGCTCGGCCTTGACGGCGTCACGCACGAGTTTCTCGTCGTAGCTGCGCACGATGGTGCGGATGGGCAGGCGTTCGCGCGGCGGCGTCTCGATGACGCTGAGGTCGCGCGCCCCGACGAGCGCGAGGTAGAGGGTGCGCGGGATCGGCGTCGCGCTCATGGCGAGTACGTCGACCTCCGCCCGCAGCTGTTTGAGGCGCTCCTTGTGGCGCACGCCGAACCGGTGCTCCTCGTCGATGATGACGAGCCCCAGCTTGCCGAAGCTGGTGCCGTCGGAAAGCAGGGCGTGCGTGCCGACGACGATGTCGACCGTCCCGGCCGCGGCGCGCGCGCGGACGTCGGCCTTCTGTTTCGCGGTACGGTAACCGCTCAGCAGCTCGACGGAGACGGGCCAGCGCGCGAGGCGTTCCTTGAAACTCTCGAAGTGCTGCTGCGCGAGGACGGTCGTGGGCGCGAGGATCGCGACCTGCCTGCCGCCGAGCACGCACTTGAAGGCGGCGCGCAGGGCGACCTCGGTCTTGCCGAAGCCGACGTCACCGCTGACGAGACGGTCCATGGGCGCCGGGCGTTCCATGTCGGCCTTCACGTCGATGATCGCGCGCGTCTGGTCGGGCGTCTCGCGATGCGGGAAGGAGCGCTCGAACTCGCCCATCCAGGCGTTGTCCGCGTCCTTCGGGTGCGTGATGCCGGGCTTGGTCGAGCGGGCCGCCTGCATGGCCAGCAGCTGGGCGGCGAGGTCGGCGGTCGCCTTCTCGGCGGCCTTGCGCGACTTGTCCCAGCCGCCCCCGCCGAGTTTGGAGAGTTTCGGGACGGCCCGGCCGATGCCGATATAACGCGTGAGGAGATGCGACTCCCGCACGGGGAGGTGGAGCATCGATTTCAGGGCGAACTCCAGGCCGATGAAATCCTCGGTGCGGCCGTCATGCTCATGCGCCTTGATCCCGCGGAAAAGACAGACGCCTTGCGTCGCGTGCACGAGGGCGTCCCCCTCGGCGAGTTCGCCGAAATCGAGCGCGCGCCCGACGGCGGCGCGGATGGCGGTACGCCGGCGGGGCAGGACGGCGAGCGGCCGCTTGCGGCGTCCGAAGAGCTCGCGTTCGGTCAGCAGAAGCAGGCCGTCCTTGAGCAGGCCGGGCAGCTTGTCCGGGGCGATGAGGATGCCGCCGCCGAAGCGGCCGTGGATGACGCGTGGCGCGAAGCCGCGGATCTTGGCGCCGGCGACGTCGGCGTTGAGGCGGTCGACGGAGCCGTCGGTGTCGCCCGCAAGTAGGCAAGGTCGGCCGTCTTTCGCCAGCGAGGCGGCGGCCCGCAACAAGGTAGGGCGCGTCTCGGAGCTGTCGGTGGCGGAGCCGATGAGCAGGGACTCGGCGGGAGTGGACTCGAGGGCGTGCGCGGAGTAGCCGGGCGGAGCGTCATCGGTCTCCTCGAGGACGAGTTCATCGACCTTGGCCGAAGTCAGCTCGGCGCAGAGGACGTCCTCCTGGCATCGGTCCACCGAGATGATGAGCGCGTCAGCGGGTAGGTGCCGGAAGAACGGCGCCTCGGGGGCGGAATCGGAATCATCCCGCGGCGCGCAGATGACCAGTCCGTCGATCTCGCCTTCGCTGCGTTGCGTCGCCGGGTCGAACGGACGGAGCGACTCGACGGTGTCGCCGAAGAGGTCGATGCGTACGGGCATCTGCGCATTCAGGGGATAGACGTCGAGGATGCCGCCGCGGAGCGCGTATTCTCCCGGCTGTTCGCACAGCGCTTCATGGGCGTAGCCGAAATCTTCGGCGAGGCGCTGGGCGAAGTCGCGCAGGGCGAGCTTCTCGCCCTTGCGGACCACGATCTCAGCCTTGGCGGTGGCTTCGGGGGCCGGCGAGCGGCGCGTGAGCGAACCCGGCGTGCAGGCGATGAGCAGCGGCCGCTGCGCGTCATGTCCGCCATGGCGGAGCAGCGAGAGGACGCCGAGGAGATCGCAGTCGGCCTCGAAGGCTGGCACGGCGGCATCGGCTTCGGTCAGCGTCCGGGCGACCGGTTGGGCGGCGTTGAGGAGCGTCAGGAGCTGGGCCGTCTCTTCGGCGAAGGTCTCGGCTGCGCCGAGGTTCGAGGCGAGGAAGACGATCACGCCACGGTCGGCGCCCTCCGAACAGGCGCAGGCCGCCCAGGCGTGCGCGGGCACGCCGGTCAGGGCACGGCGTGGCTGGGCGGACATGACGCTATCGAGGGGGGAAGGCCCGATGCGTCAAACTCAACCCCTCACTTCAGGACCTCTTCCGCGATTTCGTCCCAGACTTCGTCGATCTGGGATGGCTTCTTCACGGGGCGGCCGGCTTCAACGAACCAATAGCGGGCGTTGCCTAGGTCGCCTTCGATGAGATGGAGCAAGGCGTGGAGCCAAGAGCCCATCGGGGTCTCGATGTCCTGGGCGATGTCGTGCGCTTTGTCCCACTCGCCCTTCTTGATGAACCAGAGCGACTGCGCCTCGCGCGACAGGCCTCGGGGCGGCTGCG
>JBIKIO010000028.1:0-14273 GCA_044361555.1 Opitutales bacterium
CATATTGAGCCGTGCGGGTGAGCGTCTCGGGGTCGCCGAGTTCGCGGTGGCCGGCGGCGTTGAGCTGGGCGAGGGCGTCGAGCGTGATGCGGCGGTCGCCGGGCTGCACGCCGGGCGGGTTCTGGACATAGAGCACCGGATCTCCGCCGGAACGGAGCGCGACGCCCGTGTGGCGCGTGGGTAGGAATCCGCTGCTCCACATGCGCGTGAATAGCGCCTGGCCGCCGACGCTCTTAGGCGTGAGCACCACGAACGACGGAAGGTCGTCGCTCTCGCTGCCGAGGCCGTAGCTGATCCAGGAGCCGATGCTCGGCTTGCCGGGAATCTCATTGCCCGTCATCGCGAACGTACAGGCAGGGTCATGATTGATCGCGGTCGTGCTCACGGACTTCATCACCGCGAGCAGGTCGACGACCTTGGCGGTGTGCGGGAGAAGCTCACTGATCCATCGGCCGGACTTGCCGTGCTGGGCGAACTTGAACTGGCTCGGAGCGACCGGGAAGCGGGCCTGACCGGAGGTCATGGTGGTGATACGCTGGCCGTTGCGGATGCTCTCCGGCAGGTCCTTGTCGAAGTGGGCCTCCAGCTGTGGCTTGTGGTCCCAGAGGTCGAGCTGGGATGGGGCGCCGTTCATGTGCAGGTAGATGATGCGCTTGGCCTTGGGCGCGAAGTGCGGGTAGCCGGCGAGCGGCTTGTGGACGGTGTTCGCGGCTTGGGCCTCGCGGGAGAGCAGGCCGGCGAGGGCGACGCCGCCGACGCCGAGTCCGGCGGTGCTCAGGAAGCTGCGACGGTTCAGGAGGCGCAGGTGGTCTTGGATCGGGTCATTCATCGGTTAAGGGTCTCGTCGAGGTTGAGGAGGAGGCTGGCGGTGAGGGTCCACGCCGCGACTTCGGGTGCGGGCAGGGTAGCGTCAGGCTTCGATTCGCCGAAGGTGATCAGCTTGGTCGCGTCGGCCGGCTGCGCGGTGAAACGGGTGCGGTGGGCGCGAAGCGCGTCGAGCGTGACCTGAGTCTCGCTCGCGGCGGGACGCCGGCCGACGGCCGTCAACCACGCGAACGAGGCCTTCGTCTCATCAGTGGCGCCACCTTCCTTGAGGATGCGTTGGGCGAAGGCCCGGGCGGCTTCGACGTGTTGGACGTCATTAAGCAGCGCGAGAGCCTGCAGTGGCGTGTTGCTGAGTTCACGGCGGACGCAGCTCGCCTCACGGGCGGGCGCATCGAAGGTGACCATCGAGGGTGGCGGCGCGGTGCGCTTCAGGAAGGTGTAGAGCGAGCGGCGGTAGAGCGCTTCGCCGGTGTCGCGCGTGTAGCGGGCGGTGTTGCTGCCGGTGAAGCCGACCGGTTCCCAGACGCCGTCAGGCTGGTAGGGGCGCACGCCCTTGCCGCCCATGCGCGGGCTGAGCAGGCCGGAGACGAACAGGGCTTGGTCCCGGATGACCTCGGCGTCGAGGCGATGGCGCGGACCGCGGGCGAGGAGGCGATTCTCCGGATCCTTGGTCAGGAGTTCCGGCGAGGCCGCGGCGGAGCGACGATAGGCGGCGCTGCTGACGAGCAGGCGCACGAGGCGCTTCATATCCCAGCCGGTCTCGCGGAATTCCACCGCGAGCCAGTCGAGGAGTTCCGGGTGGCTGGGCGAATCGCCCTGCGAGCCGAAGTCGCCGCTCGTCTTGACCAGACCGTAGCCGAAGAACTGTTGCCAGTAACGGTTGACCGTCACGCGGGCGGTCAGCGGATTGGCCGGTGAAAGCAGCCAGGCCGCGAGGTCACGGCGGTCGTAGGTCTCTTTCTGCGGCAGGGGATGGAAGGCCGCGGGTACGCCGCGGGAGACCGCTTCGCCTGGCTTGTCGTATTGACCGCGGATCATCACTTTGGCCTGACGGGGCTGCGGGAGCTCGGCCATGATGAGCGTCGCGGGGATCATGTCGTTCAGGGCTTTCTTGCGCGATTCCTCGGCGAGCTTCGCGGCGCGCAGGCCGTCGAGCTGTTCCCGGCCGCCTTGGAATTCATTCTCCAGCCACCAGTCGAGCAGACGCTTGCGCTCGGCGTCGGTCCATAGTGCCGCTTTCTTGCCGCGGACGAGAGTCTGCAGGTCGCCCGGAAGTTCGGCGACGCGGGAGCCTTGGTTCTTTTCGGACCAGAATTTGAAAGACCACTGGAGGTCCTTGGCTTCTTCGACGCGGTGGCTGATCGCGAGTCGGTCCCAGTAGACCGTGCCGTCGAACTGCGTGAAGGCGAAGCCGTCGACCTTCATGCCTGGCTTAAGGCCGAGCTTGGCGATATCGACCTTCAGCTGGGTCCACTTGCCGGGTTCGGGCAGTTTGCCCATGTTCACTTTCTCAGGTGTGCGCACCTTGCCGAAGGGGATGGCGCCTTCCTCACCCCAGAATGCGCGGTGGTTCCAGCCGCCGACGTGGAATTGGAGCATGATGGCCTTGGGGAGGTCCTTGGGCTCGAGGTAGGTCCAGACGGAGATGACGCCGTTGGGCGGGATCACGAACGCGGCACCATTGGCGAAGAAGTCCTGGGCGACACCCTTGGCGGTGCGCTTGAGGGAGCGCTTGCCGCTGTGCACCGGGCCTTTGCCGGCTTCGACGAAGGTCGTGGGGTTGCCAGAGTGCTCGACCTTGGCCTTCTCGGGGAAAGCGTCCTCGAACCAGACTGTCTCGCCGGTGCGGACGGGCGGAGGTGGCGTGAGTGTCGCCGGGTCGATGTATTTAAGCGAGGCGATGGCGTCGCGGACGGCTTTCTGGTGCCCAGCGATCTTGGTGTCGAAGTCCTTGAGCGTCTTTTCCTGTTCGGGGGTCGCCAGCTGCAGTACCGGCGGGGTCAGCAGGATGTTGCCGTCCATGGCCGGGTCGGCGGCGCTGTAGAAGAACGAGTAGAGCGAGTAGAACTCCTTGGTCGTGACTGGGTCGAACTTATGGTCATGACAGACCGCGCAGCCCGCGGTGAGGCCCATCCAGACACCCATGGTGGTGTCGGTGCGGTCGACCGCATAGCGGAAGAGCAACTCGTCGTTGATGGAGCCGCCTTCGCTGGTGGTCACGTTGCAGCGATTGAAGCCGCTGGCGATGCGCTGTTCGCGGGTTGCGTTCGGCTGGAGGTCGCCGGCGAGCTGCCAGGTGGTGAACTGGTCGAAGGGTAGGTTGTCGTTGAAGGCTTTCACGACCCAATCCCGGTAGGGCCACATGCTGCGCTCGTTGTCGAGGTGCAGGCCGTGGGTGTCGGCGTAGCGGGCGGCGTCGAGCCAGCCGCGGGCCATGTGTTCGCCGTAGCGAGAGGAGGCTAGGAGACGTTCGATGACCTTGTCGTAGGCCTGCGGGGAGTTGTCGGCGAGGAAGGCGTCGACCTCGGCAGGCGTCGGCGGGAGGCCGGTGAGGTCGAGCGTCACGCGGCGCAGGAGGCGGGCCTTGTCGGCTTCGGGGGCGGGCTGCAGGCCTTGGACGGAAAGTTCAGCGTGCAGGAACGCGTCGATCGGCGAGGTGCCGGCGGCGGCGGGAACCGGCGGACGCACCGGGGGCTCGAAGCTCCAGTGCTTGCGGTAGGCAGCGCCTTGGGCGATCCAGCGACGGAGGATATCGACCTGCGCGGGCGTGATCTGCTTGTGTGAATCCGGCGGCGGCATGACCTCTTCCGGGTCTTTGCTCAGGATGCGCTTGATGAGCTCGCTGGCCTCGGGGTCGCCCGGCTTCACCGCCTGGATGCCGTCCTTGAGGGCCGTGGCGCCCTCGGCTGTGTCGAGGCGCAGCTTGCCCTTGCGCTTCTTGGCGTCGAAGCCGTGGCAGGCGAAGCAGTTATCGGAAAGGATCGGGCGGATGTCCCGGTTGAAATCCAGTTTCGCGTCGGCGGCCATGAGGCCGGTGGCGACGAGCAGGAGGCTGAGGGAAGCGGGGCGCATGGTCTACTTGGTAAGGGGGAGGGCGGCTTCGGCGGCGAGGAGGGCTTCGGCGTAACGTCGGCCAATCTCTAGGGTGCCGACGGCGGTGAAGTGGGTGTGCGAAGGTGGCAACGTCTCCGCGCCGGCGGTGTCGACGTAGCGGGCGCGGGGCAGGGTGGCGGCGACTTCCTGCTGGGCGGCGATGACCTTCGGCATGAAGGCGTTCTTGCCGTTGCCGAAGCGGGTGTTCACGCCGAGGAGCAGGATCATGTCGGGGGCTTTGAGGTCGGTGCGCAGGCGCTGGAGCATCGCCGAGAGATTGGCCACGTAGGTCGGAGCGTCCTTGGCGTTGGCATCGCTCTCGCCCTGTACCCAGACAAAGGCGCGGGGTCGTAGCGTAATGTCTTTCGCTTGAGCGGAAGCAATCGCGGCTTTGGCTTCGTCGATCATCGCGCGGTAGCACGGGTCGGCCTTGTCGGGTAGTCCGACGTTCCAGTCGCCGGCGACGGACGTGCCGCTGAAGGCCGTCTTGATGACCGCGAGCGGGCGGCTCTCCTTCGTCGCGAGCGTGCGGACCATCCCGATCTCAGGTCCGAAGCCACCCTTGGACTTCAGGTTGAAGTTGCCGTATTGGCGCGCGACCTTCTTGCCGTCGACGGCAGGCATCGCCGGCGTGCGCGGCTGGAATTGCAGGGTCGACCACTGGCGGGCGCTCGTGCCATCGAATTGGTCGGGGGGCGGATCGCCCACGCGCCACCAGAACATCGTCGCGGCGTCCTTCGGGTCAGCCGGGAGCTCTTCCGCATAGGCGTCGAAGCCGACGGCGTTAGACTGCCCGGCGACCAAAATGAGGTCACGGGTTTCGGCGAATGCCAGTCCCTGCAGGAGCAGGGCCAGCCCAAGGGTAAGGCGGCGGAACATGGGGTACCTCATCCGTAAGCCCGCACCCTCCGGAGTTCCACCTTTTCCCTCCGTCCAGACGCTTATTTACAGTCGTTTAGCAGGAAGGTGACCAGCTCCGGGCAGGCGAAGAACGAGGGGCCGACCTTGTGGCCTTCGCCGGGGACGATCTTGACCGTGAACTTGCCGCCGAGGGCTTCGTAACGGGCCTTAAGGAGGAGGGTGTTGTCTAGGTGCGGGACGACCACGTCGTTGTCGCCATGGACGGCGAACATCGGGACCTTGGCGGCGGCGAGGCCGGCGAGATTATCGG
The DNA here is from genome assembly GCA_044361555.1 of Opitutales bacterium. GTDB lineage: Bacteria > Verrucomicrobiota > Verrucomicrobiia > Opitutales > UBA953 > UBA953. The sequence goes on from JBIKIO010000028.1 coordinate 5,090, forward strand.
GCGGGTTGAACTCCTTGAGCCGGGCGGTGAGCTCGGCCTCGGTCAGGCCAAAGTCGGCGAGGGTCTGGGCCTTCGAGTTCTTCAGCGACCAGCTGGCGAGGTTGCAGACCGGGTAGATGCCGATCCAGGCCTTCACCTTCTCGGGATTACGGAACGCCCAGGTGAGGGTCATCATGCCGCCGCGGCTCTGGCCGAGCAGGATGGGCTTCGGCGAGTAGCCGCGCTTCACCATCTCGTCGTAGAACTTCGTGAACTGCGCCGCGCTCTTGGGTGCGCCACGGACTTCGCCGAGGTCATAGCCCGCGATGGCGATGCCGGCCTGCTGGCACGCGTCGGCGTAGAGCTTATGCTGGACGATGGAGACGCCGCCATTGAGCGCGGGTGCATACCAGAGCCAAGGCTTTCCTTCCGCCGGCTTGGCCGCGGCGTGGATCACGGCCTTTCGCCCGTCGACCAGGAAGGTCTCGGCCGCGAAGAGCGGGAAGGCAATCAGGGCGAGGATGAGTCGGCAAGTAAGGCGGAGCATGGGGCGTGGGGTGGTTTATTTGAAATCAATCTTGGTGGTCGGGAGCAGGGCCTGGATCTTAGCCTGTTGGTCCGGAGAAAAAGGGGTCTTGGCCGGGACTAGGCGCATGGACTTCAAGAAGGCGAAGGGCTTGAGGGTAGCGATGCGTTCATCAGGCAGGGGCATCTTGCCGATTTCCAGATGGGTGAGCTGGGTGAGGCCCGCAAGGGCCTGCAGATCGGCGTCCGTGAGGGCTTGCGCGTTGGTGAGTGTCAGGCGGCGCAGCGTGACGATATCTTTGATGAGCGGGAAGCAGGCGCTGGAGTCGAAGCCTTCGCCGAGTTGCAGATACTCGAGCGGCAGTTTGGCGATAGCCTTAAGGGCCTGCGGCGTCGCCTTGGCGGCGCCGACTTCGAGGCCTTTCAGTTTCGTGAGCTTCGCCAGGTGGGGCGCACTAGCGTCGGTGAACTTGGCATGGGCGAGGCTCAGGCTTTCGAGGTTCGGTAGGTGGTCGCAGAGCTGGCGGAGACCCTCGTCGTCGATGGAACTGCCACGGTGGCTGACTCGGGTCAGCTTGGTGAACCCTTCGAACTGTGCGTAGGCTTTGCCGGTCATCTGGGTGCCGACGAAGGAGAAGGACTCGAGGTTCTTGAGGCCGGCGAGCTGGGCCATGCCGGCGTCGGTGAGTTTGCCATTGTTGGTGAACCGCAGGGTCTTGAGGTTCGTGAGCTTGCCGATGGGTGCCATCCACTCGTCGTTGAACTTGGTGGAGATGATGTTGAGCGACTCGAGCGTCGTGAGGTGGCCGACATGTGCGAAGAAGGCGGCGTCATAGGGATCGTCCTTGCTATGGTCGTGCGGGCCGGCGCCGGGCACGTTGAGATCGATGAGCTTCACGCCCTGGCCGTCGGCGGTAAGCTCGACTTTGCCTTTCGCGCCGGTAACGATGCGGGTGACGGCCTCGACGTGCGGGTCGAGCGCGGAGGCGGAAGCGGTAGCAAGTACCACGTAGAAGGCGGCAAGGAGGGTGGGGATTGGGTTCATTGGTCTAAATTCTTCGTTCCTAGTTCATAGTTCCTGGTTGTTGGCTGAGCGTTCCTGGGTGGTTAACGAGGAACGACGAACAAAGAACCAAGAACCTTCAGCCATCAGTATTTAGGAAAGATGGCCGGGGTGGGAAAGCGCTCTTCGGTGATACCGGCGTTCCCGTCGATGTATTCCTCGCGGGGTAGATGTACGTCGGTCCAGCTGGCGGGTCGCATGCGGACGATTCGTGTCGGGCGGATGCCTTCGGTGACAAGGTCGGTCTCGAAGCGGACTTGGATGCCGCTGCTGCCGATCGGGGCTTCCCCGGGAATCTTGCTTACTTCCACGATGGGTCCGCGCGCCGCCATCTGCGAAGGACCAGCCGATCCCGCTTCGGTATGCTTCAGGGTGTTTTCGGCCCCATTCACGAAGACCTGACCGCCAGCGCGGAAATCATCGTAGAGCGACGGGTCCTTGCCGCCGAACAAGGTCACCGTGACCGTGGCCCGTCCGAACTTGCCATATTCCACGGCGTCTACCCAGCCGGGCAGCCATCGGCTCCGCATGAAAGCCTTGTGCGTCTCGGCCTGCCGCAGACCTGCGCGCCGCAGCGCAACTTCATCGAGCCAGATGTCGGCGATGTGCTGTCGGAAGAAGATCCCATCCGGGCAAGGTTTCCAGGACAGCCCCAGTTGGACCTTCTGATCGTTCAAGACCTTTTTGGCTCCAGCGCTCCACGTCCCCTCGGCGATCAGGTCGGCGACGCTCAATCGCTCGTGGCCGCTCCAGATCCGGGTGGCATGATCGACCGTCAATTTCTGTTCGGACCCCTTGGCGTCGAGGCGGGCGATGACGATGCCGAGGTTCGCCTGTAGCTCGATTTCCTTTAGCGTCCAGGACGAGCCTGTGCGCAGGCGGAAGCTGGGCTCGTCTTCCAGCAGCAGGACGTGGTTTTCGCCAGGAAACACGCCCACGCCGCGGCGATGGTTGGCGTCGCGTTCCTTGTTGTCCACGGGGAGCACCGGAACGGCCGATAGTTTCGGGTCCGGCGGCAGGAAGGCGGTGACATGCAGCATCGTCCCGAGAGGGATGTCCCGCAGGTCCGCCGGGGCACCATGATAGCGGACCATGCCATAGGGGAGCATCGCGAAAGGATGTGGTTCAGTGCTGCGAAAGATGCCAGGGCCTTGGACACGGATGGCGCCCCGACGGTTGGCATGGTCGACGAACGCGAGTTCTCCCCGGTAAGTATGGGCTTTCTCGATCGGCGGAAACTTGCCGGCCTCAGGACGGAAAACAACCGCCGCAAGTTCTTGGGTCTTTGTTCCAGGTGCTTCGTTGGCGGCAAAGGCACCCAGAACCAACAGCGAGGAACTAAGAACCAGGAACAAAGAACGATATGCCATGAACGACTAACGAAGAACTAAGAACAAAGAACATGTGTGACTAGTACTTCGGGAAGATGGCCGGGGAGGGGAAGCGGTCTTCGACGCGGAACTCGCCGTCGCCGAGGTATTCTTCGCGCGGAAGATCGACGGCTGGCCAGACTGCGGCACGGATACGGACGACCTTGCCAGGGCGGATGCCTTCGATGATGAGGTCGGTCTCCATCGTGACCTGGATGCCGCTGCTGCCCATCGGCGCAGAGCCGGGGAGCTTGCTTACGTTCATAATAGGTCCTTTGGACGCCATGTGAGCCGGGCCGTAGTGGCCGCCGGTATGCTTTAAAGTATTCTCGGCTGCGTTGATCAGGGCCACGCCCTCTTTCTGGAAATCGGCATAGAGCGCCGGATCCATGCCGCCGAACAGGGTTACGGTGACCTTGGCGCGACCGAACTTACCATACTCCACGTTGTCCACGTGGGCGGGCATCCAGCGACTGCGGATGAAGGCCTTGTGGGTCTCGGTCTGGTTCTGGGCGGCCCGCTGCAAGGCGGCATCATCTAGCCAGATGTCGGCGATATGCAGACGGAGGAAGATGCCATCCGGACAGGGTTTCCAGGTGAGGCCGAGCCGGACGGATTGTCCGTCGAGCGACTTCTTGCCTTCCGCGATCAGGTCGGCGACGGAGAGGGCTTCGCGGCCACGCCAGATGCGGGTGGCGTTATCGAAGGTCAGTTTCTGTTCGGGGACCTTGGCGTCGCCGCCCTGCTTGGGCTCGAGCGTGGCCAGGATGGGTGCGGCCGGCTTTTCGAGGTCGAGGCCTTTGAGTTTCCAAGTCAGGCCCAGGCGCAGGCAGTAGCTGGGTTCGTCTTCGAGCAATAGGACATGGTTCTCCGCCGGGAATACGCCGATACCGCGGTAGTGGTTGGCATCACGGTCTTTGCTGTCGACTGGCAGGACGGGTACGGAGGAAAGCTTCGGGTCGGGCGGCAGGTAGGCCGTGACGTGCAGGATCGTGCCGAGCGGGATGTCGCGAAGGTCGGCCGGGGCACCGTGGTAGCGGACCATGCCGTAAGGGAGCAATGCGAACGGGTGCGGGTCGTTGCGACGGAAGACCCCCACGCCCAGGACGCGGAGGCTGCCGCGACGATTGACGTGGTCGACGAAGACCAATTCGCCTCGGTAGGTGTGGGCTTTCGAGAGTTCCGGGAATTTGCCGGCTTCAGGGCGGTAAACTTCTGCTTGTTCCTTGTTCTTGGTTCCTGGTGCTTCGTTCGCCGCAAAAGCGGAAACGGTCATCAACAAGGAACAAAGAACCAGGAACTTGTTTTTCACCCTGTTCATAGCATCACGACCTTGTTGCTGTCGGCGAAGCGATCGATCTCCACGCCCATACGCTGGGCCATCAGGAGGAGAAGGTTGCTCATGTGGGCGTCGGTGTTCACCGGGCGGCTGCAGACCTGGTAGTGCGACGTGGTGAGGGCGCCGTCCTCGCCGAAGGTGTAGCCCTTGAAGGTCGTCGCCTTACGGTTGAAGTCGAGATGCGTGCCGTGACGCAGGCCGAGGCCGGAGCCGCCGGCGAGCACGAGGGGCAGGTTGGCGTTGCCGTGGCTATGGCCGTAGGACATCCCGCTGCCGAAGAGCGACATCGTCGAGTCGAGCAGGGGCTTGCCGCCGAAGTCCTTCGTCTCGGCGAGGCGGGTCAGGAAGTAGCTGAACTGCTCGATGGCGAACGTGTCGTAGTTCGTGAGCTTCTCCATGTAGCCGGGGTCGCCTCCGTGGTGGCTCAGCTGGTGGCGGGATTCGGTGATGCCGATCTCCGGGATCGCGAACGCGTTCGATTCGCCGCCGAGGCTGAAGGTGGCCACGCGGGTGGTGTCGGTCTGGAAGGCGAGGACCATCAGGTCGTAGACCGTGCGGAAGTAGTCGCCGGCCTTGGTGGCCGCGATGTCGCGGTTGGTGCGCCGGCGGTCTTCTTCGGAGATCTTCGGCAGCGGGGTGTCGAGCCAGACGTCGGCGCGGCGGGTGCGGATCTCGGCTTCGCGGACCGAGGTGAGGTACTGGTCCATGCGGCCCTTGTCCTCGGTGCCCATCTTCCGCTCCAGCTGGCGGACCTCCTCGAGGTTTGCGTCGAGGACGCTGCCCTTGCGGCGGAGTTGGCGACGCTGGGCGGCCTTGCCGCCCTTGGGTTCTTCGAAGAGTGAAGCGAAGATCTCACTGCATCGTCTTATGGCCGGCAGGCGTACGCCGTCCGCGGTCCAAGCGAGGGAGTCATCGGTCAGGGCGATCTCCATCGAGCTGATGCGGGTATGGAGCGCGGTGAGCTCCGCCATCTTCTGGTCGACGGAGATCGTGTTGCGGTCCGTAGGGCCGAGCTTTCCGCCGGTCAGCCAGTTGCTGATGCAGTTATGGTGATGGCCGAGGCTGCCAGGGTGGTGCAAGCCGCTGATCGGGGTGATGGACTGGCGGTGCTTCTCGAGCGGTTTGAGGGAGCGGGAGAACTGGTAGTCCGGCCCGTCCTTGGTGATCTGGTAGTTCAGGGAGTGAACACCGTTGGCGAGGTAGATGAAGGCACTGCGCTTGGGCGTGGCGGCCATCTTCTCCGAGGCGCGGAGCGGGAGCATGCACTCCAGCATGGGAAGGGAGATGAGCGCACCCATCGCGCGCAGGGCGTGACGGCGGTCGATGAGCCAGGATTGGGAGAGGTAGTTGGCCATAAAGGTTCTTAGTTTAAGGAAGTTCTTGGTTCTTCGTTCTTAGTTTAGCGTTTACGAAGGAGTTCGGACGTCGCGACGGCGCGGACGATGTCCTTGAGGCGGTAGTCGTGCTTCTTCGCCTCGGCAACGATGGCATCGATATCCTGCTTGTCGTCGAACGTAAGCACGCGGCGGAGGGCGTAGGTGCTGAGGTGTTCGATGAAGGCGCGGGCGACGACGTCGCGGTCGGCGATGAGCAGCTGCTTGAACGCGGTCGAATCCTTGAAGGCGCGTCCGTCAGGCAGTTCGCCGGCGGGCTTGATCTCGGGGTCGGCGCCGACTCCGGCCGGGACCTTCTCCTTCGTGCGCCACTGGCCGATGGCGTCGTAGTTGTCCCAGGCAAAACCGAGCGGGTCGATCTTGGCGTGGCAGGCGGCGCAGTTCGGGTTCGTGGAATGCGCGGTCAGCTTATCCCGCAAGGATGCCTTGGGGCTTTGGGCGGTAGGGGGTTCGATCGCCGGCACGTTGGCGGGCGGGGGAGGGGGCGTCTTACCAAAGATCGTCTCGCTCAGCCAGACGCCGCGGTGGATCGGGCGGTGGCGCGTCCCGTCGGAGCTCAGCCCGAGGATCGCACCCATCGTGAGCAGTCCACCGCGATGGTCCGCGGGCTTGAGCGAGACGCGCTGGAAGCCTTCCGTCTTCGGCTCGGGCAGGCCGTAGAAGTCGCAGAGGCGGCTGTTGGCCATGGTCCAGTCGGCATCGATGAAGGCGTCTACGTTCAGGTTCCGCCCGAACATCTCACGGAAGTATTCGACGGCTTCGCCGCGCATGCTCGTCTCGAGCCAGGAGTCGTAATTGGGGTAGAGTTTCTTGTCCGGCGGGAACATGCCCACGCGGTGCAGCTGGAGCCACTGACGCGAGAAGTCTTCGACGAAGCGGCCGGCCTTCGGGTCCTTCAGGAGGCGGTCGACCTGCTTCGTGAGAGCATCGCCCTTGAGCGCGCCACTCTTGGCGGCTTCGAAAAGGGCGTCGTCCGGCATCGAGCTCCAGAGGAAGTAAGACAGACGCGAGGCGAGCTCGCCATCCGTGAGGCGTTCGCGGGTCTTCGGTTCACCCTCGACGAGGTAGATGAAGTTGCGCGAGGTCAGCACGCCTTGGAGGGCGACACGGTAGGCCTCGGCGGTCTTTTCGCCGGCGGCGCGTTCGGAATCGTAGGCCTTGAGGTATTCCGCGATCTCTTCGCCCCGCACCGGTCGGCGCCAGGAGCGTTCGGCGAATTTGCGAAGGTGTTCGGCGACGACCTCGGGCGCGGCGCCATCCGGCGGCAGGACGCCGTCGCGACGGGCGGACTCGTCCTTGGTCACGAGCGGGCCTTCCCACTCGATCCAGTCGACGAGTACCGTGGAGAAGATGCCGTTGCCCTTGTCGTCGAACATCTGCGGGGCGTTCGCGTTCAAGAGCTGCTTTTCGCTGCTGTGCGTGAAGAGATAGGTCCGGCTGCCGAGCACGTTACGGAAGGCGGCGCCGGCGCGGCGGTCGACGACGTCGGTGGCCACGACGCTGAAGTGCAGCGTCGCCGGCATGTCCAGGTAGACGTCGAATTCGTAGACCTTGGGGCTGTCTTCCGGCGCGTTGATGTCGAACTCGACGAGGCTGGCCACGGTCTCTTCACCGGTGGATTTGCCGATGCTCAGATGGGCTGGCTGGCCGCCGGGCGGACGGATGCCGCTGGCCTTGAGGCGAAGGCGATAGAGTCCGCTTTGCTCGGGCCCGACCTTGCCGAACCATTGGGGCGAGAGGGCGATCTCGACGCGTCCCGGGAAGAGCAGCTGACGAAGCGGGCGCTTGATGCTGAACCGGTCCAGCGCCGCCTGCGCGGTTTTCAGGTCGCCGTAGTGCATCTCGCCGGCCGTCATGCGGACCTTGCGCGTGTCGCCGGACTTGGTCGGGAAGGCGCGGTCGAGCACGGTATCGGCGGCGCGGTAGTAGCGGTCGACGTGCGAAGGCGAAAGGGAGAGGGAGGAACCGATGCGTTCGAAGCCGTGCCAGAGGGTGTCTTCGTTGAGGCCGCCTGGGATGGCCGGATTATAGCGCACGCCGAGCAGGTCATAGACGGTGTTCTGATATTCCTGTCGGCTCAGGCGGTAATGGGTCACCGGCGGCCGCGTCGCCAGACGTGAGGCCCGGCCTTCCTTGAGGCGGGCGTCGAGGTCCGATACGAAGGCGGCGATCTCCGCTTGGGTCGGCTTAGGTTCCTTGTCCTTCTTGGGAGGCATCTCCCCGGAGTTCACCTGCTCCATGGCTTCCGCCCAGTGATGGGTATCGGCGCCCAGTTTGAAATCGCGTGAGAGCTTATCGAAGCGCACGTCGCCTTTCTCCTTGTCCGGTCCGTGGCAACGGGCGCAGTGCTTCTGGATGAAGACCTCGTAAGGCTCCGCCGCGTCGGCGGTGCCGATCAGGCCGAGGCTTAGGGCGACGAGGGCGCGGGGGAAATAACCTAGGTACGGCATATGACTGCGGTGTCGGGGAATGGGTGCGTGCGGGGCGGACGCACGGATATTAATGTTACGCCGTTAAGCACAGTCAAGCCCCCCACCCACTACTCGATAAAGATGAGTTCGTTGGTGTTGAGCAGGGCGCGGCAGAAGGCCGCTTTGCCGTGCTGGGCGATGAGCTTTTCGGCGCCGGACCGTTCGGTAGCGGTGGGCTGGCGCTGTAGGGCGAACGAGTAGGCCTTGGCGATGGGGTCAGGCCCATCGAGGCGGGTGGCGAGGGCCTTGGCCATATCCAAGGTGAAGCTGTGATTGAACAGGGTAAGGGACTGCAGGGGTGAGGTCGTGTTGGCGCGTCTGGGGGCGGAGAACGCAATGTCAGGCAGGTCGAAGTCGTTGAGGACGTCGACCACGCTGGCGCGGGCGTTCTGGTGATAGACGGCTCGGCGGTAGGTCTCAGGTCCTTGCGTATCCAGTGGGATATAGGTCGAGACGTTGTTGACGAGGTAACGATAGAGACGGAAGCCGGGCCCACCCATGGGTTCGAGCTTCAACTGCCCGGCGGTCGCGAGCAGGGTGTCGCGAATCTCTTCGGCGCTGAGACGGCGCGGTGGGAAGCGCCAGAGCAGGCGCGCATCCTTGTCGGCCCGCGCGGCGGTCAGATTTAAGTCCGCGGACTGGAGATAGGTCTGCGAAAGGATGATCTCGCGGTGCAAGGTCTTCAGTTTCCAGCCGCTGGCGACGAGACGTTGGGCAAGGAAGTCGAGCAGCTCAGGGTGGGTGGGCTTGCTGCCCATGAAGCCGAAGTCGCTCGGGGTGTCGACGAGGCCCGTGCCGAAGTGATAATGCCAGAGGCGATTCGCGAGTACGCGGGCGGTGATGGGGTTGTCCTTGGTGATCCAGTCAGCCAGCGCGATACGACGTTCGCCTTCGCCGGCGTCAGCCTTGAGTGCGTAGGGCTTCGTGACGAGGTCGAGTACCGCGAGGCTGGACGGAACGACCTGGCCGGCCGGCTTGGTGGGGTCGCCGCCCTTGTGGACGAAGGTCGGTTCGGGTTTGGGCTGGTGCGTGCCGACCCAGGC
>JBIKIO010000130.1:0-4411 GCA_044361555.1 Opitutales bacterium
AGGTGCGCGAGCTGAAGGCCGCCGGGCCGGTGGCGGAGGGGTTGATCACCGTGTGACTGCCGCCGACCGTATGGATGAAGCCTCGGCGCACGAACGGCGTGCCGAAGAAGTCATCGGAGAGCGTGCCGACGATGAGGGAGCCATTGCCCGAGACCCCGGTGGCTTGCGAGTGGAGGGAGCCGAACTCTGCGGCCAAGGAGACAGCGTTATTGGTCGAGATACGGTAGAACGCGTCGGTGCGGGCGAGATTATCCACGGAGTAGCCCACCACGGTCAGGCCGTCCGCGGAGACCCCGGTCGCGCGCATTTCATCGTAGATACCGAGAGGGAGGGTCGTCAGCGCGCCGTTATTCCAGATGGCGGCATAGATCAGTCCGAAGATGTCGGTGTGTCCGACGATGATCAGGCCGTCCGCCGAAACCGCGGCGCCTACCGAGAAGCTTCCGTTCACATCGAGGTCGAGCAGGCTATGGGTGCCGCCGACGATTTGGAAGGCCCGGAGGACGCCGGTGCTGGTATCGGTGCCGACGATGGTCAACCCATCGCCGGAGACGGCTCGGGGATTGGTGTCGCCGGACTGGGCGATCGGATGGATGTCCACCGGGGCGGCGAAGGCGGCGACGGACGAGCAGGCGGCGGCGATCAGGGCGAGGCGGGGTAGGGCGATCATCGGGTTGGGAGTAAGATTGGTCAGAACGAGTAACGGGGCAATGGTTTAACCCCTCTCAAGGCTGCTGGGTTTCGAACACGTGGGCGGGTTCGCCCGGGCCGGAGGGGCGGAGCAGATTACGCCCCGGCGCCAGGGCCAGCCGCCGATCGTCGGTCCGCGGATTATAATAAAACCGGAACGTCACCCGCCCGTGACCGATTTGGAGCCGCCCGTGAATCTTGGCGTAGTGGGCGGAGATGATTCGTCCGTCCGCGGCGAGCTGCGTGCGAAGCCGAAGATAGGTGCCGGTAAAATCGTGCGCCGATTCGGCGATAGGCAAGGTGTCAAAAAGAATGGTCTTCTCTCCGGCGTATCCTTCCTGGGGCGCCAGAGCCGGCATCTTGAGCAGGCAGTAGGGCCAGAAAGATGGCGTCTCTCTCAGGCCGTCTCCCGGGTGCGAGAACGACAGGTGAAGCCTTCCGCGAAAGCGTCCATACGCCTCGGCCCACTCCCGATCATCCAGGCGCGCTCCCTCGCCGGTCCGGCGGAGAATCGCCAAGGCTTCCGCTGATTCCGTCCAGCCGACCTGTTCGCTCTCGATCTGAAAATCAAAATCAGCGACCTTACCCTTTCCCCAAGGGGCGATGGCGTCGGCGACTTCGGCGTCGAATCCGATCCGCTTGCCCGTCGGCAGGCCAGACAGGCTGACTTCGCGGTAGTTGAGCGGTACCAGTTCCGTCACGTGCGGCAGGGTCAGCGTCCGTTCGCCCGATGCCGACGGTCGGCCGAGCCCGTGACGATGATCCATGTCCGCACTGTGGTGTCCCGGCCGCTTGGCCCGCACGCGCGTGAGGATGAGGTGGTCATCCGTGGTGAAACGGAAGCAGCCGGCGGCGTCGCTTGATCCCGCGAAAGCCACGACGCTGGCAAGACGAGGGTCATCCGGCGGCATCAGGACGGCTTCGACCTGCGCTCCGGCCAGCCCGTGACCGTCCTCATCGAGGATCATGATTTTCGATTCCCGGGCCATGGAGGTGGCCACGAGGAGTCCGGAGCAGAGGAGACCAAGCCTCATCGTAGTCCGCCTCGGTTGATCATGGTAAGGAAAAGCGGATAGTCGAAGGGCAGGGCGACGTTCTTGAAGTCACTGTGTAGCCAGCGGTCTTTCGTCAGCGGCGAACGATGCCCTTCGGTCGGCCAGCCGATCCCCGCCGGTCGGCCTTGGCTTTCCAGATCGTAGTTCGTCACTGAGCCCGGGCCGCCCGTGGCCGGCATCGGCGTCGAACCCGCGGCGGGACTTAGCGCCGGGATACCTCGGGCGAGCAGGTCGTAACGAACCCTCGGCGCCTCGATGAGCGGTGAGGCTGGCGTGCTTGAAGGCGCGTGCAGCCAACGTTGTTCGAACGGCCGGAAGAAGGGATGGGTGAGCAATTGGGCGTCCGTGATTCGCGTGGCCACGGCGGGTGAAAGAAGTTCATAGCGCCCGCCCAGCAGCCTGTCCGGTCCGCTCGGCACGAAGGGACCGCGCCAAGCGGTGTTGAAGCCCCAGCCGGCTTGGGAGCGCTCCATGGGCAAAGTGCCGAGCGAGCGTGTCCAGCCCACGCCCTTGAGGAGCTCCTGGGTCTTCCAGACTCCGTAATCAACCGAGCGGCCCGCCCACAGCGTGGCGAGGACGGAGGCGGACTTCATCGCCGGGGGGCAGTTGGTCACGTCTTCCCCCGCGGAGAAGCAGTTGATGGCATCACCGAGCAGACGGACGCGGGAGAAGCAATTGGGCCAGGCGTAACCATGGCGCTGTCGGCCGGGCGCATGCAGTTTCGACCAATCGGAAGCGAACAGGCGGCGGGGATAAGCCCGCCAGGAGGCTTCGGTCATGTCCGTCGCATAAGGTTGCGTGGCTGATTCTCCCGCGATCGCTTCGATCGGCAGGGCGGCGTTGAGCAGGAAATAATGGGCGGGCGTGAAGCCGGACTGGACGCCTTGGCACGCCACGATGTTACCGAGACTGTGCGCGACGAGCGTCGTGCGCGCGGCGTCGACGAAGCGGAGGGCGCGCGGCAGACCGTCGCCGGCCTGAAAGGCCTGGAAGACGGCCTGATGATAATCCAGTCCGGTGTCGCCGTTCCAAGTCACCCCCACGAAGCGGGCATTGCTCCCCAAGGCTCGGAGTCGCTTGAAGGTCTCGGCCTGCCATCCGCGCGCAGCCCTCGCCGAAACGTTATAGCCATGGACCATCACGACCCAGCTGCCGCCGGACTCCGTATCCGGCAGGCCGGGCGGATCGGCGACGAAAGTGCGGCGGGGCATCGTCTTCGTCGGCATCGCGACGCCGGCGTAAGTCCGCCCCAAGGGTGTCAGGTCGACATGCCGATACATGGTTTCGACCGGCGCGACCGCGAGCGGAAGTTCGAGTCGGGTGACGGGCCCGTCGTCTTTGCGGATCTCGAGACGCAAGGGCCTGACGGTGGGCCGAGAGGCCTCCAGGAGCACGATGCCGTGGTTCCTCACCATGACGTGATGGAGGAAGCTCTCCGGGAGTTCGACGGAGCCTTCGGCGTCGGGCTTCAGGACTTCCGCTTCGGTGCACGGCCCATCCAGCGTCGGCCCGAAGACGGCCAGCGCGGTGTTGCGATGCAGGGCCCCGACGGTCGCCCGCGTCAGGCTGGTGGGCACGACTTGGAGCGCCCGGTCATCATTGCCGAGGTGGTAACGGAAGCCGGCGGAAGGAGGGAATCGTCTCACGACCGAACCGATGGCCAGGTTGAGCGGGATGAAGTCGACGAGGTCGCGTCGTCCGTCGATGCCCGGCTGGCCGTGATCGGACTCATGAGCCGCGAGCCCGGGCAGGTCGGCTTTCTCCTGGCAGTCCCCCGTGTCGTCGTCATCGTTGACCCAGTGACGCAACGGTCGGCCAGCCGTCGGCCGCTCTCCGGCGACGATGATGCCGTCACGGTCCGCGTCGACCTCGAGCTCCGCTGGTAGGACGATGAAATTACCGACGTTGTATTGCAGGCCGGCCCCACCGGTGGGTATGATCGTGATCGTCAGGCCCTGGAGCTGGTCCTCCGGCGTGAGCGTGAACGCCAGGCCGACATGCCTCCATCGGGTGTCGACTTCCGCCGGTGTCGGCCATTCGCCGATGACCTTGCCGTCATTTCTCCGGATGGAGACGACATAGTGCTGTCGGATCTGGAGAGGGTTTTGGCGGACCATCTGGCTCCACAGGAGGAGATGGCCGCCGGCGGTGAGCGTCGAGTTCTGCATCTCCGCCGCGACGTCCGGATTGAGCCCCGGCAGGTGGTAGAATCGTACGCTCAGGCTTCCGCCGGTCACTCTTTCGGGTCTTCGTCCGAGTGTCGTCGGCCCGGAGGAAAGCCGGATGGCGTCCTGGCGTTGGCTGGTTCGCGCGGTGGGCGCCGGCGGGGTGCTTTCCTCCGAGAGGCGCGGGTAATCTTTCGGATCACAGGGGTCTGTTCCGTGGATGAGTTCAGCCAAGTCACTCCATGCGTCGCTATCCGTGTCCGTCCGTGTCGGATCAGTGCCCAGATGAAATTCGATTTCGTCATCGAGACCATCGCCGTCGCTATCATCGTATCCGCCGATGGAGCCGGGCTGGCTCCCCAGTGAAGTCAGGGCGTAAGTCGCCGCCAGAAGCAGGAAGAGGCTGAGTCGTAGTCGAATGGGCATGGCGCAAGGAGATGTAGCTCCATCCCGGCCAAAACAATCCGCAGAGTCTGAGGACTTTATCGTGAGGCGATGACT
>JBIKIO010000131.1:0-4389 GCA_044361555.1 Opitutales bacterium
GGGTCGCGCCCCAGGTCAGGCCGGCGCCGAAGGCGACGATCAGGATGAGGTCGCCGTGCTTGATCTTGCCGTCTTTCCAGGCTTCTTCAAGCGCGAGAGGGATGGAGGCCGCCGAGGTGTTGCCGTAGCGGCTCAGATTGGAGGGGAAGCGCTCCATGCCGACGTTGAGCTGGCTGGCGACGGCCTCGAGGATGCGGATATTGGCCTGATGCGGAATGAACCAGGCGACTTCCGCCGACGTCACGCCGCACTGGGCAAGCACGCGTTCGCACGATTCGGCCATCACGCGGACGGCGTGGCGGAAGACTTCCTTGCCGTTCATGCGCAGGAAATGCTTGCCGTCGCGGAGGGAGTCGGCCGTGGCGGGGGCAGCGGAGCCGCCGGCCGCGCAGTGCAGGAGCTCGGCGTTATTGCCGTCGGCGCCGAGCAGGTTGCCGAGCAGGCCGACATGCTTCTCCGGAGTGGTCTCGAGCAGGACCGCGCCGGCGCCGTCACCGAAGAGCACGCAGGTGGTGCGGTCGGACCAATCCACGACGCTGGAGAGTTTCTCGGCCCCGACGACGAGGGCGCGGCGATAGGCGCCGGAGCGCATCATGTCCTTGGCGACCTGGAGGGCGTAGACGAAGCCGGAGCAGGCGGCGGAGACATCGAAGCAGGGGATGTCGCGACGCAGGCCGAGCTTGGCTTGCAGTAGGCAGGCGGTGGAGGGGAAGGGGACGTCCGGCGTCATCGTCGCGACGATCAGGAGATCGACGTCAGCCGGCGTCAGGCCGGCTCGTTGCAAGGCTTGGGCGGCCGCCTGGGCGCCCAGGTCCGAGGGATTTTCGCCCGGCCCGGCGATCCGGCGTTCGCTGATGCCGGAGCGGGTCTGGATCCACTCGTCCGAGGTATCTACCATCTTGGAGAGCTCGGCATTGGTGAGCGTGCGATCCGGCGTACGGACCCCGATGGCCCGAATGAAGACTGATAGCTCAGCGCTGCTCATCGATGCGTGAGAAAAGACCCCTTGGGCGGGGAAGGGAACACTAAAACCTCAGGCTTCCTCGGGGGTGGAGGCGACGACGACGTTCGCTTCCGCCAGCGAGGCCAGCATGCGGTGCCCAGCGCCGTGGTCGAGGGCTTCCAGCCCCAGGCGGATGGCGCTGGCGATGCCTTGCCGGTTGCTGGACCCATGGGCCTTCATGACGAGGCCGGTCAGGCCGAGCAGAGGGGCTCCGCCGTAACGTTCCGGCTTCAATTTGCCTTTAAGATCGCGCAGGAGCGGGAACATGGCGATGCCTCCCGCTAGATAGACTGGGTTGCTCTTCACTTTGCTGCCGACCATGTCGCGGACCATGTAGACCAATCCTTCGAGCGTCTTGAGGATGACGTTGCCGGTGAAGCCGTCTGTTACGACCACGTCACAGGCGTCTCCGAAGACGTCGAAACCTTCGACGGGTCCGACGTAATTGATGCGGTCGCCCATGGCCTTGAGCAGGGCGTGCGTGCGGTTGATGCGCGGGCCGCCTTTGCCTTCTTCGGTGCCGACGCTGAGCAGGCCGACGCGCGGGCTGGCGATACCGAGGGCGCTCTGGGCGTAGATCGAGCCGAGCACGGCGTTATGTAGCATCTGCGCGGGCGTGGCTTCAGGATTCGCCCCGACGTCGAGCATGATGAAGTGCCCTTCGCGCCGCGGCATGATGGCCGCTAAGGCGGGGCGCTCGGCGCCTTCCATGGGGCGCACTTTGATGGTGCCGGCGGCCACGAGGGCCTTGGTGTTGCCCGTGGAGACGACCGCGTCGACTTCGCCGGCCTTGAGCATCTCCAGGGCGACCACCATGGACGAATCGCGCTTCGACTTGAGCACGGCCATGGGGGCGTCGTCGGGCGCCACGATGCTCGCGGCGTGCCGGAAGGACACACGCGCGTTCTTCAGCGCACGATGATCCGAAGCGAGCATGCGGAGATTGTCTTCATGGCCGACGAGGACCAAGGCGTCTTCCGGGCCGATGATGCCTTCCTTGAAGGCGAGAGCGGCGGCGGCGACGGCTTCCGAAGGACCCATGTCACCGCCCATGCAATCCAGGGCGATACGGTGGCCTTTCTTCGGAGTGGCTTCGGTCATGAGATCGGGCGGAGCCCGGGGTGGAGCTTAGGCTCCGGTGTCCAGGACCTGGCGACCGCGGTACTTGCCCGTGGTCGGGTCGACGCGGTGGGAGCGACGAAGGGCGCCGGATTCGGCATCCTTGACGAGTTTCGGGGCGCGGAACTGGTTGGCGCCACGACGGAGTCGGCTGCGGCGTTTGGACTGTTTACGTTTCGGGTTGGCCATGGTTCTACGCTTGGATGAGGGTCGGTTCTACCCCTCCCGCCCCCTCGGTCAAGCCCCCTTTCCATTCCCTTGCGATTGTGGGCCAGTTCGGTTGGCTGGGGCCATGACTGGCCATTCCGCCCTTTTCCTAGACCGCGACGGCAACCTGATCCGCGACCATCACCATACCTGCCGGGAGGAGCAGATCGAGCTGATTCCGGGCGTCAAACCCGCCCTGGAAGCCTGCCTTCGGGCCGACTACCGACTTTTCGTGCTCACGAACCAGAGTGGCATCAACCGAGGTATCTTCACCTGGGACCAATACCACGCCTGCAACCGCCGCATGCTCGAACTGCTCGCGTTGCCGGCCCCGGGCATTCTGGAGATCAAGGCCGCCCCGGAACGCCCCGACGAGCCCTCGCTCTACCGTAAGCCGAGCCCGCGCTACATCCTCGAAAAGATCGCGGAGCACGGCCTCGATCCGGCCCGCTGTTGGATGACCGGCGACCGGGTCACGGACTGGGACGCGGGCTTCAACGCGGGCATCCGCTCGTGCGCGATGCGCAGCGGCGCCGCCAAGCCCGAAGAGCTGTTGCAGGCCGCCGCCCGCGGCTTTGCGGTGCACGACGACTTTCCGGCCTTCGTGCGCGCGGAACTGAAGCTGGCTTTCTGAGCCAACAAAAAGGACGAACCCGAGGGTTCGTCCTTTGATCGCCTGAGCGGGAAGGTTAGGCCTTCGGCTTTTCCTTTTCGCAGGGGCACTTGCCGTCCTTCTTTTCTTCGCCGGCGGCAGCCTTGGGCTTTTCCTTTTCGCAAGGGCACTTGTCGTCCTTCTTCTTTTCTTCAGAGACGATGGAGGCCTTCGGCTTTTCCTTTTCGCAGGGGCACTTGCCATCCTTCTTTTCTTCGGCGCTGACGAAGGAAGCGGTGACGGCGAGGAGACCGACGGTGAGAGCGAGGAGCTTGAGGAACTTGGAGTTCATGGTGTGGAGTAGCAGTGTCGCCTATATCCGGACCAAGTCAATCTGGCCGAGGCCATTCTCGGTAAAGATTTAACCTAGGGATGCAGTTCGTTGCGCAGTTTTCCGAGGTCAGGCAGTATTTTTTGCAACCCACTGCCAGGCAGCCAGTTACTCCCGCTTTTCACCTGATAAATGTGACCTTTATTGACGCAAGTAAGGTCCTTGATCACTGGAATCCGGGCCATTTCGGTGATTTTTTCGGGATGGGCTGAGATGGCCCCATTCGTCTCAGCGTTCTGAATCCAGAGCACGGCGTCCGGGTTGGCCGCGGCCAGTAGCTCCCAGTCGAACTTCACCCAAGCCCCTTGGCTAAGTCCCGAACGGAGGGCCGCGTGGGCTAGCGGCTCGCTAAGATAACTTTCTGGTCCGGCCATCACGCCGTCCCAGATGACGATGATCTTCTTTGGCGGCGCCGCTGAGCCGCCCGCCATTCGTAAGATGATTTCACTGGCGGCTTGGCCGCGTCCGGTTGCCTCGCCGAGAAGTCTGATGTCCTTGCGCACCGAATTGCGAGCCTCCCCGTGCAGTACGATCGTGCGCAGGCCGGCCTGCGCGCACTTCTCGGCCCAGAGCGGATTCGCCATGCGCGGGAGGATCACGAGGTCAGGCCGGGTCTTCAGCAGCCGCTCGAGGTCAGGTAGGAAGACGTCCGCGTCACGCGCGGCTGTATGCGTCTTCGGCAGAGGACACCAGCGGGTCGCCATGACGATCTCGTCCGCGCAACCGAGGTCGAGCAACGTCTGCGTCGCCCCCGGGCTGTAGCTGGCGATGCGCGGTCCGGCCGCGTCCAGCGTCATGCAGGTGGCCAGCCAGAGCAGGAGCGCGCGCATCAGGCCGAAAGCATGCGGGCGAGCCGCATCGCCGAGTCGAAGCTGCCGCGGTCCGCCTTGCCGTGTCCGGCGAGCTCGTAGGCGGTGCCGTGGTCAGGGCTGGTGCGCACGTGGCGCAGTCCGAGGCTGAGGTTGGCGGAGGTCGAGAAGTCCACGGCCTTCAGCGGCGCGAGGCCTTGGTCGTGGTAGATCGCGGCGACCGCGTCGAACTCACCTTGTAGGTGGCGATGGAAGACCGTGTCGCCCG
>JBIKIO010000132.1:0-4332 GCA_044361555.1 Opitutales bacterium
TTGGCCGCGCCGGTCAGCAGGATCACCAGGCGGTCGATGCCGATGCCGAGGCCGCCCGCGGGGGGCATGCCGTGCTCGAGCGCGAGGAGGAAGTCTTCGTCGATCTTCTGGGTCTCGGCGCCGGCCTGCAGTTCCAGCATCTTGCGCTGTACGCCGGGGTCGTTCTGCTCGGAATAGGCCGGGGCGATCTCCTGGCCGTTGATGCAGAGTTCGAAGACGTCGATGGTCGAGTCGTCGGCGAGCGTGACCTTGGCGAGCGGGCAGAGTTCTTTCGGGATGTGCGTGACGAAAGTCGGCTGGATGAGGCCCGGCTCGATGAGTTTGCCGAACACTTCGTTGGTGACCTCGTAATCTTCCCAGTCGGCGCGCGGTTCGTGGAGGCCGAGGGCCTTGCACGCGGCGATCTTCTCTTCCTTCGTGCGGGAAAACCACTGCGGATCACCCGTGCGCTCGACGATGAGGTCCTTATACTTCGCTTCGCGCCATTCGCCGCCGAGTTCGATGGCCACGCCGTCCGGGCGGACGACGCTGGTCGTGCCGAGGACTTCCGCGCAGACCTTCTGGATCATCGAGCGGACGAGTTCCATCATGCCGCGGTAATCGGTATAGGCCTGGTAGGCCTCGAGCATCGTGAATTCGGGGCTGTGCTTCACCGAGACGCCTTCATTGCGGAAGACGCGCCCGATCTCGAAGACGCGGTCCATGCCGCCGACGAGGCAGCGCTTCAGGTGGAGCTCAAGGGCGATGCGGAGATAGAAATCGCAGTCGAGGGCGTTGGAGTGCGTCTCGAACGGACGGGCCGCGGCGCCGCCGGCGATGGCGTGCAGGGCCGGGGTCTCGACTTCGGTGAACTGACGGCTCCAGAGGAAGCGACGGATCGATTCGACCACGCGGCTGCGGATGAAGAGACGGCGGCGGGACTCCTCGTTGACGACGAGGTCGAGGTAGCGCTGGCGGTAGATCTTCTCGGCGTCGGTCAGGCCGGCCCACTTCTCGGGCAGCGGGCGGAGGGACTTCGAGACCAGCTTGTATTCCGAGACGCGGACGGTGACTTCGCCGGTCTTGGTGCGGAAGAGCTTGCCACGGACGCCGACGAAATCGCCGGAGTCGACGAGCTTCTTAAAGTGGGTGTCGTAGGCGTCGCCCAGGGCGTCGCGGGTGAAGTAGGTCTGGATGACGCCGCCACGGTCGAGCAGCTTGACGAAACTGGCCTTGCCCATGACGCGCAGGGCGACGATGCGGCCCGCGACGGAGACCTCGGGACCTTCCTCGACGCCTTCGGGCAGGAGGGGCGCGCATTCGTTCGAGACATGGGTCTGGTCCCACTCGGCGCGGTAGGGGTCTTCGCCCGCGGCGCGGAGGAGGGCGAGCTTCTCTTTCCGGACCGCGTGGAGGTCGTGGGAGATCGCGTTGAGGTCGGGCTTTTCGCTCATGTGGGCTACCCGCAAGGGGTGTCTCCCGGAGGGCGGGGAGGCAAGGGTGAAAGGTTCGGCTTTCCGTGTTGCGGCGGGGGCTTTCCGGAGAATAACCGAGACCCATGAAGGCCTACCTCGACCTGCTTCGCCACGTCCGGCAGCACGGAGAAATCCGGGGCGACCGCACCGGCACGGGCACGATCGGCATCTTCGGGGCGCAGCTGCGCTTCGACCTCGCCGAAGGCTTCCCGCTGGTGACGACCAAGAAGGTCCACCTCAAGTCGATCACGCACGAGCTGCTCTGGTTCCTCTCGGGCAGCACCCAGAACGCCTGGCTCACCGAGCGCGGCGTCAGCATCTGGAACGAATGGGCCACCGAGGAGAAGTGCGCCAAGTTCGGACGCTCCGCCGGCGACCTCGGCCCGGTCTACGGCCACCAGTGGCGCAACTTCGGGGCGACGAAGCAGCCTGATGGCACGTTCGCGAACGACGGCGTGGACCAGGTCCGCCGCGTGGTCGAAGAAATCAAGCGCAACCCCTCGAGCCGCCGTCTGATCGTCTCCGGCTGGAATCCCGAGGAAGCCGACCAGGTCGCCCTGCCCCCCTGCCACACGCTCTTCCAGTTCTACGTCTCGACGGACGGGCGCCTCAGCTGCCAGCTCTATCAGCGCAGCGCGGACCTCTTCCTCGGCGTGCCGTTCAACATCGCCAGCTACGCGATGCTCACGCACATGATCGCGCAGGTCACGGGCCTGAAACCGGGCCATTTCGTACACACCTTCGGCGACGCGCACATCTATTCCAACCATGTAGAGCAGGTCGAACTGCAGCTTTCGCGCGAGACGCGCGCCCTGCCCCGCCTGGTGCTGAACCCCGACGTGAAGGACCTCTTCGCGTTCAAGTTCGAGGACATCTCCGTCGAAGGTTACGACCCGCATCCGGCGATCAAGGCGCCCGTCGCCATCTGACGCCGTGGATCTCGGTCGTCCGCTCATCGCCATCGCGGCCGTCGCGCGTAATCGCGGCATCGGCCTGCACAACAAGCTCCCGTGGCGCATTCCGGAGGACTTCGCCTTCTTCAAGGCGACCACCATGGGCCAGGTGCTGCTCATGGGACGGAAGACCTACGAGTCCATCGGCCGGCCGCTGCCTGGTCGCACCACCGTGGTGCTCAGCCGCTCCGGCTTCACCGCCCCCGGTGTGATCGTCGCCAAGGATTGGCTGGAAGCCGCGCAGGTCGAACCGACCAAGACCCTTTTCCTCGCCGGCGGAGCCGCCCTTTATGAGGAGGCCCTGCCTTGGTGCGCCGAACTGATCCTGACCCACGTGGCCATGGAGCCCGAGGCGGACGCCTTTTTCCCGGACTGGACGGACAAGTTCGACGCTGGGGAGGTCATCGCCCAGCACCCCACCTGCGAGATGCGCCGGCACCGGCCTCTTTGAGGTATTGAGCGTTTTCAGTCATAATTAAGGGGTTCGGCTCCCTCGGGTCCTTATGCCCCCCATAAAGTGGCAAAAAAGGGCGTTTAGGGGCGTTTTCTCCTTTCCAACGCCTACCCCCGCCCTACCTTCCGACCCATGCCGGACGGCCTGTTTATTTTCTTCGCTGCCCTGACCCTCGGGGCGGCCCTTCTCTTGGTCCTCAGCCGCAATGCGGTGACCTCCGCCATGGGGATGATCCTGGCCCTGGTCGGGGTGGCCGCGGACTTCTTCCTCTTGGACGCCTACTTCCTCGGGGTCCTGCAGGTCCTCGTCTACGCCGGCGCCGTCATGGTGCTGTTCCTCTTCATCATCATGCTCCTCGACACCGAGGATGCGCAGGGCGCGTATCCGTGGAAGACCGCGGCGCTCGGACTCGCCGTCTTCTTCCTGCTCGCCGCCTCCGTCGTCTGGCTCTTCCACTGGTCGGGCGCCGTCTCGACGGTCAAGGCCGGCGCCACGCCGCCTGAGCTCTCGACGAACCCCGCCGAGTTCGTCACCGCCGCCAAGGCGTTCGGACGTCTCCTCTACTCCAAGTATCTCCTACCGTTGGAAATCGCCGGCTTCCTGCTCCTCGTCGCCCTCGTCGGCGTCGTCTCCCTGAGCAAGGACAACCCCGAAAACCAAGCCTGAGACCGCCGCCATGGAAAACACCACCCTCGCGCATCACCTCCTCCTGGCCGGACTCCTGTTCGTCCTCGGCCTCACCGGCGTGCTCGTCCGCCGCAACCTGCTTGTCGTGTACATGTGCCTCGAGCTCATGCTCGCCGCCGCCACGCTCGCGCTCGTCGCCTTCTCGCGCTTCAACCGCACCATGGACGGCGCCGTCCTCGTCTTCTTCGTCATCACCGTCGCGGCCGCCGAGGTCGCCGTCGGCCTCGCGCTGATCGTGGCCCTGTTCCGCAAGCGCGGCACGGTGCAGTCCGACGCGCTCACCACTCTCCGCGACTAAGCCTTTTCCGATGCCTTCCGACCTTTCGTCCGTGGTCCACTGGATCCTGTTCCTACCCCTGGGAGCCGCCGCGTTGTCCGCGCTGTTCCTGCGCCGGGCGGGCGGTTTCGCCGCCTGGTTCTCCACCGCGACCGCCTTCACCATCGCCGGCCTCTCGCTCTGGCTCCTCGGCCAGGGCGCCGACGTCCGCTGGCACGCCGAGCTCGCGAAGTTCGGCGGCGTGAGCCTCGGCTTCGGCTACCTCCTCGACGCGAACGCGCGCCTGATGCTCTTCGTGGTCTCGTTCGTCGCCGCGTGGATCCACCTGTTCTCCGTCGGTTACATGAAGGAAGACCCGGCCCGCGGCCGTTTCTTCGCCGGTCTCTCGATCTTCATGTTCTCCATCCTGGGCATCGTCGTCGCCGACAACCTGCTCATGACGTTCATCTTCTGGGAGCTCGTGGGCTTCAGCTCATACATGCTGATCGCGCACTACTTCGACAAGGA
>JBIKIO010000133.1:0-4319 GCA_044361555.1 Opitutales bacterium
CTTGGGCAAACCACCCAGCCATGGCTGTGACTACCTCAAAGCTCCTTTGGTGCACCATCCGTTTCAAGGAGAAGGAAGGCAACTGGTGGGTGAAGGAGAACTCCGACCCGAAGCATTACGAGCCGGATGGCCTCGGCATCCTCGATCCTTATCAGCTCCCCTGGGTCCTGGACATGATGGACCCCCTCCGCGAGTACGGTCTCTCCAACGAGATCCTCGAGGCCGCCTTCGTCCCGTTCCAACCCCAGGACATCGAGAAGGACCAGACGGTCCGCCTCGTCCGCGTGGCCGAGCACATCCTCGATTCCGAAGAGCCGCTCTTCGCCCTCCCGAACGTGAAGGACGGCGACAAGGGCGCCTACGCCGATCTGCTCGAGCACATCATGCGCCTGCGCGTGAAGCTCATCAACGACACGATCAAGCTGGAGCAGAAACTCACCGTCGAAGACGTGGATGAGCAGCTCAGCGAACTGCGCAACCAGGCCATGATCGAAGGCCGCGACATCCATCCTTTCGAAGAGATCATCGACATCCTGGAATTCGTCCCGCAGGGCCACGAAGTCCCCGGCGACGACGATGACGACGATAAGCCCGTGCGCGCCCAGGCGGCCGCCGAGGATATCGCCGACCTCCCCGACGTCGAAGAAGTCGACAAGGACATGGAGAAGAGCCTCCGCTGGGACGACGAGGACGAACCGGCCGAAGAAGGCGCCGGTGAATCCGAAGGCGGCGAGTCCGAAGGCGGCGGCAAGGCTTCCGGTAAGTCCGGTCGCCGTCGCTAAGCCGCGGGCTTACTTGCCCGGCTGGTCCGTGACCTGCGGCTCGAAGAGCCACATGCGTCGCGAGGCCATGTCCACCGCGATGGGGTGGGCGCGCAGGAAGTCGTCGCCGAGCAGGTTATGCTCCTCGTCGCGGATGAACTCGACGCCCGTCAGCGGAGCCCCGCCGATGCGTAGCGACTTGATCTTACAGACCTGCACGCGCGTCAGCGAGGTGCCGCGCACGGTGGCCACGGGCAGGAAGCCGCGGAACTCGGTCTCGCCGCGGAACTTCAACGAGCTCATGTAGGATTTAGAGGCGCCGGAATCGACGATCATGGGCACCTTGACGCCTTCGACCTCGATGTTGACGCCGCAGTGACCGCCGCGGCTGTAGATGGGGACTTCGTGGGCCGCGGAGGTGTCGGGGATCTTGCCGAGGATCATGACCTTGTTACGCAGGTCCATGTAGAAGGGCCGGCCGAAGAGCAGGTCCGCGCCCATGAGTCCGTCGATCTCCATGCCGTCGAGCGGCATGATGGCCACGTGGAAGTCGCGCCAGGTGACCTCGCCCGCCCGGAAGGACTCGACGAGTCCGTAGGTCGATTCCTTGCGACCGGAGTTGCCCATCGAGGGCACGCTGAAGGCTTCGGTGACGCCGCAGCGTTCCGCCGCGCGCGGCGTGAGCACGGCCGTGCCTTGGCAACCGGTGTCGACGCCGAGGAGCACGTTCACGCCGTTGATCTGCACGACGAGCGTCGGGATGGCTTTGATGCGCAGGCGATAAGTCGCGACGCCGCTCTCGGGGAATTCTTCCTTCGGCTTCTTGAGGTCCTGCGCGACAAGCGAACAGGCAAGGCAGAGGCCGAGGCTGGCGAACATTAGGCGCAAGGGCTTCATCGGAGGGCGGCAAGGCGCGGGAGGCGCCGGGGTCACCCTAATTTGGACGGAATCTACGGAAGGTCGACAAGGACCTGCGGATTTCTGGCTCAGGCCGCCCGGCGGCGACGCCAGAGGTAGGCCAAAGCGAAACAGATTCCGCCCAGGCCGACGGCCCAGTCGCCGTGGCGGACCCAGAAGGTCTCCGGCTGGCGGTCGCGCGGGATCCTCACCGTCGTGGCCAGGCGGGCGCCCCGGAAATAGACGCTGCCTTGCTCGAGGACGGGGAAGGCCCGGCCGAGCGGGTCGATGCTGCCGCTCCAGCCCGCGTTGCCGCAGCGCACGACCGGCAGCCCGGTGGCGGCGGCCAGGAGGACGGAATGGGCCGCGTGCTGGTAAGCCCCGGCTTCGCGGCCATACCAGGCATCGTTGGTCACCACGATGAGCACGTCGGCGCCGGCGAGGGCGTGTTCGCGGGCGAGCTCCGGAAAGACGTCCTCATAGCAGACCAAGGCGCCCGCCATGAAGGTGTGGCCTTGTCGCGTCGAGAGCGGGAGAAGCGTCGGGCCGGTGCCGGCCACGCAATCGGTCTCGATCGGCACGACCTTCCGCAATGGCAAGAAGTCGGCGAAGGGCACGTATTCGCCGAAGGGCACGAGGTGCCGCTTCGCGTAGGCGGGTTTGCGCACACCTTCGTTCGTCACCACCGCGACGGCGTTGCCGTAGCCTGCGCCGCGCCGGTCGATGGCGCCGATGACGAGCGGGGTGTCGGTGACCGCCGAGAGGGCCTTGAGCCGCTCGACGTAAGTCTCGCTCTCCAAAGTGAGCGGTAGGGCCGCCTCAGGCCAGAGCACGAAGTCCGCCCCGCGGGCGCCGGCGACGTCGACGGTCATCGTTTCCACGAGGCGCAGGTGTTCCTGCAGGCGCGCGCCGTCCCACTTGGCGTTGGGGTCGAAATCCGTCTGCACCACCGCGGCCGTGATGCTGACCTGCGGGAGGGTCGCCTTGGCGGCGTTGGCGGAGAGCAGGGCGATGAAGCCGGCCGCGATGGGCAGCAGGCCGACGTAGAGTTCAGGGGTGAGCCGGCGCAGCCAACCGGCGGGGCCGACGGGCGTGAGGCGCGCGTCTTCGCGGTATGATTCGATGAGCCGGACGATCCAGCGGGCGAAGCCCAGGTTGAACAGCACGAGCGCGATCGAGAGGCCGATCGGGCCGATCCAAGCGCAGAGGCTGAGCATCACGGGATTGCCCGTCTGCGAAGCCGAGAGCGGCAGCCAGCCGAAGCCGGAGAGGATCGTCGCACGCGTCCATTCAAGCAGACCCCAGGCGCCCGCGAGCCCGGCGATCGCGAGCAGGCGTGCGGGCAGGCCGGCGCCGGCGCAGGCCGGGAAGATCCAGCGCAGCAGGAGCAGCCAACCGAACAGGTAGAGCGCGCAGTAAGCCGTGAGCAGCACCAGGCCGATCCAGCCGAGCGGCGGGTAGACGTGGCGCAGCCAGACGAGCAGGGCGATCCAGAGCACCCAGCTCAGCGCGAACGAGGCGCGACGCCACGCGCGCCAGTCCGGCTTGAACGCGGCCGCGACCGCGGCGGGGACGAGCGCGATGAACGCCCAGAAGGCATGGCCGACCGGCCCGAACGAAAGGAAGAGCAGCAGCGCCGTCAGCGACGTCCCGAGCCAGGCGAGCCGACCGGATCCCGGGCTGCTCGTCGGCTGATCGGTCATTCCGAGAGGACTTCGGCGACTTCCCAGCCTTCGTCGCGGACGAGCGCTTCGGCCTTCTTCCACTTCAGGTCCTGGGTCTCCGGTCCCTTGCGGATGCGGACGACGGCGTTGCGGCCGATCTTCGGGGCCTGGCGGCGGAAAGGTTCCTGCTTGGGCGCGGCGGCGGGCGTGGTCTCGGTCGCCGCGCCGGTGCCGGGTTCGGCGGGACCGATGGCCTTGGCCTGGCCCTGCGCGCGGCGCATCAGCGATTCGAGCGCTTCCATCGAAGTCGCGGTGCGGAAGAGGCCGGAGCACGCGTCGGTGCGCAGCTGCTGCATCAGGCGTTCGAAGGCCTTGAAGGCCTCGGCCTTGTATTCGTTGAGCGGATCCTTCTGCGCGTAGGTGCGCAGGCCGACGCCGCGGCGGAGGTCTTCCATCTCGGTGAGATGGTTCTGCCAGTTGCGGTCGATGGCGCGCAGGAGCACGCTGCGTTCGAGGTATTGGAGGATCTCCGGCGATTCATGCTGCTCACGGCCGGTCTGCAGGGCGCGGACGCGGTCGGTGGCGAGCAGGAGCACCTGGGACTTCGTGCGCGCGAGGATGTCCTCGAGGTCGAGGCGCATGTGGAAGGCGGTGACGTACCAGTAGACGAAGGCTTCGGCGGCGCGGCGGTCGGCCTCGCCATCGAGGTCGGGGAAGACCATCGCGAGGCGTTCCTCGATCTCTTCCTCGACGATGTTCATGATCGTCGAGCGGCTGTCTTCGGTCTTGAGGGCGCGGTTGCGCAGGCCGTAGACGATCTGACGCTGCTGGTTGAGCACGTCATCGTATTGCAGCAGGCGCTTGCGCATCGAGTAGTTCTGGCCTTCGACGCGCTTCTGCGCGGTGCCGATGGAACGGTTGAGGAGCGGGTGCTCGAGCGGTTCGCCTTCCTTGAAGGACTTCTCGAGCAGCGAGGAGATGATGCCGGCGTTCGAGA
>JBIKIO010000134.1:0-4315 GCA_044361555.1 Opitutales bacterium
AGATAGAGACCGCCGGTACCGGAACCGCCGCCGTAGTCGGCGAGGGGATGCGCGCCTTCGTCGGCGAAGTTCTTGTACAGACGCGGATAGCCGGCGTCGGCCAGCGAAGTGAAGTGGTGGAAGCGCGTGTTCCAGCCCTTGCCGTCGTTGGTGTTGTCGCGGGAGAAGAGATCGAGGGTCGGGGAGATCGCGACGTCGCAGATGTTGCGGGTCATCACGGTGTAGTTCTCGAGCTCGGTGCCGTCGGGGCGGACGCGCATGACGCCGCCGCCGTAGAGGGTCACGCGCTTCTTGTCGCCGAGGCCGATCGCCCCGTCGTTGTCGCGCAGGAGGCCGGCGCCGAAGTCGCCGACGGCGATGTAGAGCCAGCCGTCGATGCCCATGCGGGTGCCGTTGGTGGTGTGGTCGGCGCCGCGGGGGTGCTCGATGCCGCCGCCGAGGCCGTCGACGAGGAGCGTGCGCTCAGAGTCGTAGTCGGCCTTACCGTCGCCATTCTTATCCTGGAACTTGGAAAGAAAGGGCGGGTGGACGAGATAGAAGACGCCTCCGACGAAGTGGCCGCCGCGGGGGCTCTCAACCTTGGTGTATTCGATGACCTGGTCGGCGACGCCGGCGCCCTTGGTGTCGCGGGCGATCAGGATGCGGCCCATGCCCGGGACGTGGCCGAGGGAGCCGTTCTTGTCCGAGGAGACGTAGACGTCGCCGTTGGCGGCGGCCGCCACGGCGGTCGGATAGATCTCGGGCACCTGGGCGTTGCCGAGGAACTCGCGGATGACGAACCCTTCCGGCACGGCCTGGGCGGCCGCGGCGAAGAGGAAAAGTCCAAGGGATGAGCGTGCCATGGGTATGCGGGGTAGGGGCATAAGATGTAGGCGGTCCGGGCTTTGTTCCAAGCGGGAAGCGAGCTTTCCGGACCCATCTTAGCGTCTTGCCCGTCGGCCCGCGGGGGCTAACCCTCGTGCCATGGCCCTCCCGGTGCTCAAGTTCTTCCCCCGCCCGAGGGAACTGACCCTCCGTGGAGGCTGGCTCAAGGTGCCTGCCCTGCCCCACCCGACGGCCGCCTTTATAGAGAGCCTCCCGAAGAACATGGCCGAAGCCCGCGCGGCCTTGGCCGGAGCCGCCGACGGCGCCTGCCGGATCGTCCACAAGCCGGCGCGTGGCGCCGAGGGCTATCACATCGAAATCCTTGCCAGCGGCATTCGCCTCAACGCCGGCGACGCCCATGGCGTCCTCTATGGCGCACAGACCCTCCGGCAGATCGCGACGCAATATCCGGACGAGTTGCCGCACCTCGAGATCACCGACTCGCCGGACCTACCCGTCCGCGGCTTCATGCTCGACGTCTCACGCACGCGCGTGCCGACGCAGGCGGAACTCCTCGCGCTCGTAAGCGCGCTGGGCCGGATGCGCGTCAACCAGCTCCAGCTCTACATCGAACACACCTTCGCCTTCCGCGGACACGAAGACGCCTGGAAGGACGCGTCGCCGCTGACGCCGGCCGAAATCCGTGAACTCGACGACGCCTGCGCGGAAGTCGGCATCGAACTCATCCCGAACCTCAACACCTTCGGTCACATGGAGCGCTGGCTCCGTCACCCGCGTTATCGGGCGATGGCCGAGTGCCCTGAAGGCTGGATTCATCCGCTCACCGGCCAGTTCAAGGAATTCCCGGGCACCCTGCGTCCCGACCAAGCCTCGCTCGACTTCGTCGCGGGTCTGCTCGACGACTACCTGCCGAATTTCCGCAGCCGTCAGGTGAACATCGGCGGCGACGAACCGTGGGAGCTCGGGCAAGGCTTCAGCAAGCAGGCCGTGGCCGAGCGCGGTAAGCATCGCGTCTACCTCGATCACCTCAAGCCGCTCTGCGCGCTCGGACGTGACCGCGGCCACACCGTCCAGTTCTGGGGCGACATCCTCCTCGAAGACCTGGCGCTCGCGCAGGACGCGCCGGCCGACGCCGTACCGGTCGTGTGGGGTTACGATGCGGGGCATCCCTTCAAGGAACAATGCGGCCGCCTCCGCGAACTCGGCCGCGCCTACCTCGTCGCACCGGGCACCAGCGCGTGGCAGAGCTTCACCGGCCGCCTCGACAACGCGCTGACCAACCAAGCCGAAGCCGTCGGTGCCGCGGTGCGGCACGAAGCGCGCGGCATCCTGCTCACCACCTGGGGCGACAACGGCCACCACCAACCGTGGCCGACCGCTTGGCTGCCGATGGCGGCGGGCCTCGCGCAGGCCTGGGGCTTCGCCGCGAACGCCAAGACCGACTTCGCCGCGGGCTGCACGATCCTCGGCGGACTGAGCGACGCCGACGGACAAGCCGTCGCCAAAGCGCTGCATCAACTCGGCACGCTCGACAGCCAGATCGCCAAAGCGAACCGTAACAAGAGCCTCACCTGGGATTTTCTCACCGCCAAGCCGGACGCGCTCGCGAAGTTCACCGACGGCGTCACGCCGGCAGAAATCGCCGCCTCGCAGGCGCACCTCGCCGCCGCCGAGGCCTTGATCGCCCAGATCGCCGACGCGACCGTGCGCGCGGAACTCTCGCTCGGCGCACGTCTCGCCGGCGCTGGCCTGAAGCGCGCCGTCGGTCAGCCCATCTCGGCCGCAGAACAGGCGGGGCTTAAGAAAGAATATGAGGGCGTGTGGCTAAGCCGCTCCCGCCCAGGCGGGCTGGCGGAGAGCGTGGCAGGGTTGTTTGGGTAGGGCGGGCCGGCCCGGTCAGCCGTGTATTGAGGTAGGGACGTGATGACATCGCGTCCGCATGGGGTCCGAACGGATGCGATGTCATCGCATCCCTACCTCTCATATTCACCCTAAGCCAATCCAGTTGCCTCCGCTTGGCGACGACGACATCGTGAGCCCACCCCGCCCCCGTGGATAAATCGCGCCTGCTCATCCCCCTGCTCCTCGTCGGCCTCACCGCGGCCTCAGCCCAGACCCTGCCGCCGCTGATCGTACCCAAGCCCCCGGTCGTCAATGTCGCGCCCGACGCCCTGTTCGGCGGCGTCGTCCCGAAGCTCGAACTGACGATCTCGCCGGAGAATATCACCAAGCTCACGCAGAACCCGCGCGACTTCGTGACGCTCACGATCAAAGAAGCCGGCGGCGTGACGCTCGAGAAGTGTTCGGTGAAGCTCAAGGGCTCGGCCGGCAGCTTCCGCCAGATCACCGACGACCGGCCCGGCTTCTCGCTCCGCACCGCGAAGTCCAAGAAAGGCCAGGAGTTCCGGGGGCTCGCCAAGTTCCAGCTGAACAACTGCGCGCAGGACGGCACGATGCTGCTCGAGATGATCGCGGGCGAGATGGCCCGCCGCGCCGGCGTGCCGGCCTCCCGCTGCACGCATGCCTATGTCGTCCTTAACGGCAAGAAGCTCGGCACCTACGTACTCAAGGAGGGCTTCAACAGCGAATTCCTCGGCTACTTCTTCAAGGACACCAAGGGGCACCTTTACGACGGCGCCTTCTGCAATGAGATCGACGGCCCGATCGAGGTCGATCAAGGCGACCCGGACGAGAAGGTCCGGCTGACGGAACTGATCGGCGCCACGAAAGAAAACGTGCCGGGCCTCCGCCTCCAAAGGATGGAACGCATCCTGGACGTCGACGCCTACTTCCGTCACCTCGCCCTCGAGCAGATCCTCTGCCACTGGGACGGGTATTCCTTCAACCGTAACAACTACCGGTTCTACGAGGACCCCACGTCCGGCAAGTTCACCTTCATGCTCCATGGCATGGACCAGGTCTTCGGCGACGACCGCTGGTATGTCTTCCGCCAGCCGGGCGCGCTGGTACCTAACGCCCTGCTCGGGGATCGCGCGATGCGCGAACGCTACCGGACGCAGTTCTTCGCCGTCTATGAGAAAAACTTCCGAACGATAGACTGGCCGAAGCGCATCCTGGAACTGGCCGCCAACACGAAGGCTAAGCTCACCCCCATCGACGTCGAGGAGGCCAAGCGCTTCGACCAGCGCGGCAAGGACGCCGCCGAGCGCGTGAAGCAACGCCTCGCCGCCGTGCGCACGCAACTGGAAGACGCAGTGCAGCTGCGCTCGCTGGGCGGCAAGGCTAACCTCGGCAAGTATGCCTGGGAGCGGAACGCCGATGAAAAGGAAGCGGACGAACAAGACATGGACGGACGCAACTGCTTCCACGTGAAGGCCGGCCTGAAGAAGGGTGGGGACTTCCGCCTGCCGTTCGCGACCGGCCCCGGACGCTATCGGCTCACGGGTATGATCAAGACAGCGGGGGTCATCGCGGGCAAGGAAGAGAATGAGCGGGGGCTACGACTACGGATCTCCGGACTCAACGGCGT
>JBIKIO010000029.1:0-13919 GCA_044361555.1 Opitutales bacterium
GCGGACAGGATCAGCAGGAAGACGGCGAAGGGCGCCCAGCCTTCGACGGCGTGATGGTGGATCTCTTCAGCCTGCTTCTTGAAGTCGGCGGCGACGGCGGTTTCGGCCTGGGCCTTGGCGGCGGCGGCGTCGAAAGCCTTGCCCTTGGCGGCGGTCTTGGCCTTGGCGACGGCCTTGTCGACCAGCGCCGCCTTGACGACGGCTTCCTGGTGGTGGGCTTCCGACTCCGGGAGCGTGTGGCTCATGTAGTGGTAGGCGCCGACGGACACGCCGTAGAAGACGGCTCCCAGGACGACGGTGTTGATGGCCAGGCCGAGGCGGCCGAGGGGCTTGGTAAGGTCCAGCGAGAAGCTCATGGTGCGAAGCGGCAACCTAGGTCCGTCCCCCTACCCTTCAATTCCAAACTTGGAAACCGCCCGCCGACCCGCCTGATTGGGGTCAGCCATGGCCCGCCCCCTCCCTGAAACCGTCCTTTTCGACCTCGACGGCACGCTGGTCGACAACTTCGAAGCCATCCATCGCTGCTACGACGATGTGATGAGCATGATGGGACTACCGGGCGTGACGCTGGAGCAGATCCGGCGCGCGGTCGGCGGCTCCGTCAACGTCACGGTCGTGAAACTGGCCGGCGAAGCCAACGCGCCCACCGCCACCCGCCTCTTCCGCGAGCACTTCCCGTCGGTGATGTATCACGGCCTGCGCGCCTACCCCGGCTGCCGCGAGATTCTCGTCGGCCTCCGCGCCAAGGGCGTCCGCGTCGCGGTCTACACCAACAAGGACGACGCCAACTCGAAGAAGATCATGGAGCATCTCGGCCTGGATGACGTGGTCGACGCCGTCTTCGGAACCAACGTCCACCCTTGGCGCAAGCCTCAGGCGGAGTTCACCCATTTCGTGCTCTCGACCCTGAAAGCCGACGCCTCCCGGACCGTCATGGTCGGCGATTCGCCGTTCGACATCTCCACGGCCCGCAACGGCAAGCTCGCCGCGATCCACTGCGTGACGACCGGTAGCCATACCGCCGAAGAACTAGCCCCCTACGCCCCCGATACCGTCCACGCCGGCCTGCCCGAGCTGGGCAGGGAGCTCTTCGGTCTGGGTTGATTTTCGTTTCGCCCCCGCCCCGCAGGGGTGATTGGCTCACCGCATGTCGCCGCCACGCGAACCGCCGCGCGGACCCGAAACCACCCTTTCGGGCGTGGTCGAGCGCATCCTGTGGCTCGACGAGGAGACGCATTTCACCATCGCGGAGCTCGCCCCCGAGGCCGGCGAGAAAGTCATCATCCTCGGCAACATGACCGGACTGCAGTGCGGCGAGACCGTCGACGTCAGCGGCCACTGGGAACGCCACCCCTCGCACGGCCCGCAGTTACGCGTACGCACCTTCAGTTCGCGCCTACCCTCTTCGGTCCACGGCATCCGCAAATACCTCGGTAGCGGCCTGATCAAAGGCATCGGCAAGACGTACGCCGACAAGATCGTCGCGCGGTTCGGCGTGCGCACTTTCGACATCATCTCGAACCAGTCGGGCCGCCTCCGCGAGGTCGACGGCATCGGCCCGGGACGGGCGAAGGCCATCAAGGCCGCTTGGGACGACCAGAAGGCCCTGCGTGAGGTCATGGTCTTCCTGCAGACCTACGGCGTGACCAACGCCCTGTGCATCCGCATCGTCAAAGCCTACGGCCAGGACGCGAAGAAGGTCCTGACCAACGAACCCTACCGCGTCTGCCGCGAGGTCGAAGGCGTCGGTTTCAAGACCGCGGACAAGATCGCGCGCAACCTCGGCCTGCCCACCGCCGGCCCGCAGCGCGTCGACGCCGGCATCCTGCACACGCTCGAAGAACTCGAAGGCGAAGGCCACAGCGCCTTCCCCGACGAAGGCCTGCTGGAGAAAGCCACCGAACTTCTCGAGGTCGACAAGACCATCGTGCACGACCGTCTGCGTAAGCTCATGGAGGAAGACGCCGTCGGCGTGCTCACCACGCGCGGCGTCCGCCTCGTGCAACTCCGCCTCCAGGAGAAAGCCGAGAAGTCCATCGCCGCCTCGATCCAGCGTTTCCTCGCCACGCCCTCCGGCCTGCCGACCATCGTCGCGGACAAGGCCGTCGAGTGGGCGCAGACCCGCGCCGGCTTCGCCTTCTCCCCCGCACAGGCGGCCGGCGTGATGATGGCGCTGCAGAACAAGGTCACCGTCCTCACCGGCGGTCCCGGCACGGGTAAGACGACCATCCTCAAGGCGCTCTGCGACATCCTCGGCGCCAAGCGCGTGCGTATGGCGCTCGGCGCGCCGACCGGCCGCGCGGCCAAACGCATGACCGAAGCGACGCGCGTGGCGGCGTCGACGATCCATCGCCTGCTCAAATTCGACCCCGCGGAAGGCGGCTTCACCGCCAACGCCGAGAGCCCGCTCGGGACCGACTTCGTGATCATCGACGAATCCTCGATGCTCGACACCAAGCTGGCCGCGGCGCTCCTGCGCGCGGTGCCCGGCACCGCCCACGTGCTCCTCGTCGGGGACGTCAACCAGCTCCCCTCCGTGGGCGCGGGCAACGTGCTCGGCGACCTCATCGACTCCGGGGCGGCGGCGGTCACGCGCCTCGACACGGTCTTCCGTCAAGGCGCCCGCAGCGGCATCGTCACGGTGGCCCACGGCATCCTGCACGCCGACACCTCACCGCCCACGCCCGTCGAAGATCCGGCGAAACTCGATTTCACGCAGGACATCCACTTCGTGCGCGTCGACGACCCTGAGGCCTGCGTGGCGATGGTGACGAAGCTCTGCTGCGATATCCTGCCGAAGGCCCTGCGCTTCGACCCGCTGCGCGACATCCAGGTGCTGGCGCCGATGCACAAGGGCACGGGCGGCATCCAGGCCTTCAACCAGGCGCTGCAAGGCCGCCTCCGCGGCGCCGATGCCCGCCCCGGCCGCATCCAGCCGGGCGACAAAGTCATCCAGACCCGCAACAACTACGACAAGAACGTCTTCAACGGCGACTTCGGCGTGGTACTCGGGCAGAACGAGGAAGGTACGCTGCTGATCGACTTCGATGGCGCGCGCGTGGAGCTCGAACGCGGTGAACAGGGCGACCTGCACCTCGCCTACGCGGTGAGCATCCACAAGTCCCAGGGCTCGGAATTCCCGGCCGTGGTGGTCCCTTTGCTCCGCCAGCACAGCATCATGCTCGCGCGTAATCTCGTCTACACCGCCGTCACGCGCGGCCGCAAACAGGTCATCCTCGTCGGCGACCCCACCGCCTATGCGATGGCCGTGCGTAACGCTTCGGATTCACGCCGCATCACCGGCCTACTTCCCCGCCTCCGCGGCGAGGAGTGATCAGAGCGTGCCCAGCTGTTGGCGGAAGGCCGCGATCGCCTTGTCGGGCGAGACGGACTTGGCCCAGCCGCATTCAAAACTGAAGGCACCGGCGTAATCCATCTCGCGCAAGACGCGCAGGTGCGGACGGAAGTCGTCGCCCTTGGTGCCAGGAGCGGAGCGAAGTTCCTTCTCGGCGACGTGGCAATGGATGAGGCGACCCTTGGCCTTGCGCAATTCGGCGGCCGGATCGTCATCGCGCATCATATGATAGATATCGGCGGTCAGGTAGACATCGGGTCCGGCGGCGGTGATGACCTCGACGGATTCGGCGATGCTGGTGCAGAGATTGGTCTCCGCGGTGTTGAGGTTCTCGATGGTCAGGCGGATGCCGTTGTCCCGGGCGATCGGCGCGACCCGGCCCAGGATCTTCGAGAATTGCTCGCGAGCCTTGGCCGGATCGAAGCCCTTCGGACAGCGACGGGAGCCGCCGGAGCCGACCGTGACGATGCCGACGCCGAGCTGGCGGGCGCGCGGGAAGGCGGTGCGGACCCACTTCTCGACCTTATCATGCTGGGCGTCCGGACCGACCATCGGGATATCGCCGGTGATGAACCCGTTGAGGAAAGTCGTGGGGATCGGCAGGCTCTTGAGGGCGGCGAGGTTCTTGGCGAAGACCTCGTCTTCCTTGCCGGGCACGATTTCGGCGCTCAGGAAAAGCTCAAGGTATCCGTAGCCAGCGGCGGCGAAGGCGGCGGCCTGCTTCTTATCCATGCCGCCGACCGGCAGCTTGGCGAAATCGGGCGAAGCGGCGTTCTGCCCGAAGAGGGAAAAAGCCGGCAGGGCGGCGGCCAGGGACAGGAAGGATCGGCGGTTCATCCCGTGACGCTGGCCCCTGCCCAGCCGCGGTCAAACCCAACCCATCAAAGCCTTACGCGCATGGTCCCGCGCGTGACGCCGAGCTGGTTCAGGACCTTGAGGTCGTTCCAAAGCGCGGTGCCGTCGAGGTCACCCTTAAGCAGGGCCTGATACTTCTCGAGCGTGCGCGTGACGGTGGAGGCATCCTCGTCGACGAACTCGACGCGGAAGCGGCGGACGCCGAGGGCGAGCAGCTGGGTGACGTATTCGGCGCCGGTCTGGGCGCGCGAGTTGAAGAGCGTGTTCCGGCAGCCGGCGTCGGCCTTGAGGATGTGTTCGGCGCCGACGCGGTCACGCAGTTTGACGCGGTGCGTCTCGCAAGGGCGGCCGCAGTCGCGGTAATCCTTGCCCTTGGAGAGGAAGGCGCAGAACACGCAGTGCTCCATATGGAACATCGGCATGTGCTGGTGGACCGTGACCTCGAACCATTCCGGCGGGGCCGACTGGAAGAGCGCGGTGACCTGCTCGGAGTTGAGATCGTAGGAGACCGTCAGGCCTTCGAGGGCGTGCTCGCGCATGAGCCACTCGGCGGTGAGCCCGTTGGCGACGTTGAGGGAAAAATCGGCGCGGAGTCGCTTACCCTTGAAGGCCCGCAGATCCTCGTGATTACGTACCAGATAGCCGTCGGCCTCGCAGGAGAGGACGATCTCGCTGATGCGAGCTTCGCCCTGCTTATGGATGCGCGGGCCCATGGCCCAGAACTCGACCTTGCGGCCGGCTTCCTGCTCGTAGGCGCGGACGCGCGCGACGGCGGCCCGGAACTTCTTCGGGTCCTCGTATTCGGCGTAGATTACGCGGGCGCCGCTCGCGAGGGCGGGGTCGAGCTGCTCCGGCTCGCGGATGACGACGATGATCTCAGCCTCGCCCGGACGCTTCGGCTCGAAGGCGGCGACCTTCGTGGCTTCTTCTTCGTAAGGCAGCAGGGTCCAGCGGAGCGGCTGACTGCGGAGTTTCGTTATCTGATCGGCGAGGTCGCGGCGGAGACGGTTGAGCTCGCTGACCGGGATGATGAGGGCGCCTTCGAGGTCGGCCTGCAGTTCACCCATCTCGAAACCCGTGTCGCCGAGGCGGCCCAGCTGATCGCGGAGCGTGGTGACGTCCATCGGACGCTTCTCGGCGGCGGCGCAAGCCATGGTGGTCTCGCCCGCGACGACGTGGCCTTCGCCGTCATTGAATTCGACGCGCAGGGGCTGGCCGAGTCGGCCGATGACCTTGGCGTGGAGCGGGCGGCGGAAGTTGGCCTTCTCGCGGTCCCAGGAATCATGCAGACGTTTGTCGAGTTCCTGGTCCTTCGTCTTCCAAAGGATGGCCCCCTGCTTGACCTGCGACCAATCCACGTCCTCGCGACCGAAGCGGACGAACGTCAGACCGCCGCGGGCGGGCTCGAGTCCGTGGACGAAGCCGCCCTGCTCGCGTTCAGCCGGCTTGCCTTGGTCGAAGACCACGCCGTCGCCGGGCTTGAGTGGTCCTTCGAGGCGCATCGTCACGCCGTTCGTGGCGACGTCGACGACCGTTCCGAGGTAGGCGCCACGCTTCTTGCCGAAGCGGGCATGGACGAGCTGCTGGTTGTCGATCCCGCGGAGCCAACCCGTGTGGAGGCCGCGCGAGAACGTCATCTGCATCGCATAGTCTTCTTCCTGCCGGACCTGGAGGGCGGCGCGATCGGCGTCGGCACCCTTGGCGAAAGCATCCCAGGCGGCGTCCACCGCGCGACGATAGGCCTTCGTGATGGCGGCGACGTATTCCGGCGACTTCAGGCGCCCTTCGATCTTGAGGGAACGGATACCGGCACGAATCAGGTCAGGGACGACCTCGATGCCGGCCAGATCCTGCGGCGAAAGCAGGTAGGCCTTGTCGCCCAGATCGCGGACCACGCCGTCGACCACGAGTTCGTAAGGCAGGCGGCAGGCCTGGGCGCATTCGCCGCGATTGGCCGAGCGGCCGCCGAGGGATTCGCTCGTCAGGCACTGGCCGGAATACGCGACGCAGAGCGCCCCGTGCACGAAGACTTCGAGATCAAGGGGCTCGCCCTTGGCGAGTTGCTCC
Source organism: Opitutales bacterium (assembly GCA_044361555.1). GTDB lineage: Bacteria > Verrucomicrobiota > Verrucomicrobiia > Opitutales > UBA953 > UBA953. The sequence goes on from JBIKIO010000029.1 coordinate 6,278, forward strand.
GCCTGCATCTTCTGCATCTCGGGGATTGAGACCTCACGACCCAGCACCGCCAGCGAAGCGCCGAGACCGCGGGCGTAATCGACTCCCGCCGCGCTCGTGACCGTCATCTGCGTCGAAGCGTGGATCGGGAAGTCGGGCGAGATACGACGGATCAGGCGGCAGATGCCGGGATCCTGGACGATGGCGGCGTCGACGCCGGCCGCGACGATCGAGCGGAGCGTGCGCGCGGCCTCGGCGAGCTCGTCCGGGAAGATCAGCGTATTGAACGTCACGTAGCCCTTCACGCCGCGGCCGTGCAGATAGGCCATGAGCTCGGGCAGGTCGGCTTCTTCGAAGTTCTTGGCCCGGACGCGGGCGTTGAAGCGACCGACTCCGAAGAACACCGCGTCGGCGCCGTTTTCGACCGCCGCGCGGACGCAGTCCCATTCGCCGGCCGGGGCGAGGACTTCGGGCTTACGGAGGGAGGAGATGAGGCTGGTGGCGGACACGTGGAGAGGTAGGCATAGTCCGCCCTTCCCTGCAAAGAGCAATTCAGCCCCTGGGCAGCCCCGGGCGACGCTTCCGGGATTGCCCCGGGGCGGGCTTACCGCCCTAATCGAACCCATGTCCGACAAGCTCGAAGAAATCTTCCAGATGCAGCAGGCGCTCAACCAGCGCATCGGCGTCGAAACCGCCGGCATGACCGAGGAGGAAAAGATCAAATGGGTCCTCAACTACCTCCGCGCCATGCAGCAGGAGATGGCCGAGCTGACCGACTCCGTACCCTGGAAGTGGTGGGCTAAATACCAGAAGTTCGACGAGCAGAACGCCCGCGTCGAGGTCATCGACCTCTTCCACTTCCTGATCTCCATCGCCCAGGTCCTCGGCATGTCCGCGGACGACGTCTATCAGGCCTACCTGAAGAAGAACGCCGTGAACCACCAGCGCCAGGACTCCGGCTACGTCAAGAAGGACGAAAACGACTCCCGCCATATCTAATTCTCTCCCCATGTCCCGCCCCTCCGTCCGCCGCGCCGGTTTCACGCTCGTCGAGCTCCTCGTCGTGATCGCCGTCATCGCGATTCTCGCCACGATCACCTTCGGTCTTTTCAAAGCCGCCAACATCGGCCGTAACAAATCCAAGTCCAAGGGCGAGATCCAGGCGATCTCCATGGCCGCCCAGAGCTACCGCAAGGCCTACGGCGACTTCCCGGGCTGCGCCTCGGGCACCGACGACCGCTATCGTCGCGACCTGCTCGACCAGCTCCTCGGCCGGCGCATCCTGCGCGTCACGAACCCGGGGACTCCGCCGGTCCTGCTCACCTTCGACGACGCCTCCCTGCCCGGCGGCGCCAACCGCCAGATGCGCAGCTTCCTCAGCACCGGGGACGTCATGACCAACGACGACTCCCAGATCGGCGCCAACGATTGGCGGGGTGGCAACGCCGCTTGCCGCGAGTTCGTCGATGCCTGGGGCAATCCTTACGACTATCGCTACCGGGTCCTGTCCGCCGCCCGTTATGCCGACTGGAAGTCTCCTAACTTCCTGGTCGTCTGCTGCTCCGCCAACTTCAATGAACCGGCCGTGGAAGGCGAGCCGCCGGCCCTCACGGAATACTGGGACACGGCTCCCGCGGGCGGTAGCACCATGATGCGCTCCGGCATCGTCCCGGGTAGCTACTTCGACGAGACGGGTGGAACCGGTCCTTTCCGCGCCGACAACATCGTCAATTGGTCGAACTGACCTCGGTGGGCTTCAGCCAACGGGCCAGGCAGGCGGCGATCAGCCAGGCCAGTGCGGCCGTCGCCAGCGTGTGCGAGAGAAAGTGTTCGCCGCGGGCGACCTGGTAGAGGCCCATCATCCCGCCGTAGACGCAGCCGATGAGGATGCCGCGGCGTCGGGCCGAGGCCGTATCCCAGGCGAACGCCAAGGCCAGCAGCGCGAAGCCGCCGCTGGCGTGACCCGCCGGAAAGGCGTGGCTCGGGTAATGCGCGGGCTTGGCGTCGAATAACAGCAGATGGTCCCAAGCGTTCGGCGGGACGGCCCCGTAGATTGTGAGATCCCGCGGCGTGGCCATCTGCGTGACTGAACGCAACTGGACGCTGACGAGCGAGATCGCCACCATGGAAATGAAGACATAGGCGGCGCGGCGGCGGCCGAGCCAAGCCGGCGAACGAGCCGGGAAGACCATCGCCCAAAGTAACCAGAGGGCGAAGGCATAGAGCACGACCTTCGGGCCCGTGTAGGCGACCTGATGGAACCAACCGGAATTCTTCGGAATCAGCCAATCGCGACCGTCCCAGAACCAAGCCTGCACCTGGAAGTCCAGCCACTCTCCGCCCGTGCCATGGAAACCGAAGAAGCCGACGACGGCCGCCAAGGCGAGCGCCGGAAGCACCCACGATGGCCGGTCAACGGGAGCGAGGTTTTTCGGGATTCTGGAGTCCGCCATGGTTGAAGAGTTCATCGGTACCTTGGTAATGGATGATCGTCTCCTCGAGCGCCGAAGCATCGAGAGACACCACCGGCGTCAGCGCGCCGGTAGCGAGGTCGGCCTGGTATTGGACCGACTGACGCACGGGCTTGAGCACCGTCAGCAGGCCATCGGGGCGCAGCATGGCGACCTTCTGGTAGTTACTGATGAAAGCACGGGGTCGGAAGGAAGGGGCCATGGCGTCGGCTCCCACGAAACGCGAGGCATAGCGCACGCCCAGGAGCCCGAGCACGGTGGGGGCGACATCGATCTGGCTCATCATCGTGTCGAACTTACGGGGCGCGATGTTGCCGGGCGACCAGACGAAGAGCGGGATCTCATATTTACGCACCTCGAGCTCGCGCTTGCCGGCGACGGAAGCGCAATGGTCGGCCACGACGACGAAGATCGTGTCCTTGAACCAGGGCTTGGACTGCGCGGCCTTGAGGAAGGCCCCGATGGCATAGTCCGTATAGGCCACGCCGCCTTCCCGATTGATGAGCTTCGGGTCGATCTTCCCCGCCGGCCAGGTGTAAGGCCGGTGGTTGGAGGTCGTCATCACGAAGTGATGGAACGGCTTGCCGGCAGCATGGGCCCGGTCGGCCTCTTCGAGCGACCAGGTGAAGGCATCTTCGTCGCAGGCGCCCCAGGCGTTGGCGAAGCTCGGCTGCTTACCTCTTCCCAGCTGGCGCGGCAGATCGACGATGTCGTAGCCGTTGGCCCCGAAGAAGTAGTTCATATTATCGAAGAACCCGTCGCCGCCGTAAAGGAAGGCCGTCTCGTAACCCTGCGTGCGAAGGACCGAACCGAGCGTCGTCAGGTTCTCGCAGCCGGCCCGACGCAGGACAGACTGACCCGGGATCGGCGGGATGGACAGCGACAGCGCCTCCATGCCGCGGACCGTCCGGGTGCCGCCGGCGTAGCAACGCGAGAACCAGAGGGACTCGCGGGAGAGGCGGTCGAGATTCGGGGTGAGGTTCTTGGGCTGGTATTCCGGCGAGCCATAGCAACCGACATATTCGGCGCTCAGGCTCTCAATGGTGATCTGGATGACGTTCCACTTCCGCGTCGGCGTCGCCGGAGTGATCCGCCGGGTGATATCACGCGGGGCGGCGGAGACGGCCTCGCCGCCCTGGGAAAGGAGCGTGGCCCGGAGCTTCTCGACGGCGTCAGGTCGCGACGGATAGAAGCGCTGCCAATCAAGCTGATTGGCCCAGAAGGCCGCCAGAAAGGCGTATTCGCCGTTCTTGGCGAGTTCGGCGTCGTAGCTGTTAGGAAAACCCGGCTGAACATCACCCATGTGCCGTAAGCCGGCCGTCAACCGCTCGGCGACCGAGGAGCGGGCGGCCGACGCGTCCTCGAGGTCATGTCGTCCGACGAAATAAGCGGCCAGCAGGATCGCGAGCAATGGCGAGAGCAGCGCGGCGAAGTCACGCCAGCGAGGGGTGACATCGGCCGCTGCGCCCTCTTCCCAACGACGGATCAGGCCCAAGCGTCGCCAGAGCAGGAACAGGCCCGTCGCGATCGCTAACACCAGAGCGATGATCAGCGGCAGATTGTAGGACTCCTGGATATTCTTCACGACCTCGGTGGTGTAGACGAGGTAGTCGACCGCGATGAAGTTGAAGCGGACGCCGAACTCTTCCCAGAAAAGGCCCTCCGAGATCTTCCAGAACACGAAGATGCCGGCGCCGAAGAGCCACGCCGCACGCAAGGGCAGACGCAGCCAGCGGGAAGCCGACCATGAGGCCGGCCAGACCGCGCCGAGCAGGCCCAACGGGAGGGTCAGGAACCAAGCCATGAGCAGGTCGAAAAGCAGGCCGAGGAACAGGGCCGCGAAAGTCGGCCACCCCCAGGAGACCTCACCCGCCGAGGCCAAGAGCAGGCCGAGACGGAGCAGCGAACCCAGAAGGACGTAGCTCGAAGCAAGGAGTAAGGCGCCCCCCAGCCGCGAACCAAGGACCTTCGAGCACATTGATTTCACGGCCTGATTAGTCGTAAACTCGTCACCTCAGGGCGAGCCAATTAAGCGGCCGACGGCGGTCTTCAGCGTTCCGGCACCTCGTCGATACCCGAACCACCCCATGGGTGACAGCGGCAGATGCGGCGTAATCCCAGCCAAGCCCCTTTAAAGAAGCCGAAACGCACGAGCGCCGTAGCGGTGTAACAGGAACAAGTCGGATGATAACGGCAGCCTGAGCCCGGGATCATGTGCAGCGGCTTCGAAAGGAAACGCTGGTAGCAACGCACGCAGGCCAACGCGAGCCAGGCGAGTACGGATGGCCGGGGTTCGCTCATGCGGCCGGGCCGGGCTTCGCCGCCGTGATGCGGACGGCCGCGGCGGCGTAGACCTTGCGGAGCTCGGCCAGCGAGCGCTTGAGCATGCCCGAGCGGATGACCAGCACGACCTCCCAGCCGGCCGGGAAGGCGGCGGCATCCGTCCGGAAGAGCTCACGCGCCAGACGCTTGGCCCGGTTACGATCCACGGCCTGAGGCAGGTTCTTCTTCGCAGCGATCACCGCGAAGCGTGCCGGCCCCGGCTCACCGGTCGGCCGGAAGTTCAAAAGAAAAGGCCCGCAATCGAGTCGCGAGCCTTCTTGGCGGAGGCGGCTGAACTCGGCCGAGGCGCGAATTCGACGCTCCCGCGGGAGACGCATAAGGGATTAGGAGGCGCCGAGGCGCTTGCGACCGATGGCGCGGCGCTTGGCCAGGACCTTACGGCCACCGGGGGTCTTGGAACGGGCGCGGAAACCGCACTTGCGGGCGCGGGAGATCTTAGACGGACGGTAGGTCGGATGCATGGCGTTAAAGGGGACAGCCAAGGCGACCACCCCAAGGGTGTCAAGCCCCACGCTTCCCGGCTTGCAGGTGCCCGTCCACAGGGGAGGATAGGCCTCATGACCCCGGAAAAAGGCAAACTGAGGCCCACCCCGCCCAAGGCCTACCTCAACCCCGAGTTCATGGGCAGCCCCCAGGCCCGGAGCATCCGCGTGCTGACGGAGATGACGGAGCCCCATGTGCGGTTCAAGAAATACAACGTCCGGAACACCGTCGTGATGTTCGGATCGGCACGCACCCTGCCCCCCGAGATCGCGCGCAAACGCCTCGAGGAAGCCAAGGCGTTCGCCGCCAGCGGCAAGTGCGACGGCGCCGAATGCGCCCATCGCCTGCGCGTCGCGGAGATCGACCTGCGGAGTTCCGCCTATTACGAGGCCTGCCGCGAGCTGGCCTTTGAAATGACCAAGTGGTCGCTCCAGCTTCCCGAATGGCAGCGCTTCCTCGTCTGCTCCGGCGCCGGCCCAGGCATCATGGAAGCGGCCAACCGCGGCGCGCATGAAGCCGGCGGACGCTCCGTCGGTCTCGGCATCGCCCTGCCCTTCGAGCAGGAGCATAATCCTTACGTCACGCCCGAGCTCGACCTCGAGTTCCACTACTTCTTCGTCCGTAAATACTGGTTCCTCTACCTCGCCAAGGCGCTGGTGGCCTTCCCCGGCGGCTTCGGCACCTTCGACGAACTGTTCGAGATGCTCACGCTCATCCAGACGCGCAAGACCAAGAAGCAGTTCCCGGTCCTGCTCTTCGGCTCCCCCTTCTGGAAGAACGTCGTCAATCTCGAGACCTTCCAGGAATGGGGCATGGTCTCGCCGGAAGACCGCAATTTCTACGTGCACGTCGATTCGGTCAAGGAGGCCCGCGACATGCTCATCGAGATCATCACCGAGCGTTACCTGAAGGGCGACAACGAAGGGCATGACTGAGGCCGTCGCCATCGCCCTGACCACCCTGCCCTCGCGCGACGAAGCCGACCGACTTGCCGCCGATGCGGTCGCGGCTGGATTGGCCGCGTGCGCGCAGGTCGACGGCCCGATCCGCTCCCACTACGTCTGGGAAGGCAAGGTCGAGAACGAGGACGAGTTCCGCGTGACCTTCAAATTCGCCGCGAGCAAGGGCGCCGACCTCGAAGCCTGGGTCCATTCCCGCCATCCTTACGCCGTGCCGCAGTGGCTGACTTTCACCGCTGACCACGCCTCGCCCGCCTACCGGGCCTGGGTGCTGGGCGTCCGCTGACTTCATGGACCTGACCGCCGCCAAAGGACTGCTCTACTCGCTGCTCGGGCTCTTCGTGCTCATCGCCTGGGCGCGCGAACGCCGTAAGCGCCGCCTCAGCGGCGAGCCGGAGAAGTTCTGGCCCGGCACGACCTACGCACCCGCCGCGGCCTATTACGCCGCCGGCGCCGGCGCCCTGCTGATCACCATCGCGGAAGCCGCCGTCGAGAAACGCATGGGCCTCACCGACCAACAGAGCATCCTCCCCGCGGTCTTCCTCTTCCAGCTGCTCGGCGCCTCCGTGATCGAAGAGGCCTTGTTCCGCGGTTTCGTGGCGCCCGGCGAACTCATCGGCCGCAAACTCCTCGCGCTGATGATCATCGGCTCGCTGGTCTTCGCGCTCATCCACAATTTCGACCTCAGCACCGCCGAAGGAAAACTGAACGCCATGTTCGCGTTCATCACGTCGCTCTGGCTCTACGTCGTGCGTTTCAATCCGCTGAATCCTGACCGCTCCCTGCTTCCGTGTTTTATGGCCCATACCGTGCGTAATCTGGCGGTGTTCGGGATTAAAGGAGCCCAAGGCTTCATAAGTTGGTAATTAGACGAGGCCGAGCGGCCAAATCCGTTGCAACCGCGGGCCAGCTTTGCTGTCTTGAAGACACCCCATGAACGCCCCCGAAACCGGTAATCGTCGCGATTTTCTGAAGCTCGGCGCGCTCGCGGGTCTCGGCTTCGGGGTGGGCGCGATTCCTTCCGCCGATGCCAAGCCCGACCCGGCGCAACTGAAGCATCGCGCCGCCGCCGATATCGGCGTCACCCGCCCACGTCCGGCCGGCCACAAGCCCGTCTGGGATCTCACGACGAAGCCCCAGGAGAAGATTCGCGTGGGTATCATCGGCCTAAACCGCGGTCGCGCCCACGTCGCCTCGTGCGTCGCCACGCCCTTCGTGGAAGTCGTCGCGCTCTGCGATATCCTCGACGATCGAGCCAAGGCGCAGGCGGAAATCGTCCGCAAGAAGACGGGCAAGACGCCTGCCATCTACAGCGGCGACGAGAACGCCTGGGAGAAGCTCGTCGCGCGCGATGACCTCGACGTCGTGTATGTCGCCACCCCTTGGGAATGGCACAAGCCGATGGCC
>JBIKIO010000135.1:0-4266 GCA_044361555.1 Opitutales bacterium
GCAGAGGAGGGTGTGCCGGACGTGGTCCGGCGCGGGCGTGGCGAGGAAGACCGCTTCGACTTTGGGGTCCTTGAGCATCTCCTCGAGCGAAGGGTATCCCTTGGCGCATTTATAGACCCGCTGCAGCCCCGCGAGGCGTTCTGGTCTGAGCTCGGCCACCGCCTCGACGATGCAGTCGGGATGTTCGTGGAACTGGAAGCCGAGGCCGAAGCGCCCGCCGACGATGCCGATACGGACCTTGCGGGCGGGAGTGGTGAAGCCGGTCTGGCCGAACAGGCGGGCGGCGGCGAGGCCGGCGCCCGTGGTCGCGCCGAGACGGAGGAAATCGCGTCGGGTGCTCATGGGGTATGGGCATCATCGCCTGTCCCCGGCCGGAGGCAATCCCCGGGGGAGAGGAAAGTCGAGGTTGCGGGCGGGCGGTGGCCCGCCTAGAAGGCATGCATGAATCCTACCCCTGGTTCGTGCCTCCGTCGTTTCTGGCCTTTGCTCATGGCAGCCGCGCTCGGTGCCCAGACCGCGCAGGTCCTCGAGACGAAGACCATCACCCCGCCGGAAGAGCCCTATGCCGGCTGGTCGACGCTCGCGCGCCGCGCCAACGGTGAACTCTGGGTCACCTGGTCCGGCGGCCGCGACGGCCATGTCTGCCCGATGGGGCAGGTGCGCGCGATGACCTCGAAGGATGACGGCGCCACCTGGACCTATCCGCGCGTGCTGCTCGACAGCCCGACCGACGACCGGGATAGCGGCGTGATGGAGACCGCCAAGGGAACCCTGCTCGTCACGACCTTCACGTCGCTGGCCTATGAGGCGGACCTCGCCAAATCCCTGATGTATCTGCCGGACGGCAAGGGGCCCGCGATGCGACCCATGAAGCCGGAGGTCATCGCCCGCTGGCAGGCCGCGCAGAATCGCCTGACGGCAGAGCAGCGTAAGGCGGAGCTCGGCGAGTGGGTGCTTCGCTCGACCGATGGCGGCCTGAATTTCTCCGCGCGCATCGCGACGATCGTCAACAGCCCGCACGGCCCGCTCCAGTTGAAGGACGGACGCCTGCTCTACGTCGGCAAGCAGCTCTGGAAGCCTGATGGTAAGATCGGCGCGGCCGAATCAAAGGACGACGGCCTCACCTGGACCTGGCTCAGCGAGATTCCCACCCGTCCCGGCGACGATGTGAAGAAAGGTTATCACGAGCTCTTCGCGATCGAGACCGACGACGGCCGCATCGTCACCCAGATCCGAAACCACAACAAGCCCGACGCCGGCACCACGCTGCAGTGCGAATCAAGCGATGGCGGCAGGACGTGGACCGTGCCGAAGTCGATCGATGTCTGGGGCCTGCCTTCGCAGTTGCTCAAACTCAAGGACGGCCGGCTGCTCATGACTTACGGCCATCGTCGCAAGCCCTTCGGCAATCAGGCCCGCCTGAGCACGGATCACGGGCGTACCTGGAGTGCGCCCATGATCGTCTCCGGCGACGGCACCACCGGCGACCTGGGCTATCCTGCGACCGTGGAGCTGGCGGACGGCACGCTGCTCACCGTCTGGTACGAAAATATGAAAGACCTCGGCAAGGCGGTACTCCGCCAGGCGAAGTGGAAGATCGGCAAATAAAGAGGGCCAGTTGACCTGTTGATCAGTTGGCCAGAGGGGAACTTCCCTGCGTTGTAAAGGCTGCTTGATTTCATTTCTGGCCAACGGGCCAACTGTTCAACCGATCAGCTATCTCAAAGCCCGAACCCTTGGGACTTGCGGACGTCGCCGACGTACCAGTTCTCGAGCTTCTCGCGGGCCCAGGGGGTCTTGCGGAGGAAGGTCAGCGACGACTTGATCGTCGGGTCGAACATGAAGCAGCGGATCGGGATGCGGTGCGCCAGTTCGTGCCAGCCGTATTTCGCGACCATCGATTCGAGGAGTTTCTGCAGGGTCACGCCGTGCAGGGGGTCGCGGTGGGGAGGACGTTCGTCGGGCATGGCGTTCAGGCGGCGCAGCGCTTGAGGAAGACCAGTTGGGCGATGGCCACGATCTTCGGAGGCAGGAGGCGGGGGCGGATGATGGCCGGGTCGGTCGAGTGGCTCGTCACTTCGAAGAGCCCGTTGTAGAACCATTTACCGCCTTCGGTGCGACGGACGTAGACCGGGAGCGGGCCGCGGGTTTCCGCCAGCTTGATGCCCCACTTGGCCTGGTCGCCCTTGCGGCCGACCCAGACTTCGCACGGCTCGCTGTCGGCGCGCGGATTCCAGCCTAGGCCGAGGCAGACGCCGATGACGGAGCCATCCTTATGGATGACGAAATTCGGGGGCTTCGGATCGCCGCCGAGGAACGCGCGGACTTCGTCGAACTCGTAGCCTTGGCCCACGACGTGGGGAGCGGGATTCGGAGAGGGCGAAGCGTCGGACATGGCTGAAGGACATAGGCCGAGCCTCCCTGCGGGGGAAGGCTAAATCCCCGGCCAACAAAAAGGCACGCTTGCGCGTGCCTTTCGTCGGGAGTCTGAGAGGGCCTTAGGCCTTCGGCTTCGGCTCGTCTTCCACGAGGCGGATGCGCAGGTCGCGCAGCTGCTTCAGGGCGACGGGGCTCGGGCAGTCGGCCATCAGGTCGCGGCCGTTCTGGTTCTTCGGGAAGGCGAGGATGTCGCGGATCGAGGAGCGTCCGGCGAGCATGGCGACCACGCGGTCGAAGCCGAGGGCGATGCCGCCGTGGGGCGGGGCGCCGTAGGAGAAGGCCTTGAGCATGTAGCCGAAGCGGCTTTCCACGAGGTCCTGCGGGATCTTGAGGATGTCTTCGAAGACGCGCTTCTGGACGGCCGGGTTATGGATGCGGATCGAGCCGCCGCCGAGTTCGACGCCGTTGAGGACGATGTCGTAGTGTTGGCCGCGGACCTTGGCGGGGTCGGTGGCGAGCAGGGGCTCGTCTTCGACGACCGGGGCGGTGAACGGGTGGTGGGCGGAAAGGTAGCGCTTCTCTTCTTCGTCCCAGAGCATCAGCGGGAATTCGATGACCCAGAGGAAGTTATACTGGTTGGCCGGGAGGTTCATGCGACCGCGGGCCTTGAGGAGGAAGGAGGACTCGAGGCGGATGCGGCCGAGGATGGTCGAAGCCTGCGACCAGGGAGCGGCGGCGAAGAAGACGATGTCGCCGTCCTCGATGTTGAGCTGCTGCTTCAGCGTGGCCTTCTCTTCATCGGAGAAGAACTTCACGATCGGGGACTTCCATTCGCCCGCTTCGCACTTGATGAACGCGAGGCCCTTGGCGCCCTGGCTCTTGGCGATGGTTTCGAAGTTAGTCAGCTCGCCCTGGGTGATGTCGGCGAGACCCTTGGCGTTGATCGCGCGGACCACGGAGCCCGGGGTGTTGGCGGCGCCGTTGAAGACCTTGAAGGAGGAGTTCTTGAACAGGGCCGTGAGGTCCTGGATCTCCATGCCGAAACGGGTGTCCGGCTTGTCGATGCCGAAGCGGTCCATCGCTTCCTGGTAGGCCATGCGCGGGAAGGGCGTCGGGATGTCGATGCCGAGGGTTTCCTTCCAGGTGCGCTTGAGGATGCCTTCGATCAGCTTGTACATGTCCTCACGGTCGATGAAGGACATCTCCAAGTCGACCTGCGTGAACTCCGGCTGGCGGTCGGCGCGGAGGTCTTCGTCGCGGTAGCAACGGGCCATCTGGTAGTAGCGTTCGACGCCGGCCACCATGAGCATCTGCTTGTACTGCTGCGGGGACTGCGTGAGCGCGTAGAATTCGCCGGGGTTGGTGCGGCTCGGCACGAGGAACTCGCGGGCGCCTTCCGGGGTGCTCTTGAAGAGGGTCGGGGTCTCGATCTCGAGGAAGTCCTGGCCGTCGAGTTCGGCACGGATGGCGCGGGCGGCCTTGGCGCGGAGCTTGAGGAGGCCGATATTGCGGGGGCGCCGGAGGTCGAGGAAGCGGTATTCGAGGCGGAGGTCTTCGTTCACCTTGTCGGCCTTGTCGTCGTCCATCGGGAACGGCAGGTCGGCGCAGATGTTATGGATGACGAGGGTCTCGGCGGCGATTTCGATGCTGCCGGTGGCGAGCTTGGCGTTGACCGTATCGGCCGAGCGGGCGCGGACCTTGCCGGTGATTTCGATGACGGATTCCGTCTTCAGGCGCTGGGCGATTTCCTGGATGCCGTCGGCGCCCGGATTGAAGACCACCTGGGTCATGCCTTCGCGGTCGCGGAGGTCGACGAAGGTCACGCCGCCGAGGTCGCGCTTGGTGTCGACCCAACCCACGAGGGTCACGGTCTGGCCGGCGTCGGCG
>JBIKIO010000030.1:0-13836 GCA_044361555.1 Opitutales bacterium
GCCTCAGGGGCGGCCGAGGCGACGCGCACGATGCGTTGGGCGCCTTTATTCCGAAGCGTGAGTCCGTCGCGGGTGATCGTCTCGTGGTCGCTTCGGGCGAGACAGTGCACCTCGTGCCCGGTCTCAGCCAGCAAACCTGCATACCATCCGCCGAGGGCGCCGGTTCCGACGATGGCGATCTTCATGGGCGACTTTGGGGACGGCGGACGGAAGTGTGCCGGGCTTCGGGTAGCTTTGCTGGATAATCGAGGGTGAAGTGGAGGCCGCGGCTCTCACGGCGCTGGAGGGCGCAGTCGACGATGAGCTCCGCGACTTGGATCAGATTTCGCAGTTCCAGGAGGCGTGGCTCGACGCGGAAGTTCCAGTAGTATTCGCGCACTTCATCGGACAAGGTCCCGATGCGGGTGCGGGCGCGCTGAAGACGCTTCGTCGAGCGGACGATGCCGACGTAGTCCCACATCGTGCGGCGGAGCTCGTCCCAGTTATGAGTGAGCACGACGCGTTCATCAGGGTCGCCGGCGGAACCATCAATCCAGGCGGGCAGGGCGGCGGCGGGCGGGACGGTCCGGAGGATCTCATCGTGGGCCGCCGCAGCGCCGTCGTGGGCGAGGACGACGGCCTCGAGCAAGGAGTTCGAAGCCAGTCGGTTCGCGCCATGCAGTCCGGTGCAGGCGACTTCACCGACCGCGAAGAGTCCGGCGAGGGTCGTCTGACCGCGGAGATCAGTGGCGACGCCGCCGCACAGGTAGTGGGCGGCCGGGACGACCGGTACGGGCTCCTGGGCGAGATCGAAGCCGGCCTTGCGGCAAGTCTCGTAGATGTGGGGGAAGCGCTCAGGCAGGTGGCCTTTGGCGACTTGCGTGGCATCGAGCAGGACGTGAGGCACGCCATCCTTCTTCATCACGGAATCGATCGCCCGGGCGACGATGTCACGCGGCGCGAGGTCACCGAGCGGATGGAAGTCCTTCATGAAGGCCCGCTGAGACAGGTCACGCAGGATGGCTCCTTCACCGCGGACGGCTTCGGAAATCAAGGCGCGACCGCCGTCCGGAGCCTTCAAGGCGGTGGGATGGAACTGGACCATCTCCATGTCGCGGACCTCGGCGCCAGCGCGATATGCCATCGCGATGCCGTCGCCGGTCGCGATATCGGGATTGGTCGTGAACTGGTAGACCTGGCCGGTGCCGCCCGTCGCGAGCACTACGGTCGTGGCGGAGAGCGTCTCGACGCGGCCGGCCTGCGTGTTCAGGACGTGGAGGCCGAGGACGCGATCTTCGCTCGCACCGACCGGACAGAGTCCCAGTTTGGCCCGAGTGATGAGGTCGATCGCCAGGTGGTGCTCCAGTATCTGCACCTTCGGAGAACGAGCGATCGCCCGCAGCAGGGCGGATTCGATGGCGCGGCCCGTCATGTCGCGCGCATGGAGGATGCGACGTTTGGAGTGGCCGCCTTCGCGGCCGAGATCCGGCCGTCCGTCAGTGCCGTTCTCGAACTGCACGCCCCAGGCGATGAGCTCGGCGACGCGCGCCGGTCCAGCCTCGATGATGTGGCGGACGGCGGCGAGATCGCAGAGGCCGTCGCCGGCGGTGAGCGTGTCCTGGATGTGGCTGGCGAAATCGTCGGTCTGGTCGGTGACGCAGGCTATCCCGCCCTGCGCCCAGTTGGTGTTCGATTCCGAACTGGTCTTCTTCGTCACGATCGCGACCGCATGCCCGCGTTCGGCCAGATTGAGCGCAAAACTCAGCCCTCCGATGCCGCTGCCGACGATGATTGCCTCGAAATGGGTCGCCATTGAGGGCTAAACCTAGGCCAAGGGGTGGCGTGAACAAGCGGATTTGACTGCCCACATGACACCCCGTAGGCCTGTTTCGTGGAATTATTCGTCATATTGGCCTGCTGGGTGACCATCGGTGTTTTCGAGCTCTCGGAAATGGCGCTGGTGTCCTCCAACCGCCGTCGACTGACGCGTCTGGCTGAGGACGGCAGCAAGGGCGCCAAGGCGGCCTTGGAGCTCCTCGCCAACCCTTCGAAATTCCTTTCGACGGTCCAGGTGGGCCTGACCTTCGGCAGCATCATCGCTGCCACCTTCGGTGGCGCACCCATCGCCGCCGCCCTGCGTCCTCATCTGGAGGCTAGTTCGTTCGCCTGGCTGCATGACAATGCCGACAATCTCTCCCGCATGGGGGTCTCGTTCGTGATCGGCTCGCTGACCATCATCTGCGCGGAGATCGTGCCTAAGCGTCTGGGTCTTTCGAATCCGGAAGGCTTGGCGGTCATGTTGTCCCGGCCGATGATGCTGGTCTCCATGCTGGCATCGCCGTTGGTCAGTACGCTCGGGTTCTTCGCCGATATCATCCTTCGTCTCTTCGGTCGTAAGCGTACGCCGGAGGACACGATGTCGGAAGACGAACTCCGCATGATGGTGGACCAAGGCATGGCCTCCGGTGTCCTGCATGCGGCGGAGCACCGGATGGTGCACGGTGCGCTGTCGCTGGACCTGATCTCGGCCGAACGTCTGATGACGCCCAGCAATCGGGTCGTCTGGCTGAACCTCGACGACCCCGACGAGATCAACTGGCGCAAGGTCGTCGCCTCGGGCCATACTTGGTTCCCGGTCTTCCGCGGTTCGCCGGACCGTCCCCTCGGCGTGATCTCCGTGAAACGTCTCTGGGCCAATCTTTCGCTGGCCGGCAGCGCCTCCATCAAAGACTTGCTCACCGAGCCGCCGACCGTCCCCCCGCAGTGCACCGGCACCCAGCTCCTTGAGAAGTTCCGCAAGGACAAGATCCATATCGCGCTCGTGAGCGATGAGTTCGGACGCGTCCTCGGCGTGGTCTCCCTGAACGACGTGTTGGAATCGGTCGTCGGCGAGCTGCCGAACGAAGGTTCGCCCGTCGCCCAGCCCAAGCCCATCCGTCGTCGCGAAGACGGCAGCTGGCTCGTCGACGCGATCGTGACTCTCGACGATTTCCGCGAGGCCACCGGCATCGTCGGACGTTTCCCCGGCGAAGGCACCGGACGATTCACCGCCATCTCCGGCTTCGTCATGCGCACCCTCGGGCGGATTCCGAACGAGGGCGACCGCGTCGAAGCCTTGGGTCATATCTTCGAGGTCGTCGACATGGACGGCCATCGCTTGGATAAGATTCTCGTGATGCCGAAGGCGGTTCCGCCGCCCAGCGCTTAAAGCCTGACCGGAAGGCCGGCGGCCCGGAGGTGCTCCTTGGCCTGACGGACGGTGTAGGTACCGAAGTGGAAGATACTGGCGGCGAGCACGGCGCTGGCGCCGCCTTGCTTCAGGACATCCGCCATATGGTCAAGGTTGCCGGCGCCGCCGGAGGCGATGACCGGTACTTCGACGGCCGAGGAGACCGCAAGGTTGAGCGGGATGTCGTAACCAGCGGCGGTGCCGTCGCGGTCCATGCTGGTGAGCAGGATCTCGCCAGCGCCTAGGGAGTGGGCCTGCTTGGCCCAGGCGATGGCGTCGAGGCCGGTCGGATTGCGTCCGCCGTGCGTGAAGACCTCCCACTTGCCGGGGCCGACGTTCTTGGCGTCGATCGCGACCACGATGCACTGGCTGCCGAACTTGCGGGCGGCTTCCTTGACGAGCGCGGGGTCCTTGATGGCGGAAGTGTTGAGCGACACCTTATCGGCGCCGGCGTTGAGCATCGTCCGGATGTCTTCGACGGAACGGAGGCCGCCGCCGACGGTCAGGGGCATGAAGACCTGGTCCGCGGTACGTTCGACGACGTCGACCATGGTGCGGCGTTTGTCGCTCGAGGCGGTAATGTCGAGGAAGACGAGCTCGTCGGCTCCTTGCTTTTCGTAGGCCGCGGCGACGGCGACGGGGTCACCAGCGTCGCGCAGTTCTTCGAACTTCACGCCCTTGACCACGCGACCGCCGTGGACGTCGAGACAGGGGATGATGCGGACGGAGAGCATGGAGAGGCCAGAGGGGTAGGGTGAAGCCGACCGGAGGTTAAGCCTAAACTACTCCAGGACGACCGTCACGGGCCCGTCATTGACGAGTTCGACGCGCATGTCGGCCCCGAAGACGCCCGTCGGTACGGGCCGTCCGAGGTGCGCCGATAGTTCGGTCACGAAGAGGTCGAAAAGCGGCCGGGCGAGCTCAGGTCGGGCGGCGCCATTGAACGACGGACGGTTACCTTTCGTGAAGTCCGCTAACAAGGTGAACTGGCTGACCGCGAGGGCCTCGCCGCCGGCGTCGCGCAGACTAACGCCCATCTTGCCTTGGCCGTCGGGCATCAGGCGAGCCTTGGCGACATCGGCCGCCAATCGTCTCACCGTCGTCTCGTCGTCACCCGTGGCGATCCCGACGAGCAGAAGGTAACCAAGCCCGATGCGTCCGCTGATGACTCCGTCGACGCTCACGGACGCCGAGAGTACGCGCTGCAGGACGACTTTCATCCTCAGATCAACGCCTCGAGGATCGTGCGCAGCTTCATCTCGGTTTCCGTGGCTTCCGCTCCGGGGTCTGAGCCCGCCACGATGCCGGCACCGGCGAACGCGCGGGCTGACGAGCCTTTGAGCCGGGCGCAACGTAGGGCCACGAACAACTTGCCGGACTGGCCGTCGGAACGCACCCAGCCGACGGCACCGGTATAGAGTCCGCGTTGATGGGGTTCGAAACCGGGGATGAAGGGGAGCGCGAGGGCGCGGGGCTTGCCCCCGACCGCCGGCGTCGGATGGAGTTCGCCGGCGACCTCGAGGAAGCGACGGTCCGCAGGCATGGTGCCTTCGATCGGCGTCCGGAGATGCATGACGTTACCGAGGCGCAGCAGCTCGGCGTTACGCGAGGTGGCGGCGAGGACTCCGACCATGCGCAGACGACGGAGGATGGAGGCCGTGACCGCCGTATGCTCGCGGCGGTCCTTGTCGCTGGTCAGCAACGCTTCCGCAAGGGAGGCGTCTTCGGAGGCTGATTCGCCGCGTCGGGTCGTGCCCGCCACTGATTCGGAGCGGACGGAGCCGTCGAACAGGGAAAGCAACGTTTCCGGCGTGGAACCGACGAGCACGCCATCGTCTTCGTCGACCAGGAAGGTATGGCACTGCGGGTTACCCCGACGGAGACGATGGAGGGTCGCGTAGGCGCTGAAGGGCTCGTTACGGCGCCAGTCGAAGGCGCGCGACAGGACGATCTTTTCGAACGAACCTTCCTTGATGAGTTCGGTGGCGCGGAGCACCGCCGAGGGGAACCAGGAGCCGCCGACTTCCGAGAGTACCGTCGGAACAGGCGCGCGGGGCGAGGGCGGTGTCGAGCGGTAGCTGAAGCGACGAAAGCCCTCGGCGCGGATGGCAAGGCGGGCGGCGCAACCTGGACCCGCCGGCTCGACGAGCGTCACGGTGGTCACGCCATCTTCGCTGACGACCTGCCACCCGGGGAGGAACAGCCTGGCTTCGGCGCCTTCGTATTCCGTGCCGGGATAAAAGGGAAAGGTCGCGATGACGCGCGGTCGGGCGCCGACGCACGTCAGGCTGGAGTCGAGTTCTTTCAGCCAGCTCTCGGCGTCGACGAAACGGCTTTCTCCGCGTCCCCGCCACTGGCGGACGGACGCACCCGCGGCATGAGAGCGGCGGCGGGAAGGATTCTCGAAGTAACCGCGAGGTGCCGGCTCATCGAGGGTCTCAAGGACCGCCAGCGGATCCAGTTCCGGGACTTCGAAATCATAAGTGACGAAGCCCTGTTCGCCGGCGCGAGCTTCGGCCTGCGCCAGAAGGTCGGCTTCATCTTGGATTTTGGCAGGATCCATGGCAGGGACGTTAAGCCTTCCTCAGCCTTTGTCCAATCAGGCGGTCGGTGTCTCCTTCGGCGCCTCGATCGGCGGGAAAAGGATGCACTTTTCGGCCACTTTCGAGCCGGTACAGGCGGCAGACCAGGTGAGCTGGCCTTCGAAGCAGGTGGCGATCGGACGGCCGATGTTCGTGAGCAGTTTATCGCAGGTCGCCGGCATCACCGGAGTGAGCAGCGTTCCGACGAGACGAAGACCCTCCGCCACGTGCGCGAGACACGAGTCGAGTCGGGCGCGGTCGGCGGCGTCGGCGGACTTGGCGAGCTTCCAAGGAGCGCGGGCCTCGATGTAGGCGTTCATGGCGCTGATGAAGACCCAGAGGGCTTCGAGCGCGTGGCTCACCTGGTAATCAGCGAAGGCTTCGGCGTATTTCTTCACGCTGTCATCCCAGAGTTGGCGAAGGTTCTTTTCCAGGTCTTCGTCGGCGGCCGCGGCAGGGATCGCTCCGGCGTAGTTACGGCCGACCATGTTGAGCAAACGGTTGACGAGGTTGCCGAGGTTGTTGCCGAGGTCGGCCTTGTAGCGGTTCTCGAAAGTCAGCGTCGAGAAGTCTGCGTCTTGTCCGACGACCATCTCTCGGCAAAGGTAGTAGCGGAAAGCGTCGGCACCGTGGGAGGAGACGAAGCCCAGCGTGTCGGCGGCGTTACCGGCGGACTTGGAGGCCTTCTGGTTATTCACCGTCCACCAGCCATGGACGAGCAGCTGGCGCGGCGGCTCGATCCCGAGGGCCTTGAGCATACAAGGCCAGTAGACCGCATGCGGGGGCGACAGGATGTCCTTGCCGATGACGTGCACGTCGGCTGGCCAGAGGCCTTTGTCCGCGACGGCGGAGTAGTAGTTGGTCAGCGCGTCGAACCACACATACGTGACGTAGGCGGGGTCGAAGGGCAGCTCGATGCCCCAGGTGAGGCGGGTCTTCGGACGGGAGATGCACAGGTCGTTCATCGGCTCCTTGAGGAACTCGAGCACCTGGTTCTGGCGGAAGCGCGGCGTGATAAAGTCCGGGTGGGACTTGATGTGCTCGACCAGCCAGGACTGGAACTGCGTCAGCTTGAAGTAGTAGTTCTCCTCGGTCGTCTGGGTGACCTCGCCGTAGATCTCGGGCCAGGAGCCATCCGGAGCGCGATCCTTGTCCGTGAGGAACTGTTCCTGGCGGGTCGAGTACCAGTCGGTCTTCTGGCCCTTGTAGATCAGGCCTTGGTCGAAGAGCTGTTGCAGGAACTGCTGGACGACTTTCTTGTGCCGCGGCTCGGTCGTGCGGATGTAGTCGTCATTCGAGATATTGAGGTCGCCCAGCATGCCCTTGAATACCGCGGCGATCTCGTCGACAAGGACCTGAGGTTCGACGCCGCGTTTGATCGCGGTCTGCTGGACCTTCTGGCCGTGTTCGTCGAGTCCAGTGAGGAAGTGCACTTTGCGTCCGCTCATACGCATGTGCCGGGAGATCACGTCAGAGAGGACTTTCTCATAGGCATGGCCGAGATGCGGCGAGCCGTTGGCGTAGTCGATGGCCGTGGTGATATAGAACGGACTGGGCATGAAAAGATACCCTATGGAGATAGGGCAGGGGCAGGGGCGAGGACAACCCCGAAGGCTGGGTGACCCGGAAGCCGGACTCAGACCGCGTCGCCGGCCAGCACGATATGAGGCTGGTAGGCGATTTCGAACGCGTAGGACATACCGGCACGGAGGGGCATCGACTTATCGCGCTGCAAGGTCTGGTAGAAGTGGACTTTACCCCAGCAGGTACGGTGCTTGAGGTTGTCGCTGACGACCTTAGTCTCGGCCCAGGTGGCGTGGAAATCGTCCTTGAGGACCTCGCAGCGATGGGATTCAGGCCCGAGGACCATGGCGTTGCCAGGCGTCATCCGGGAATGGGTCGCGGCGATCGGGAGAACGAGACGGAAATCCTCGAGCATGACCGCGGCCTTGGCGGTGAGGGTGAAGCGGCCGACGATCCGGCCGCCATTGAACTCCCAGTCGACCTTCAAGGAGGCGACGTTGGCGGAGAGCTTCTCATCGCGGTCGATGAGGTCGGGCTGATCGTAGCGGAAGTGATAGGTGCCGGCCTTCGTGCCCATGGCGACCTGGGCGTTCTTGCCGTAGAAGGAAGGCGTGTAGACCTTGCCGCCGATGGTGAACTCCGGGATGAACGGCGTGGTCGCCTGATTGGACGGCCAGTCGAAGACGCCCGGCATGTGCGGGAAGGCCAGCGAATCCGAGAAGCGGTGCGAACCGGAGGAGACCAGCGGTAGGATGATGTGCAGGCCGGAAGCCGGGTCCTGGTACGAGAGCAGGCCCTGTTCCTTGCGCGGCGACTTGTCGTAGGAGAAGAAGCGGCAGACCGGGAGGCGGCTCTGCGGTTTGACGACGTCCAGAGTCCCGCCGATCGTCTTGGCGAGGCGCGACCACTGCGAGAGGTAACGGGCGGCGTCGAAGTTCGCCATGCGGGTGGTGTGTCCCGGGATGGTGTCGCGTTCGCCGTCGCGGATGACGATCACGCCATGTTCGGCGTCGAAGAACGTCGTGAAGAAATGGGCGTAAAGTCGACGCACGAGATCGCGCGCGAGGGGTTCCTTGTCGACCGGCACCCAGCGGTCGCGCAGGGCCTGCAGGAGCAGGGTGATGCAGTGCATCTGGCCGTAGGCGCCGATGCCACGCCCGTAGCTCCAGCCAAGACCATCTTCGCGCACGGTGTCCATGATGACGCGGAGGTATTTCTCGGCGAGTCCGCGGAGCTTGGGCAGCTTGGCGTCACGGACCTGGATGTTGGCGTGCAGCTGGAGGGACTGACGGACGAAGATCAGCGAGACGACCCCGTAGAGGTCGAAGGCTCCGCCGAAATTATCGGCGTGGGCGGACTTGGAGGCCTCGTCATGGAAGCCGCCGGTGGAAGCCGCGGCGATGCGGTCCATGAAGCGGTCGACCAAGGCGCCGGTCTCGTCCTTCTTGGTCAGGCCGAAAGAGAAACGGCAGACCGCCTTGGCGATGTCAAAGGCCTGGACGTGGTCGTGGTGATCGTGTTCGACCGCCAGACGTTCGTCGATGAGGGCGCGGGTCGGTTCGTCCAGGAGTTCCCAGACCGGGTTACGTTCGCGGGTGGGACCGAAGGCGAGGAGGCCTAGGCAGGCGAAGGCCATGCCGTTGTCGGAGCCATGGCTGATGCGGACCTGCGCGGTGATGGTCCGGGCGACGATTTCGGCGATGTTCTGCCGATCCATCGTGAGTTCGCCGGTGGCGCGGAAATATTCTCCGAAGGCCAGGGCGGCGTGGCCCGGCTCGTCGGCGCGGGAGACCTCGCCTTCGACGGGCACGACAGTGCCGTCAGGAGCGAGGGAATTGAAGTTGAGTTTGAGGAGGGCCTTGGTCTGGTCCAGGCACTGGCTCGCGAAATTCTGCATGCGAAAGGTTGGGATTGGGGCAGGGTGCCCCCCCCGTCAATGCCTCTTCGTAAAAAATTCGTTATTTCGGCCCTTCTTAACCTCCTCATAAGCAGGGAAGGGCCCCGTCTTCAGGCCTCGAAAGCGACTTCGACCGGACAGGCGGACAGCCTCTTCAGGAGCCTGCCATGGGCCTGCAGAGGCCACCAGCGGTAGAGATGGATGTCGATGGGCTTCCAGAGGCCGACCCAGCCGCAGATGGTCAGGCCCTCGCGGACGAAATCAGGCAGGTTCGGCCCGGGGGTGATCAGGTCGCGCAGCACCAGAGTCGTGCCCAGGAATAAAACTCCGATGAGGAGCGAGGTCCGGCCCTCACGGAACAGTTCGATCAGGTCGCTGCGGGCGATGCGTGCGCGGTAGGCGAAGTAATGATGAATCGATTCCCGGACCAATCGGGCGGCTTCCGCATCTTCGGGCTGTCGTAGCACCACCCTGATGGTCAGATCGGAATCCTTCTTATGCTCGCGCGCCCAGCTGAGGATGAATTCTTCGGCGCTACGGTCCAGGTCGCGCTCGTGGAAGGGCGATGGGTCCATGGTATTGAACAGCTGACCGACATTGTTAAGCCTGAGTTCGATCAGGCCGGAGGGAGGAGTGGTCATCTTCAGAGGGGGAGCGGCTGGCCGAGGGCGGACTGGAAGAAGCGGGCGCGTTTCGCGCGCATGTCGTTGGATTCGCCGGCCCCATGGTTGGCGCCGGGCACGACGTGGAACTCGAAGAGGTCCTTCTTGCCGGCGGCGAGCAAGGCATCCCGGAAATCATAGCTGCACTTCACGTCGACGTTCGTATCGGACTCGCCGACCGAGAGGAACAGGCGACCGCGGAGATTCGCGGCATACTTGGCGCAGGAGTTGTCCTCATACCAGGGCCCGATCGGATAGCCCAGCCATTGCTCGTTCCACCAAAGCTTGTCGACGCGGTTGTCGTAGCACCCGCAGTCGGCAGCCCCAGCCTTGTAGAAGCCGCCGTGCAGGAGCACCGCATGGGCGGTGTTCTGGCCGCCGGCCGATCCGCCGAAGATTCCCACGCGCGACAGGTCCATGTTCGGTTCGGTCTTGGCCAAGGCCTGCATCCACGCAATACGGTCGGGGAAGCCCCCGTCCTTTAGGTTGCGCCAGCTATGCTGGTGGAATTCCTTGCCCCGGTGGTTCGTGCCGCGTCCGTCGAGCTGCACGACGTAGAAACCGAGCGTCGAAAGCTCACGATGGTTACGGTGCCACCAATTAAAGGTGCGCGGGGCGAAGGAGCCATGGGGTCCGGCGTAGATGTTCTCGATGACGGGGTACTTCTTCTTGGGGTCGAAAGGATGCGGACGCGTGACCACGCCCCAGATATCGAACTTTCCTTCGCGGTCCTTGGCGACGAACGGGCGGGCGGGCTGCCAGCCGGCCTTCACGAGTTCGTGGGTGTCCGTCGTGCCCAGCGAGGCGAGCTGCCGGCCGTCGACCGCGCTCCGCAAGGTGAAGACGGGCGAGCGATCCACGAGGGAAGCAGTGTCGATGAAGGTGCGTCGATCAGGCGAGAACAGCACCTCGTGGTGCGCGTCGCCCGGGGTGAGGTCGACGAGGCCGTCTCCGTTCACGCCTACCTTGCAGATGTGATGGTGGTAGGGGTTCTCGCCCGGGTTACGGCCGACCGCGGTGAAGAGAATCTGGCCTTTGGCTCGGTCGAGGTGCAGGACCTGCTTCATGACCCATTCTCCCGACGTGATGGAGCGGAGCGTCCGACCAGTGCGTAGGTCGACGGCATAAAGGTGGTTCCAGCCGGTGCGCTCAGAGGCCCATACGGTCAGGTCATCCGCAAGGTCATGACGATAACGGGCGTTGAAGCTGTAGACGAACTTGGGGTCTTCTTCCGCGAATAGCTTACGCCACACGCCCGCAGTGACATCGTAAGCGACGACGCCATGTCCCGTGAAGCCTCGACGGATATACTCGCTCCGCAGGAGCTTGCTGTCGGCCGACCAATCCAGACGGTCGGTGGAGTAGGTCTTGCCGGTCAGTTCGGAATGGCACGCCGCGGCGCCTTTGCCATCGGCTCGGAAAACCCAAGCTACGCGCTCGGTCCGAGGATCACCTGGCTTGTCGTAGTTGATTTCGCGGGTCTCGGCTTTGAGGGAGTCAACGACTTGGTATTTCCGGGCAGGTTGCTTCCGTTCGCACCAGAGGGCGAAATGCGTGCCATCCGGTGACCACGAAACCGGGCCGACGAATTCATCGGTGGACCCTGCTGGGCGTTGTTTGAGTTGGCGGGCCGGCTGGCCTTCGCCAGATGAGAGATAGACGTCACCGTCGCGGAGTTCGACGGTCGCGCCGCCGACGGGAGAACGCAGGCCTTCCCTGGCTGAGTTCAGCATCCGGCTGTTGCCGTCTAGCCTAGGCTCTGCCTTGGTCGGCGATTCACCGGCCGCCAGCACGAGCTTACCGTCCTTGCCTAGCCACCATGACTCCTTGTCGCTTTCGAGCCGCAGGCGTCCGTCTTCGTTCGGCACGACTCGCTTGAAGGGCCACTTGCGAGGGTCGGCCTTACGTCCGTCGAGGTCGCCGAAAGCTTTGACCAAGGCGGCCTTATCGAAGGCGGGCCGGCTGCGGCCGGACTCACAGTCGACCAGACGCCACTCGAGTCCGTCCTTGCCGAGCCAGCCATAAGCAAGTGTCCGCCCGGACGCGGACCATCGCGGGGACTCCACCTTGGCCCGCGGAGACTTCCAGAACCAAGCGTCATATTGTTTCTGCCATTCGGCGATGAGGTCGCCTTGGGCGATGGTCGCCAGCGGGGACAGCAGCAGCAGGAGTCTCAGCAGCATGGAGCATCCAATGCCTTGAGAACCTCCGACTCAACCCCGCATCCGCTTATTTGGTCTTAACCGGGGCCTTGGATTTGCTGGCCTTGGGCTTGAGCGTCGTCAGATAGGCCACCACGTCGCGGATTTCCGCCGGAGAGAGGATGCCGAGCATCGGCGGCATGATCGAGACGGGCGGCGTCCGCTGGGCGACATCGGCCACGGAGAGGCGGCGGACCTTTCCGTCGGTCAGTTTGAGGTCGATGGTCTTGGTGGACTCCTTGAGGACGCTTCCCGCGACGGTTTCACCGGACTTCAGTTGAAGCGTCTCGATGCCATAACCGACGACGATCTTAGCGGAGGGTTCGACCAGTGACTGGGCGATTTCTGACTTGGTGCGTTGGGCCCCGACTTGCCGCAGGCTCGGACCGACTTCGCTGCCTTCGTCGGAGTCGACACGATGGCAGGCCACGCAGTTGGCTCCTAGGTGACCGTTGATCAAGGCGCGCCCCGCAACGGGGTCTCCACCGTCGGTGAGCAAGTCGTACGGCAGTTCTGGTCCCGCAAGGGCTCCGGGCTGTTTGGCGGCGGCATCCAGATAACGACGCAGCAACGGCGCGAGCGAGGCGGAAGAGGCCTCCTTGGCCAGGAAGAAGACGTCGAGCTTTAGCCCGTTGTCCAATTTGCGGGCCACGAGTCTTTCGACGAGTTCCTGCACGATCTTGACGGAGGCGGCGTCGTCACGTCCGCGCAGAGCGGCGACGACGGCTTGTTTCTCCGCGATCTTAGCCGACTTAGAGGCGATGATTTCGCGGCCGACCTGCAACGCGGTGTCAACGTCTTTGAGGAACAGCTGACGTAGGGCTTCGATCCTGACTTCGGAAGGGTTGCCTTCACCGGCGGCGAGGCGGAGTACGTTCACTAAGGTGACGGTTTCGACGTTCTGCCGGCCGAGGAGCCGGAGCGTCTGCAAGCGGACCGAAGGCGAGGCTTTGAGGTCCGCGGCCAGTCCGAGCAGTACGGGCGCAGGCACTTCCAACTCGAAGCGTACGAGTAACTCCAGGACGTAGGGACGGTCGGAGTCGGTGATCGCGAGGAGGTCGGCCTGACGGGTACGCAAGGCGTCAGCGAACGGACCACGCTCCCGCATGTCGAATCGACGGGCAACCCCATCGACGAGGTCAAGCCGCGGAGGCAGTTCATACAGGAGGAGCGACTTCCACGCGTCGGAGCGAAGCGGAGTTCCGGCCGGCTGTCGCAAGGTCCAATCGAGGATTCGCTGGAAGCCGTCCTTTCGCCCGGACCGAAGGTTCATGTTCAACGCCCGGCGGAAGGCGTGGTGGGGCATGCCCGGTCGTCCGAACGATGCGGCCAGACCATCGTAAGCCGAAGGCACGCCTTCGTCGTCGTGGATGGCGCGGGCGGCTTCCACGACCACTTCGGGATTAGCGTGTCCGAGGAGCCGCGAGAGCAAGGGGGAGCGCTGACGGGATAGGGCGAGCGTGGCGAAGACGGCCTCCGCGCCTTGGTTGTCTTGGGCGACCTTCAAGAGGGCGGATGACTCTTGCGTGCCGGCGAGGCCGGTGACCAGTCCGTGGCGGAGCCAAGGTAGGCGAAGCTCAGCCGCAGCATCGCGCAGGAAAGAGGCGAAGGACACCGCAGCACCGAGTTTGCCGAGGGTGAGGCCAGCTTGCGTACGGAGACGGAGGTCGGGCTGGGCGAGCTGCGCCGCCGCTTTGGCGACGAGTTCGGGCGTGGCCTTCGTCTCGCTGAACACCTTCAAGGCTTGGACGCGGATTTCGGT
>JBIKIO010000136.1:0-4256 GCA_044361555.1 Opitutales bacterium
CAGGATATGCTCCTCGGGGAGTTCCTTGCCTTCCGGCGAGTAACGACGCGTACCGCCGGTGACGAGCGTGCGGACCTTGGCGCCGCCAACCTGATCGGCGACCTGCTCGAAAAGCACATAGTGTCCGAAGAATCCCTTCTGCATCACAGCGTAGTCATACATCATCGGAGCCATGCTCAGCGAAGAACGGACCATCCGGAGCTGGTCCTTCTTCTCGCTGCCGCAGGACTTCCCGCCAAGCAGGAGGACGATGCCCAGCAAGGCGCCGACCAGAAAGATAACGAAACGTTCGCGCTGACCCATGCCAAGACATCAGCGGAGGAACCCGCCCGGGGCAAGGACAAGCCTCCGGCGGTGCGTTTGACGTTGGAAAATCGCCGCCGGACGCCAGAACAGGGCCATGCTTCAGGCCACCGTCGAGACCCGCGTCCGCTTCGCCGAGACCGATGCGATGGGCGTCACCTACCACGGCAACTACCTGCCTTGGTTCGAGATGGCGCGTGTCGCCCTGCTCGACCAGCTCGGCACCCCTTATCGTCAGCTCGAGCAGGAAGGCTTCCTCCTACCCGTCCTCGAGACCGGCCTGACCTACCACCGCCCTTCCCGCTTCGATGACCGCGTGCGCATCACCGTGACCTTGGCCGAGAAGCCCAAGGCGCGCCTCAAACTGACCTACCAGGTCGAGCGCGAGGGCGAACTGCTCGTCGAAGGCTTCACGGTCCACGCCTTCGTGAACCGTGAGTTCAAGGCCGTACGCCCGCCCGACCACGTCGAGGCCGCGCTGCGCAAAGCCTTCGAAGCCTGATTTCATGAAGATCGCCGCCGCCCCCCTGGGGCCATTCGAAACCAATGCCTACCTCGTCGTCGCCGAGAACGGCAAGGACTGCTGCGTCGTCGACGCCCCCAAGGACGCCGGCCCGCTCCTGCTCGCGGAGATCAAGAAGCAAGGCCTCAACCTGACGCACCTGCTCATCACGCACGGCCACTGGGATCACATGTGCGATGGGCGCTATTTCGCCGACGCCGGCGCCAAGGTCATCGCGCACAAGGACGACCAGCAGCTCATCGAGAATATCGAAGCGTATCGTAATCGCTACCAGTCGATGATCCCCTCGCTCTCCGACGACGACTTCCGTTCGGTCAAAGTCGACCGCTGGGTGGACGACGGGGACGTCGTCGAGGCCTGCGGCTACAAGTTCGAGATCCGCCACGTGCCCGGCCACTGCCCTGGCAGCATCCTCTTCTACGCCGCTGACCAGAAAATCGCCTTCACCGGCGATGCCATCTTCAAAGGCTCCGTTGGTCGGACCGACCTCCCCAACGGCGACTGGAACCAGCTCCTGAGCTCGATCCGTAGCCGCATCTACACCTTGCCGGACGACGTCGTCCTCCTGCCGGGCCACGGCGGCCAGACCTCGGTCGGCATCGAGAAGCAGACCAATCCGTACGCCAAGCCGTGAGCCGAGTGCCCACTCCCTGCCCTTTCCTGCCGTCATGCGGCCGCCCGCTCTCCTGGCGCGACCTCAATGCCCTGCGGGACAACCAAGGGTCGGAGCTCTATCGTCTGTGCCTCGAATACGGCCAACAGCTCTGGCTGGATGATCTCCCGGCACGGGCGCTGCTCGCCGTGGACCGCGCCCTCTATTGCGACGTGCCCGAAGGCGACGTCGCCCTGACCGAATATGCCATGCCCTACCGCGCCATCGGCTGGATGGTGCGACAGCCTAGCGACCAGTTCACCGGTAACGCCCGCGTGCATTACCAGCACCTCGCTGACCGCGTACGCGGCGAACGGGCTGAAATCAAGAAGTGGCGCGCCTGGGCCGCTTGGGCTGTCACGTGTCACGTGCGACCAGACCTCCCCGCCGACCCCAAGCACATCGTCACCGAACCCACGCACGCGGAGATCGAAGCCGGCCTGCGGGCTTACGGCCTCGTCAGCGAGATCGCCGAATGGCGCCAGGCGCTCGCCGACTGAAGACACCCTGACTTTCACATGACCCTCCACGCTGACCACTCCCTCCGCATCGTCGTCGATGCGACCGACCTTTACGCAGGCCAACCGGGGGAACGTCCGCTGGAACAGCGGATCGTCCCAGCCGAGAGCCGGATCAGCCTTCGCTCGCTCACGGCCGGTGAGACCCTGACGCATGACGGCGCCAAACTGCTCGAGATCCTCGTGGTGCGTGGGCTGCTGAATCTGAACGGCGAGACCCTCGGTCCGGCTTCCTACGTCCGCTTGGCGCCAGGCGTCTCCGTCACGTTCACCGTAACCGAGGCCAGCCTGGTCTACCTCAACGAACGCACCCCGACGGAGCCGGGAAAAGATTCCTACGCCTTACACGGCGATGAGCTGGACTGGCGGCAAGGCATGGTCCCGGGGCTCAAGGTCACTTCGCTCCACCAAGGCCTCACGAAGCACACCGCCCTAGTGCTCTGGGCGCCCGAGACGCGCTTCAATCCGCACACCCACGTCGGTGGCGAAGAGATCCTCGTCCTTGAGGGTATCTTTCGCGACGAGCACGGCAGTTATCCTGCCGGCACCTGGATACGCAGCCCGCATATGAGCAACCACCGGCCCTTCACCGGCCCGGAAGGTGCGACTATCCTCGTCAAAGTCGGCCACCTCGACGTGGCCTAAGCAGTCACTTTGAGACGTCGAGGATTTCGGCCTCGAGCGCGATAAACTGGCCGTTGTCGAGGTCGAGCAGCGTCTTAACACCCGGCTTGACGGTAATTGTCGTGTTAGCACGAGAGACAGCAACCTGCGGAGTAGGCGCATCCAGGATGACCCCTTTGTGCAGGACCAATTCGACGGACTGACCTAGGCGTGAAAGCGTCAGCGCTTCGCGCTTATCGTCGTAGGAACGGAGCGTCCAGCCGTCGATCCGGCGGCCCAGCGGAACCCACTGGCGCTTACCGGCGGCGTCTTCGACCGAGAACAGCTTATCCTTCGTGAGGACTCCGTGGAAGAAAGGCAGTTTGCTCTTGGCGCGCGGAGCCGGCGCCGTCTCTTTGGTCGCAGGGGTAGTAGCTGGCGCAGGCGGGGCTTCGCGGGACTCCGTCACCGCCTCAAGCGTCAGCGTGCCGTCTTTATTGACCTTCGGAGTGACAGTGAAGATCACGCCCTCTTCGGCTGAGCCAACGCGGATGGTCGTCTGCTTACCGTCGACCGTGATGACCGTGGGCTCAGCATAGACTTCCGACTTACCGTCCTTATCGAGTCGGGTAAACGTAGCCTTCACCTTCAGGTGGGTCGGCACGGCTTCTTCCGCCGCGTAGGCCGTGGCGGCCAACAGGACGAGAAGCAATAAACGCAGCATGGCTTAGCGGGCGACCGGAGTCGCGGAGACCAACGCGCTGACCGTGACCTCGAGGCCGCCGACGCCGGGGACCTTGACAATCTCGCCCGGGCGCACCGTCACGACCGTATTGAGTTCGCTGGCGGAAGCCTCGATCGAGGATTTATAGAGACGGAGTTCCTGGTGGGTGGCGCCCTGTCCGACAACCAGCATCTCCTTCTCCTTGTCGTAGGACTCCAGGGTCCAGCCGTCGACAGTGGAACCGATCTTGTACCAGCGACGCCCGCCCTTGCTGTCCTGGATCGAAAAGAGGCCTTCTTGGGCGAGCACCGAGTAGAAAGTGAGCGTGCCGTCAGGCGACTTGGACTCGCGCTTACGCTCGCGACCAGCCTGCTTCGGGTCGACCGGCTCGGGCTTATGGGCAATGACGACGCGCAGGGAGATGCTCACCGTGCCGTCCGGCTGGACCGTGGGAGCGATGACCAGCTCCAAGCCGCCCTGCGGCTGGCCTTTCGGGTCCTTGGGGTCTGGACGACCGGCGACGGAGACGCGGGCTTCGGAGCCGGAGATCACGGAGACGGAGGGAGCCGTCAGGATGTCCGACTTGCCGGTCTTCGGGTCGAGATGGGAGACGGAGGTGCGCACGAGGACCGTGGGCGGAGGCGCCGGGGCCGGGGCGGGGACCTGGGCGCCGAGGGAGACGGCCAGGAAGGAGCCTAAGGCGAGCAGGAGGAAGCGGGGAGCCATGGGGGTCGGCATGGTTGTATTTCCCTTATACCCCGTCGCGAGGCAAAAGGTTGCATCCCGCGGGCCCGAAACCTCAGAGGCGCTTGAAGATCAGCGAGGCGTTATGTCCGCCGAAACCGAGGTTGTTCGAGATCGCGACGTCCACCTTACGGGCCTTGGCGACGTTCGGCGTGTAGTCGAGGTCGCAGTCAGGGTCCGGGTTCTCGT
>JBIKIO010000137.1:0-4246 GCA_044361555.1 Opitutales bacterium
CGCCGCCGACGACACTCTCTTCATCGACGATACGCCCGTCGTCCTGACGATACACTCCGGTGGAACTGGTGAAGACGAAAGCCTGCGCGCCGACGACGCGGGCCCAGGAGAGCGCCCGCCGCACGCCAACGTCATAGGCCAGCGCGTAAGCCTCAGGCCCGCCGCCACCGGTGCTCGCGGCGTAGACGACGGCGTCGAACTGCTTCGGGAGCAGCGCCCAGTCGCCGGCATACAGATCGAAGGCCTCCGCCGAGATTCCTTCGGCACGTAGTTTGTCGCGCGAGGCTTCGGAGCGGACGACGCCAAGGACTTCGTGACCGGCGGCCTTCGCCTGCCGGGCGAATTCGGCGCCGACATATCCGCATCCGAGGACGGCGATCTTCATGGGCGGGTTTCCTTAGGAAGATACGAAGCGACCCACTCCGCCGGAGTGGAGCCGGCGTGCGCTGAAAGCAGGCCAAGCAGCTCGGCGGCATCCACAGAGGCCTGCGTGCGCGGCTCAGTTCCCTCCACGCAGGCGCGCAGGCGGGCGGCCAAGGCGCTGGGCTCGCAGGCGCCTTGCAGGTATTCGGGCCAAGCCGGACGCTTGAGCAGGATGTTCGCGATGCCGAGATGATCGACCCGGCCCGCGATGAGATAACGCCCCATCACCCACGTGAGCGGATTGGCGCGATAGACGACGGCCCCGGGGATGCCGGCGAGCGCGACGGTGAGCGACATGGTGCCGGAGCTGACCAGCGCGGCGCAACCGGTGGCCGGTCCTTCGGAGACGGGCCGCAGATCGATGCCCTTGGCCTGCTCGCCGTATTCCGCGAGGAGACGATAAAGCTCCGCATGGACCTCGCCGCCGGTGTGCAGGACGAGCGCCCGGCGCTTAGGGTGGCTCTGGCGGAAAAGCGCGAAGGCCTCGACCAAGGCCGGGAAGATCTTACGCACGGGCTTGGGTCGGCTACCCGGCAGGAGTAATACGGGGCCATCCGGATCATGCCGCAGTCCCGGGATGTGCTCCTTCTCGGCGAACGGATGGCCGACGAAACGCGCGTCCAACTTGGTGTCGGCGTAGCACGCGGGCTCGAACGGGAAGATCGTACCGACGGAATCCAAGTCGCGCGCCATGGTGAACCGACGCTTGGGCTTCCACGCCCAGAGCTGCGGGCTGACGTATTGGATCACGGCGGTCTCGCCAAAACCAGACCGGGAGAGACCCGCCTTGCGCAGTTCGTTCGCAAGCCGGAGGTTGAGGCCGGGATAATCGACGAGCACCACGACCTTGGGCTTCCATTGCAGCGTCCAGCCCACCATCCGCGCGAAGAGCTTACGGTAGAACGGATAGGCGGACAGGATCTCCACGATGCCCACCGCGGAGAAGGTGGTCATGTCGAAGAGCACCTGGGCGCCGGCGGCACGGAGCTGCGGGCCGCCGAAAGCGGCGACGCGCAGGCCGGGGCGGGCCGCGAGGAGGTCGGCGACGACCTTGGCCGCATGCTGGTCGCCCGAATGCTCACCGGCCACGACGAGGACGTCGACTTCGCCCCCGCGGGGTCGGTCGAAACTCGCCGGGATGGCCGGGAACGCGCTCATTTGCGCGCCATGCCGGCGCGGATCTGTTCGGTGATCTGGATGGCGACGGCCAGGGCGGTACGACCAAGTTCGCCGCTGACCTTGGGGCTCTTGCGGTCACGGACGCAGGCGGTGAACGAAGCCAGCTCGATGGCGAGGGGCTCGCCCTTCTCGATCGGGATCTCTTCCTTGGCGAAGCCGCCTTCGGCCGTCGGGTCGACGCGCACGGTATGGCCCTTCTGGCCCATGAAGTCGATGGAGAGGTAGCCGCCGGTCTGGAAGACGCGGATCTCGCGGTTCTTCTTCATGGAGACGCGACTGGCGCTGAGGTTGGCCACGCAGCCGTTCTTGAAGGCGATGCGGGCGTTGGCGATGTCCTCGGTCTTGGTGACGACCGAGACGCCGACAGCGTCGATACGTTCGACCGGGGAGTTGGCCAGCTGCAGGACGATGCCGATGTCATGGATCATCAGGTCCAGCACGACGCCGACTTCGGTACCGCGCGGGGTGAACGGCGCGAGGCGCTCGGCGGTGATGTAGCGGGCGTCGGTGACGGCCTTCTCGAGGTAAGACATCACCGGGTTATAATGTTCGATATGTCCGACCTGGACGATGCGGTCAGCCTTGGCGGCGGCGTCCAGGATCTGAGAGGCTTCCTCGAGGGTCACGCAGATGGGCTTCTCGATCAGGAGGTGCACGCCCTTGGCGAGCAGTGGCAGCGCGACGGCGGCATGGTGGTTCGTCGGGACGACCACGCTGACGGCGTCGCATCCGGCCGCCATCTCGTCGAGCGTGGCGAACCGATGGCAGTTATGCTTGGCGCAGATCTCCGCCGCGCGGGCGTCGTCGGGCTCGAAGATGCCGGCGAGTTCGGCGCCGGGCAGGGTCGAGTAGATGCGGGCGTGGTGCTGGCCGAGCGAACCCGTGCCGGCCACCCCGCAGCGGATGCGCGTAGCGGTCATGACCCCCAGACTCCCTCGGGCGACGGCTTCCTTCAATCCGAAAACCCCGGCTCACCGCAGAGGGCCAGCCTAGCGACGCCAAGACACACGTGCCACCGTCAACCTCTAAAAGACTCGGCGGCGCGGACTCCCTTGTTGCCGTGGCCCTCTCGTTGTCGGTAGAAAATGCTCATGACGCACGAAGCGGAGCTGGCGACCTTGGAGCGCCTCCTCGACGACCCCTCCCCGGTCGTCCGACAGGCCGTGCTCGCCAAGCTGAAAGCCGCCGGCCTGCCGGGCGTGCTCTGGCTTGAAGCCCTGACCAAGGACGAAGCCCTCGCCGCGCACGCTCGGCTGCTGCTCACCGATCTCCGCACCCCCGAAGCCGCCGCCCACGCTTTCCTCGCTCATATCCGCGACCCGCATTGCGACCTCGAAGAAGCCTGCCTCCGGCTCGAACGCGCGACCGAGCCATCGCTGGCCGACGACGCTTACTCCGCCGAACTCGATCGTCTGGCCGAGCGTACG
Source organism: Opitutales bacterium (assembly GCA_044361555.1). Taxonomy (GTDB): domain Bacteria; phylum Verrucomicrobiota; class Verrucomicrobiia; order Opitutales; family UBA953; genus UBA953. The sequence goes on from JBIKIO010000137.1 coordinate 3,030, forward strand.
CGCGAGCTGATCGCCGAGCCCCTCGACGTCCGCGGGAAGTGTCGCCTGCTCTGCCGGGTGATCTTCGGTGAAGAAGGCTACCGCGGCGCGCAGGAAAGCTTCGCCATCCCGGCCTCCTCCCTGCTCTCCCAGGTGATCCGCAGCCGTCGCGGCATCCCGATCTCCCTCTGCCTGATCTTCCTGCTCGTCGCGCGCCGCCTCGGCCTGCCCGTCGAGCCGGTCGGCCTGCCCGGCCGCTTCATGGTCGGCATCTTCCGCGGCCGTGAGCCGCTCTACCTCGACTGCTACGAAGGCGGCGCCTTCCGGACGCGCGCGGAAGTCCAGCTCCTGCTGCTCGACAACCAGCTGCCGGCGGACGAGGCGTTCCTCCGCCCCGTGACCACGCACCAGACGCTCGCCCGCTGCTGCCGCAACCTTGTCTCGCAGTTCGAAGCGCAGGGCGACGACCGCAGCAGCCGCCTCTTCCTCAGCTTCGTCCACGCCCTGGAACAGACCGATGAGCGCGCCTGACACCCTCACCTTGGCTTCGTTGCGGACGGCCGACTTCGCGCCCGGCCAGCTCGGCGTGCTCGGCGACCCGATCGCGCACTCCCTCAGCCCGGCGATGCACAACGCCGCGCTCGCGACCTTGCTGCCCACGCACCCGCGGCTCGCCGGCGTGCGCTACCATCGCCTACACATCACCGCCGAAGAACTGCCGGAAGCGCTCACGCTCCTGCACGCCCAGGGCTTCGCCGGCGTGAACCTCACGGTGCCGCATAAGATCCAGGCGCTGACGCTGGTCGAGATGCTCTCCCCTGAGGCCAAGCGCGCGGCGTCGGTCAACACGCTCGTGCGCACGCCGACCGGCTGGGCCGGCCACACCACCGACGGCCAAGGCTTCCTCGAAGCCCTGCGCGAACGCACCGGCGGCACGACCAAGGGTCGGCCGGTGATCCTGCTCGGGTCCGGCGGCGCCGCCCGCGCCGTCGCCGCTGCGTGCCTCGCCGACGGCTGCGCCGAACTCCGCGTCTATAATCGCGACGTCGCCAAGGCGGCCGATCTCGCGACCGCGCTCGCCGATCCGCGCGTCCGGGCCGCCGGCCTGACTGAGATCAAGGCCTCGTCCGACGCGGTGATCGTCAACTGCACGACGCTCGGCCTCAAGCCGACCGACGCCTCGCCCTTCCCCGCCGAACTCCTCGCCTCAGGACAGTTCGTGTTCGATACGACCTACG
>JBIKIO010000138.1:0-4228 GCA_044361555.1 Opitutales bacterium
AAGAAGAAATGGACGCGGTCGCCCTCGATCCAGTGGCCTGACCGACAAGCCCAGGCGCGGACATCCGCCGTCTCGAGCAAAGTCAGGCGCGCCGGTGGATTGAGGGTGAGCGGCGGCAGACCAGGGCCGGCCCAATCGCGGGTGAGCGCGACCAACCCGGAGACCTTCGTCTCCCAGCGGGCGCTGGCCAGCTCACGCATCATGCTCTCAAGAGGAAGGGCGGAAAATAATTAGGCGAGCAAAAGCGGGCTTCCCTCCCGGCCGTCGGCTCCCCACGATGCGTGCGTGGAAATCAGCGTACTCGTGAGCGACTGGGATGGTCACCGCCTCCTAGATACCGGCGACGGCTTCAAACTGGAGGAGATCGGCGGCGTCCGCATGATCCGGAGCGAACCCAAGGCCTGGTGGAGCAAATCCCTGCCAGCCGCCGAATGGGCCCGCGCGGTCGCCGAACACGAGGAAGGCGGCCGGGAAGGCCGCTGGAAGCTCAAGGGCAACTGTCCCAAGGAATGGGAGACCAAACTCGGTAAGCTTCGCCTCCAGCTGCGGTTCATGGACAACTCCAAGCAGTTCGGCGTCTTCGCCGAGCAGGCTCCGCATTGGAAATGGGTCGCCGAGCGGCCCCAGAAGCTCGAGCCGCGCCCCCGCCTGCTCAATCTCTTCGGTTACACCGGCGCGGCCTCGCTGGGCGCCGCTCAGGCCGGCTGGCACGTCACCCACGTCGACGCCTCCAAGCCCGCCGTGGCCTGGGGCCGCCGCAACCAGGAGCTCTCCGGCATGGCCCAGGAGCCGATCCGCTGGATCATCGAGGACGCGATGACGTTCGTGAAGCGTGAGGTCAAACGCGGCAACCAATACGAGGCCATCATGCTCGACCCGCCCGCCTTCGGCCGCGGTCCGACCGGCGAATTCTGGAAGGTCGAGCGCGACCTCGCCCCCCTGCTCCGCGCCTGCCGCGAGCTGCTCTCCCCGCAGGCCCAGTTCATGATTCTGACGGTCTACACGATCGACGCCTCTTCCATCCTCTGCCACAACCTGCTCGAAGAAGTCACCCGTGGCCTGGGCGGTCAGGTCGACATCGGCGAACTGGCCCTGAAGCAGGAGAACAACGGACGCCTGCTCCCCCTGTCGCTCTGGGGACGCTGGACCGCCGGCAAGAAGGCCTGATCGGGCCAACGACCTTCAATCGGGTGGGTTTGCGTTAATTGGTTTCCAAACCATAGGTTTAGGCATCTAAATGAACACGTGAGCCTAGTCCCCGACCAAGCTACTTTCCGCCAGTTGGCCCAGCAGTCCGACCTCATCCCGGTCTGCCTGGACCTGATGGCTGATCTGGAGACCCCCGTCTCGGTCTACGCCCGCCTCCGCGCCCTTGGCTCCCCCTTCCTTTTCGAGTCGGTGACGGGCGGCGATAAGCTCGGCCGGTACAGCTTCTGTGGCGCCGCCCCGGCCCTGACGCTCACCGTCTGGGAAGACCGGGCGGAGATCGTCCGCCGTGACGGCACCAAGGAGACCCTGCCCACGCCGGCGGATCCGCTGACCTTGGTGAAGAAGGAACTTTCCGGACTACGCGTGGCCAAAGTGCCCGGCCTGCCTCCTTTCGTCGGCGGCATGGTCGGCATGGTCAGCTACGAATACGTCCACCGCATCGAGCCGACCGTCCCGAAGCCAGCCAAGGATCCGGCCGGCACTCCCCTGCTCCACTTCATGCTGGTCGACCGCGTCGTCGCCTTCGACAACGCCCGCCAGACTCTCCGCCTCATCGTCAACGCCCGCGTGAAGTCACCGGCCGATGCAGATGCCGCCTGGGCCGCCGCCAAGCAGGAACTCGAAGCCCTGCGGGCCGTGGTCACCGGACCACGCGCCGCCGTCGCGGCCGAACTACCGGCCGCCGCCGAGCTGGCCACGGGCAAGGCCAACTTCAGTCAGGCCGACTTCGAAGCCGCCATCCGCCGCACCCAAGAATACGTCCGCGCCGGCGATTGCGTGCAGGTCGTGCTCTCGCGTCGTACCGACGTCGCCTTCAAGGGCGATCCGCTCGACCTCTACCGCGTGCTGCGGCACGTGAACCCGTCCCCTTACATGTTCGTGCTGGAGACGGGCCGCGGCTTCGACGTCGTCGGCGCCTCGCCGGAAGTGAACGTCCGCCTCACCGGCCGCCGCTGCGAGATCCGCCCCATCGCCGGCACGCGCCCGCGCGGCGCCGACGAAGCCGCCGACCGGCAGCTCGAAGCCGAACTGCTCGCGGACCCGAAGGAACGTTCGGAGCACCTGATGCTCGTCGACCTCGCCCGCAATGACCTCGGCCGCGTCTGCGTGCCCGGCTCGGTGCAGGTGCCCGACTACGCGATCGTGGAACGCTACTCTCACGTGATGCACATCGTCTCGCAGGTCGAAGGCCAGCTCGCCCCGGAAAAGGACGCGTTCGATCTCTTCCGTGCCACGTTCCCGGCCGGCACCCTTTCCGGTGCGCCCAAGGTGCGCGCCATGCAGGTCATCTCCGAACTCGAAGGCGAACGCCGCGGTGTCTACGGCGGCGCCGTCGGTTACTTCGGCTTCGATGGTGGCCACGATTCCTGCATCGTCATCCGGACCGCCTCGCTGCGCGACGGTGTCGCCAGCATCCAGGCCGGCGCCGGCGTCGTCGCCGATTCCATCCCGACCTCTGAATACGAAGAAACCATCAATAAGTCCAAGAGCGTCCTCCGCGCCCTCGGACTCGCCGCCGGTCTGCGCTCCTGAGAAGACCGCCTGTGCCCAAGTCCAAGCCTAAGAAAAGCGCCACGTCGAAGGCCAAGCCTTCGAAGGGAGCGGCGAAGAAAGGCCCGACCAAGATCATGCCAGCGGCCAAGACCGCGAAGGAGCCGAAGAAGGAGCCCAAGAAACTCCCGCTCCCCGCGAAGCCGGTCGCACGCGTCGCGATCAAGCCGTCCGTGGCGGTTCGCCCTGCCCCTGCCCCTGCCCCTACTCGTGATTCGGACACCGACCCCACCGAACCGGGCCTGCCTTGGGAAGAGCTTTCCACGGAAGAGCGTTCGCCGATCCGCTACTATCTCGATCAGATCGGCAAGACCCCGCTGCTGACGCTCGAGCAGGAGACCGCCCTCGCGCGGCGCGTCCTGAAAGGCGACGAAGCCGCCCGGCAGAAGATGATCCAGTCGAACCTCCGGCTGGTCGTCCGCATCGCCAAGGATTACGATAATTTCGGCCTGTCGCTCATGGACCTCATCAGCGAAGGCAACTTCGGCCTGATCAAGGCCGTCGAACGCTTCGACCCCGACAAGGGCGGCAAGCTCAGCACTTACGCCTCCTGGTGGATCAAACAAGCCATCAAGCGCGCGCTGGCCTCCAACGGTAAGACGATCCGCCTGCCGGTGCACATGGTCGACCGCATCGCGCAGATGCGCCGCGTGACCAACCAGCTCGCCGCCGAGATCGGCCGCGAACCGCATAACGACGAGATCGCGATGGCGATGGAGATCCCGCTCGCGAAGGTCGTGCACATGAAGTCGGTCGCGAACCGCGCGGCCTCGCTCGACCAGCCCGTCGGCGAAGAAGGCGACGCGACCTTAGGCGATCTGGTCAAGGACGAGTCCGAGCGTACGCCGTTCGAGACCCTGCGCGGTAAGTCCGACAACGACGAGATCGCCACGATGCTCGCCGCCCTCGAACCCCGCGAGGCCGAGATCCTGACCCACCGCTTCGGCCTGAACGGCGAAAGCCCGCTCACGCTCGAGGAGGTCGGCGAACGTTTTAAACTCACCCGCGAACGCGTCCGCCAGCTCCAGCAGTCCGCCCTCATGCAGCTCCGTCGCATCATGACCGAACGCCAGAAGCTGCTCACGCCGGAAGACGTCCGGAAGAACCAGCTCGCCACGGCGCGCTCCGAAGTCCTCGGGGAATTCTTCCGCTCCAAGGGCATGGGCCCGACTCCGTCCAAGGGCCAGCCGGACCGCGAAGGCCTCTGACCTGCCTGTTTTGGGGCTTACGTGGCCTCGGCGGTGGGGCGCGATTATCGCGACGCCACCCCCGTGAGCGGCAGTTATTGGGGCGGAGGCGACCGCGAGATGCGGGTCACCGTGCACGTCGAAGCCAAATAAGCCGAATCATCGGGATACTCGGACAACAAAAAGGGCCCCGTTGCCGGGGCCCTTAGGTTCAGCCTCTAATCCGAAGATTAGAAGTTGTAGCGAACGGTGACGGAGGTCTCTTCGGCAACGCCGTTGGC
>JBIKIO010000002.1:0-48349 GCA_044361555.1 Opitutales bacterium
GTGGTGCGTCCGCCGACGTCTTCACGGACGAGCGGCTTCTTCGACCGCGGACAACGGCCGCCGTCTTTCCAGCGGTGATTGAAGAGCCAGGTGTCGGGCGGGTCGGACCAATCCTTGCCGATGACGTCCATCGCCTCCGCGCAGACCTCACGTAAGGTCGCGTACAGCTTACGGACGGACTTCGGTCCGAATGCTCCGGCCTTGGCCTGCGGATGGAAGCCCGCGCGCCAGAGGACCTCGTCAGCCATCCAGTTGCCGATACCGGGGAAGCGCTCCTGCATGAGGAGCACCGGCTTGATCGCGGTGCGCGCTCGACGACGCAGGAACACCTCGACGACGCCGACGGTGAACTCCGGCGAAAGGATCGCCGGCGGTATCTTTTCCCACCACGGCGGTACGCCGTCGCCTTGCCAGAACAGGACGCGGCCGAACTGCCGCGGGTCGACGAAGACGAGTTCCTTCCCGCCGGTCATCGTCAGCTTGAAGTGATCGTAGGGCGTCGGCTCACGGTCCGCATCGCCAGCTTCGAGGCGGCCCGTCATCCCGAGATGCACGCCCAGCCAGGCGCCGCCGGAAAAACGGAAGGCCATCTGCTTCGCCGCGGCGAGCGACTCGACGAACTTCGCTCCGGCCAGCGCCTTGGTCATCGTGGAGGCGGAGACCCCCCGGCCGATGCGGGCCTTGGGGTTCAGGTAAATGGCAGCGACCTTACGGCCGAGGCCTACGTCCCAGCGGCGGCGGAAATATTCGACTTCGGCGAGTTCGGGCATGACGGGAATTCCACCTTATCGGGTGTCAGACCCAATGAAAGCCCGTGCCTGATTTTGATTAAATAATAGTTTAAGGCCCTTATTCGTGCCTAATTTTAGACAATATCAACCCATGAGGCCCTAAGGCATGGGGTCTGCATAATAATGAGCATGGGCGCAAACAATCCATCCCTCCTCCCGATGCTCCGATTATGGACCATCGTGCTGTTCTGCCTGTTCACCTATATCCATGCCACCGCGACCTTAGGTAAGGAAACCGCCGAGCAGACCGCCCGGGCCCTGAACCTGGTGGATCGCCACGGACTGCTCTCCCTGGTGACCAGTCCGACGGGAGTCCTCATCGATGCCCGCTCTGAGATGAACGGCCACACGAAGAAGGCCGCCGCCCAGGCCCAAGCCCAACAAGCAGCCGCTTAAGCGCTGGCAAGGTCGGGGGCGGTGATTTGATTAGGGGTATGCACCCAGCTGACCCCGCCCGCTACGACCATAAATCTTTCCAGGCCCGCTGCGGGCGGTCCGGCCTGCACCTACCCAAAGTCTCGCTGGGCCTGTGGCACAACTTCGGCAGCGTCGACGATCACGGCAACGCGCGCGCGATCGCTCTGCGCGCCTTCGACCTCGGCGTCACGCACTTCGACCTCGCGAACAACTACGGACCCGTGCCCGGGAGCGCGGAGGAGACCTTCGGACGCATCCTGCGCGAAGACCTCGGCGCCTATCGCGACGAGCTGATCATCTCCACCAAGGCCGGCTACACCATGTGGCCAGGCCCGCACGGGGACTTCGGTTCGCGCAAATACCTCCTCGCCTCGCTCGACCAGTCGCTGAAGCGCCTGGGCCTGCCTTACGTGGACGTCTTCTACAGCCACCGGCGCGACCCGCATACGCCGATGGAGGAGACCATGGGCGCGCTCGCTCAGGCGGTGCGCTCGGGCAAGGCGCTCTACGCCGCGATTTCGAATTATAATCCCGAGGACACCGCGCGCGCGTGCGCGATCCTGCGTGATCTGGGCACGCCATGCGTCATGCATCAGCCGAAATACAGCCTCTTCGAACGCACGCCCGAGGCCGGCTTGCTCGATGTCGTCGAGAAAGAAGGCCTCGGCTGCGCGGTCTTCTCGCCGCTCGCGCAAGGCATGCTCACCGACCGCTATCTGCAAGGCATCCCCGCCGACGCGCGCGCCGGTAAACCACACGGCTACCTGCGCCCCGAACAACTCGACGCCGTCCGGATGGAGAAAGTCCGCCGTCTCGCGGAAGTCGCCGCCGAACGCGGCCAGCCCCTCGCGTCGATGGCGATCGCCTGGGTCCTACGCGACCGCCGCGTGACGACGGCCATCATCGGCGCCAGCAAAGTCGCCCAGCTCGAGCAGTGCGTGGCCGCCGCTTCGTCGGCGCCGTTCGCCTCGGCGGAGCTCAAGCAGATCGACGCCATCCTAGGTGGCTGAACGCACTCCGGGGTTGTGCCGCCGGAGTCCGCCCGCAAGGGTGTCACCATGAACGCCGGCGCCGCCCTGCCCTTCAAGATCAGCGTCCTCGTCTTCCTACGCGACGAGGCGGGCCGCCTCCTGCTCATCCAGCGCACCAAGGCGCCGAACCTCGGCTGCTGGAGCCCGATCGGCGGCAAGCTCGAGATGGGCCTCGGCGAGTCGCCGTTCGAATGCGCGGTGCGCGAGACGTTCGAAGAAACCGGCGTGACCGTCGCGACCGAAGACCTGCACCTCTTCGGCATGATCTCGGAGAAAGGCTACGAAGCCCAGTCGCACTGGCTCATGTTCCTCTTCGACTGCCGTAAGCCGCTGAAGACCCTGCCCGAGACCATCGACGAAGGCCGCTTCGGCTTCTTCGCACGCGAGGAACTTGGCGCCGTCGCGGTGCCCGAGACCGATCGCACGTTGCTGTGGCCGGTGTATGACGAACATCGCCGCGGCTTCATCGCCTACCGCGCCGAATGCCATCCCGGCGCCCCGCTGCGGGTCGTGGTCGAAGAGACCAGCGCGCGCCCGAACCTCGACTGACGATGGACGCCGCCGGAAGCGAAGCCGAGTTCAAGCGGACGAACCGCAAGCCGGCCTATCCGATCAGCGAAGAACTCCGCGCCTACCTCTCGCGCGAAGGCCGCGAGGTGCCGCTCCCCGTCTCTTACGCCCAGCTGCGCGGCTTCACCGCGGCGATGCCCTTGCTTGAACGCGGCAAGGACACCCTCTGGGAGACCGTCGCCTATCCGCAGGAGGAGATGGGCCGGCTTTCGCAAGGCCTGCTCGAGACGTATGCGCTGCTGCGCGGCGAAGGCGGCATGAAGGTCTTCAGCCACGTCTACGTGGACCGAGTGGATTTCTGCTCCTTTGGTAATTCGCAGCCCTTCCGCGTCCGGATCGTCAACGCCTACAACGAGAACCACGACTACTTCTACGTGAAGGTCGGCGACGCCTCGCGCGTCTGCGGCCTCGAGCTCGAGCACCTGCTCTCGCCGAACCGCATGCTCTACCTTACCTGGGGCGAGACGCTGGTCGAGGAACACGTGACCGGCATCCCCGGAGACATCTTCGCCGAGAAATGGCTGGCCGCCGACGGCCATCACCCGGTGCGTCTCGCCAAGGAGCTCATCAAGTTCGAGGAACGCTGCCTCGTGCGCCTGCTCGGCGACATGCGCGCCTATAACTTCGTCATCGCCGTCACCCCGGACTTCGACGCCACCGCCATCCGCGTGCGCGCGATGGATTTCGACCAGCAGAGCTACGACGGGCGCCTCCGCTTCTACCTCCCCGGCTCGTTCAAGGAGAACCGGCCCTTCGCCCAGCTGTGCGCCAAGCACATCAACGCCGCCTCCGCCGCCCAATACCGACGCGAGGAGCAGTCGCTCATCCACCGCCGCCACCTCGCCGCACCTGACCGGGTCAAGGACCTGCTGGCCGCCATGCGGTCCAATCCCCTGACCGCGCCCGAAAAAGCCAAGGAACTCGCCGACGGCCTGGCCGAATATCACCGGGATCCGGCCTTCCGGCAGCACACCGACATGGCCGGGCTGATCGGCGAGAGCCTCTCCCGCCTCGACCGGTTGTTGCGCTCTTAATAGTAAGCGCTGGACAGGACGCGCGCCGGGCGGGCAAACTCCGAGGCCTGCGATGAGCGACTCTTTAAGGCACGAATGCGGCATTGCCCTTGTCCGGCTGACCAAGGACCTGAAGTGGTATCAGGAGAAGTACGGCACGCCGTTGCACGGCTTCAACCAGCTCTTCCTCCTGATGGAGAAGCAGCACAACCGCGGCCAGGACGGCGCCGGCATCGGCTGCGTCAAGATCGGCTCCGAGAACGGCGAGGCCTTCCTCTTCCGTGACCGCGAGATCGGCGCCCAGGGGCTGACCCAGATCTTCACGCGCCAGATCAAGGCGTACTCGGACAAGATGCGTGAGGCGGTCATCGTCCCGGAGTTCCCCGAGACCGTGAAGCGCCACTTCGACTTCGGCGGCGAGCTCTTGCTCGGCCACCTGCGCTACGGCACGTCCGGCAACTTCGACTCGGTCTCCTGCCATCCCTACGCACGCAAGTCCATCTGGCCGACCCGCAACCTGCTCGTCGCCGGCAACTTCAACCTGACGAACACCGCCGAGCTCAACGCCTCGCTCACCCAGCGCGGCGCGCACGTCATCTACTCGACCGACACGCAGTCCATCCTCGAGGAGATCGGCTTCTGGCTAGACGAGGAGCACGACCGGCTCTTCAAGGCGTTCAAGGACCAGGGCCTGGAAGGCGCCGCCGTGCAAGCGGAGATCTCCAAGCACATGGACATCGGCAACGTCCTGCGCCGCGCCGCCAAGAACTGGGACGGCGGCTACGCCATCGCCGGCCTCGTCGGTAACGGCGACAGCTTCGTCATCCGCGACCCGAATGGTATCCGACCCTGCTGGTACGCCCGCACCGAGGACCTCATCGCCGTCGCCTCCGAGCGTGTCGCGCTGATGACCATCGTCGGCGTCAACCAAGAGGACGTCCATGAACTCCCGGCCGGCCACGCGCTGATCATGAAGGCGGACGGTCGCCACTCGATCGAAGCCTTCCACGCTCCGGGCGAGATCCGGCACTGCTCCTTCGAGCGCATCTACTTCTCGCGCGGCAACGACCCCGAAATCTACGCCGAACGCAAGGCGCTGGGCGCCGCCCTCGCCGACGACGTCCTGGCGCAGATCCGCGATGACCACGATAACGCGGTCTTCTCCTACATCCCGAACACGGCCGAGATCGCCTGGTACGGCCTGATGGAAGAGCTCCGCAAGCGCCGCCGCTCGCAGGTCCGCGACAAGCTGATCACCGCCCAGCGTGCCGGCGTCCTCGACGAGGCGCTCATCGATAAACTCGTGCTCGGCGGCTGGCCGCGCGGTGAGAAGGTCGCGCACAAGGACGTCAAACTGCGTACGTTCATCTCCCAAGAGAAGAATCGCATGCAGATGGCCTCGCACGTCTACGACATCTCGTACGGCACCGTGCGCGAAGGCGACACGCTCGTCTGCGTCGACGACTCGATCGTCCGCGGCACGACCCTGCGCCAGTCCATCCTGCGCATCCTCGCCCGCCCGAACCCGAAACGCATCGTCATCGCGTCGACCGCCCCGCAGATCCGCTACCCGGACTGCTACGGCATCGACATGTCCGAGATGGGCAAGTTCCTCGCCTTCCAGGCCACCGTCGCGCTCTGCAAGGAGCGCGGGATGGCCGACCTGCTCCGTGAAGTCTATGAAGACTGCGTGGCCCAGGCGAAGAAGCCGACCCACGAGATGCGCAACCACGTGAAGCGCATCTACGACGCGTTCACGGAGGAGGAGGTCGCCGCGAAGGCGGCCGAGCTCGTCTATCCGAGCAAGAGCGGCTGGAAGGGTGAGCTGATCCTGGTCTTCCAGAAGATCGCCTCGCTGCACAAGGCGTGCCCGACGAGCCGCGGCGACTGGTATTTCACCGGCGACTACCCGACCCCGGGCGGTCTCGGCGTGCTCAACCAGGCGTACATCAACTACTGGGAGAAGCGCGAAGGCCGCTCCTACTGATCAGGCGTAGAGGCGGAACGGAGCGGTGCGCGCGCGGAAGGCCGCGGCGTCGCCGTCCCAGCGGCGCATCCAACGGGCGAGGTCGATGCGGGCACCCTGCGTGCGGAGCTCGTCGAAGAACGCTTCGCTGCCGAGGTGTTTGATGAAGAGCTCGCGCTTGCCGGTGCTGAGCCCGGCGAACGGGTTAGGCGCCCAGACGCAGGCCTGACGGAAGAGATGCAGCGAGATCGCGGTGGGGCGGAAGACGGCGTAATCATTGACCGCGAGGTGGACGCCCTGCGTGCCGTCGGCCAGCTGCTGCGGTTGAAGCGTGAGGCCGGGGACGGCGGAGCCCAGCGCCGCGGTGAGTTCGGCGGCCTTGCGGCGCGGATACGTGAGGAAGCGGAAGTTCCGGCCGGTGCCGGCGCTATGACTGAAACCAGAATCCATGCAGCCGAGGCCGGTCATGGAGTAGCCGAGCGCGGCCTGCGGGCTGTCGATCATCGGCGAAGTCGGCGTCCAGCGCAGTCCCGTGAGATTCCAGGTCATCGAGCGGCGCCAGCCGCGCATGGTGACGACCTCAAGCTGCCCGCGACGCCGCGTGGCTTCGTCGATCTCGAGGACGCCCGGCGTGGCGACGGCCCAGCGGGCGAGCTCACCGATGGTGAGGCCGTGCACGTAAGGGGTCTCGTAGGAACCGACGTAGCTGCGCCACTTTCGGTCGAGGAACGGACCGTCGACCTTCTCGCCGCCGAGCGGGTTAGGCCGGTCGAGCACGATCACGCGGAGCGGGCGCGGCAAGGAGAAGCATGCCTCGATCACGAGGCGCATGCAGCTGACGTAGGTATACGAACGCGAGCCGATGTCCTGGAAGTCGATGATGATCGCGTCGAGGCCCGATAGCATCTCCGGGGTCGGCTTACGCGTCGCGCCGTAGAGGGAGTAGACCGGCAAGCCGGTGCGAGCGTCCTTCGCGTGGCCGACCTTGACGTCGGCCTTGGCGACGCCGTCGATGCCATGCTCCGGGCCGAAGAGCTTCACGAGCTTCACGCCGGGAGCGCGCGCGAGGACGTCGGCGGTCCGCTGGCCGAAGCCATTGACGCCGGCGCGATGCGTGACGAGACCGCAACGCAGGCCCTGCAGGCGCGCGAAGCCTTCGGCCGCGAGGACATCGATGCCCAGCATTACCTTGCCGGTGGTCGCGCCACCAGCCGGGGCGGGCCGGACGCTCGGCACGCTAACGGAGCCGCCACCGCCGCCGCCGGAGCAACCGGTTAGAGCATAGGCGCCCAGCGAACCCAAGGCGGTGAGGTGAAGGAAGTCGCGGCGGTCCATGGGGGAAGCAGTGGACGTATCTTCGGCGTTTCGCCGAACGGTTCAAAGTCCGAAATCGAAAATCCGTTTGCAGGCGAGGGGCCTCGCCGACACCTTCCCGCCCATGCGCGTCGCCCTCCTCGGTTCCGGTCGCGGCTCCAACGCCGACGCGGTCCTCCGCGCCCAGGCCGAAGGCCGTCTGGGTCAGGCCAAGGTGGTCGGGATCTGGTGCGACGTTCCCACCTGCAAGATGCTGGAACTCGGCCCGAAGTATGGCGTCCCCGCCCGCTTCCTCGACACCGGCCCCTTCAAGACGAAGTTCTCCCCCGAGCGCGAACAGGCCTGGGCCGACGCCCTCAAGGCCGAGCAGGTCGACTTAGTGGTGCTGGCCGGCTTCATGCGCGTGATCAAAGCGCCGTTGCTCGACGCCTTCGCCGGCCGGATCATCAACCTCCACCCCAGCCTCCTCCCCGCCTTCCCCGGCCTCGATGGCATCGGCCAAGCCTGGAACGCCGGCGTCCCCGAAGCCGGTTGCACCGTCCATTGGGTCAACGCCGAGATCGACGGCGGCGCCCACCTCGGCCAGACGCGCGTCGCCCGCGAGCCCGCCGACACCCTCGAGTCCTTCGCCCACAAGATCCACGCCGCCGAGCACGCCCTGCTCCCCGCGGTGATCGCCCGCCTGAGCGAGACGCTTTCCTGATGATCGAACTGAAGTGCCCCATCCACGAAGACATGGTCCAGCCGCTGGAAGACCATTTCTGTGAACTCACCCGCTCCTCCTGGATGCTCTTTCATGAAGGCCCCGGTAAGCCGCACTTCGTGATGGGCTACTTCGACACCAAGGTCGAAGCCGACGAGGCCTGGGCCGGCCTGCGTAAGGCCTTCAAGAAACTCCCCGAGGGCTACGACGAGACCGTCATGGCCGACAAGGACTGGAAGGAAGCTTACAAGGAACACCTCAAGCCGTGGGACCACGGCCGCCTGCATTGGGTCCCCGCCTGGATGCGCGGCAAGCACCCGGTGCCGGCCGACGCGGCGGTGATCTGGTTCGACGCCGGCCTGGCCTTCGGCACCGGCGACCACCCGACCACCCGCCTCTGCGCCATCCGCATGATGGACTTCCTGGAGACGCATCCCGCCGCGCAGGTCGCCGTCACCGACGCCGGCTGCGGCTCGGGTATCCTCGCCCTCTCCGCCGCCAAGCTCGGCTGCGGACGTATCGCCGGCTTCGACCGCGATCCGGAATCCGTGCGCGTGAGCATCGCCAACCGGGAGGAGAACGGCATCGCCGACGACGCGGTCGCCTTCCACCACGCCGGTCTCGAAGAAGGCTTCCGCCTGACCGGGCGCGCCGACGTCGTCCTGGCCAACATCATCAGCGACGTGCTCTGCATCTACGCCGACAATCTCGTCGATTCCGTGAGCCCCGGCGGCGTGCTCGCCCTCAGCGGGATCCTTGCGAAGGAACAGGATGCCGTCCGCGCCCATTTCGAGGCCAAGTGCCAGGCCGCCTGGGGTGAGGGCACGCGCTCCGACGGGCGCATCTTGGGCGAATGGAGCGACGTCGCCCTCTTCCGTCCGCTCTGAGGATTTGCATCCGGCGAAGCGCCACCCAACCTGCTCCTCATGCACGAGACCAACGCCCGCCGGATCCGATACGGCCGCCTGATCGCCCTGGGCTTCGGTGCGTTCTGCCTCGCGATGGGGATCAACGAGCTCCTCGGTGGCATCGCGCTGGGTCCGCTGCGCATCCCGCCGCGCTGGAATCCTGCGGTCGTCACCTTTCCCGTCGCGCTGCGCGCCGAGTCGTGGTTCCTGATCGGATACGCGGGCCTGCTCTTCCTGCCTTGGCGGAGCATCGTTTCGCCGAAGGTCTGGAACCGGCTCTTCGTCGTGCTCTGTGTCGCCTCGGTCATCTTTGCGTTCGCGATGATCTCCGAAGTGATGGCCAAGAACTATGTCGCCCAGGCCGCCGGCATGAAGGCGCGCCTGCCGGTCTTCCAGGCGATCCTGCTCTTCCTCAGCCTCGGCCAGATCCCGCTCGAACTCTTCAGCCGCAAGCCGGAACTGCTCGACTGATCAGAGCGCGGCGAACAGCTGGCGCCAAGGGATGAACCAGGGCCAGACAAGGACGATGGCGACGAAGCTGAGCGTGATGCCCGCAGGGATCTCTTGGCGACGTCCGGCGACGACGCGGGGCGCGACGTAGACGAGCAGCCACACGGACTTGTAGATGACCTGGAAGACGAGCAGCCAAAGGAAGCCTCCCGGAGAGACCAGGCCGAGGATTGAACAAACGAGGATGGCGAGCCAAAGGGAGCCAACGAGAGCGCGCCAACCGGCGCTTTCCGCGAACGCTCCTTGATCCGTGACCGACGGCTTGAGCAACGTGACGAAGGCGACCGGAACCAGAATAAAGATATTCGCCCAGAACAAGTACTGGGGCGGGGAGATCATGGCTCAGAGCGCGGCGTGCAGCGCCTCGGCGCGACGCATCGCTTCTTCGAGGGTCGGCGCGGTGACAGTGATGTGGCCCATCTTCCGGCCCGGCGCGGCCTGGCCCTTGTCGTAGAGGTGCAGCTTGGCGGAGGGATCGGCGAGGACCTTGGTCCAGTCGGGCTCTTGGCCATTACGCCAGACGTCGCCGAGAAGATTCACCATCGCGGAAGGCGCGAGGGGTTTCGTACCGCCGAGCGGCAGGCCGCATACGGCGCGGATATGCTGTTCGAACTGGCTCGTCTCGTTCGCGTCGAAGGTCTGGTGGCCGCTGTTGTGCGGCCGCGGCGCGAGCTCGTTGACCACGATACGTCCGTCCTGGACGAACATCTCGACGGCGAGGAGACCGACGAGCTGGATCTTCTCGGCGATGCTCAACGCGAGCGCGCGGGCTTCGACGGCGGTGGCCTCGGAGATACGGGCGGGCGAAAGCGAGAGATGCAGGATGTGATTGCGGTGGATGTTCTCAGCCGGGTCGTAGACCGCGGTGCGACCGTCGGCGGTGCGCGCGACGAGCACGGAGATCTCCATCTGGAAGGGCACCCAGGCTTCGAGGACGCCCACGGCGGCGCCGATCTTGGCCCACGCGGCGGCGAGGTCGGCTTCGGCGGTCGGCAGTTTGACCTGCCCCTTGCCGTCGTAACCGAAGTCCGCCGTCTTGAGCACGCAGGGGAAGCCGACGGACTTCACCGCGGCTTGGAGTTCCGCGAGCGAAGACACCACGGCGAAGTTCGCGCAAGGAATGCCGGAGGCGCGCAGGAATTCCTTCTCGCGACGGCGGTTCTGGCAGGTCGCCAGGACGGAGGCGGAAGGATGACAAGGCAAGGACTTCGCGAGGAACTCGACCGTCGCGGGCGGGATGTTCTCGAACTCGAGCGTGATCCGGCCGCAGCCCTGCGCGAAACGCGTCAGCGCCGCGGTGTCGCTCCAATCGGCGGTGACATGCTCATCGGCGATCGCCGCAGCGCAGGCGCCGGCGGAGGGATCGAACGTGCGCACCTTGTAACCGAGCCGACGGGCGGCGATGGCCGACATGCGGCCGAGCTGGCCTCCGCCGAGGATACCAATCGTTCCGCCGGGCTGCAGGGGTCGCTCCATGACTCAGCGCTTCTTGCCCTTGCGGCCGGGGATCGGGTTATCGAGCACGGCCTTGGTCTGCGCGGCGCGGTAATCGTCGAGCTTCTTGGCGAGCTTGGCGTCGGATAAGGCGAGCACCGCGGCGGCCCCAAGGGCGGCGTTGATCGCGCCGGCCCGACCGATCGCGAAGGTGTGCACGGGAATGCCGGCGGGCATCTGGACGATGGAGAGGAGCGAGTCGATACCGTCGAGAGATTTGGACTGCACAGGGACGCCCATGACGGGCAGCGAAGTCATCGCGGCGACCATGCCGGGGAGATGGGCCGCGCCACCGGCGCCGGCGATGATGACCTTCAGGCCGCGGCGACGGGCAGCCAGGGCGTATTCCTTGAGCTTCAACGGCGTGCGGTGCGCGCTGACGACCTCGGCCTCGAAGGCGACACCGAGCTTCTTGAGCGTATCGGCGGCGTTGACCATCGTCTCCCAGTCGGACTGGGAGCCCATGATGATGCCGACCTGAGGTGCGGAGGAAAGCGCGCGAGCCATGACGGAAGCGTGTCGGAGCCGCGCCCGCCTGTGAAGCCCGAAGCGAAAAAACTACTCCGTGTACGGCACGTATTCGGGGACGAGCCGCCGGATACCCTGCTTGCAGGCGGTCCGCTCCAACCGAAGGAGCTCGTTCACCTGCGCGCACAGGGCGGCCGGCGGGAGGGACGAATCGGCGGCGGCCACGAAGCGGAAGACGCGCGGATGCGCCGTCGGCCGGAACTGTTCGCCTTCGCACTGTAGCTCCTCGACGAGTTTCTCCCCGGGGCGCAGACCGATGATCCGAATCTCGATGTCGACGTCCGGACGTAGGCCGCTGAGTTCGATGAGCTGCCGGGCGACGTCGATGATCTTCAGCGGCTGGCCCATCTCCAGGACGAGGATGTCTCCGCCCTGCCCGAGCGAGGCGCTCTGGAGGACCAGGCCGACCGCCTCGGGGATCGTCATGAAGTAGCGCTTCACGTCCGGGTGCGTGACCGTGACCGGGCCGCCCGCGGCGATCTGCCGGCGGAAGATGGGGATGACCGAGCCGGAGGAACCGAGCACGTTACCGAACCGGACGGCCATGAAGCTCGTGCGAACTCCGGGCTGGGCCTGCAAAGAGCGGAGCATGAGCTCGGCGAGCCGCTTGCTCGCGCCCATGACGTTGGTGGGATTGACGGCCTTGTCCGAAGAGATGAGGACGAATTTCTCCGCGCCATGCTCGGCGGCGAGATGCGCGACGACCCAGGTGCCGGTGACGTTGTTCTTCAAGGCCTCGCCGGGCTGGGCCTCCATCATCGGCACATGCTTATGGGCCGCGGCGTGAAGGACGAGGCTCGGCCGATGCGCGGCGAAGACCTCCTGCATGCGCGGAAGATCCGTGACGTCGCCGACGATGGGCGTGATGAGGGCGCCATGGCCGGCGGCGATGAGCTCCTGCTCGGCCTGGTAAAGGAGCACTTCGCATTGATCGAGGAGCAGGAGGCGGGCCGGACCGTGCGCCGCGACCTGACGACACAGCTCGAGGCCGATGCTGCCGCCGGCGCCGGTGATGAGGACGACCCGGCCCTTGACCATCACGGCGATGGCCGCGTCATCCAGCTTCGCCGGTGCGCGTCCGAGGATGTCCTCGACGGAGATCGGGCGGATGTCAGAAGCGCGGACGCGCCCGCCGGCGAGCTCCGTCATCGAAGGAACCACGAGCACGCGGAGGCTGCTGGCGGCGGCGAGCGCGCTGACCTCGCGGATGCGGCGGACGCTCGTGGAAGGGAGCGCGAGGATGATCTCCGTCACGCCATACTTTTCGGCGAGCTCACCCATGCGGGCCGGCGAACCGACGACGGGGACGCCGTGGATGTGCAGGTCATGCTTGGCGACGTCGTCGTCGAGGAAACAGACCGGCTCCAGGCCGTGGCCACGCCGGCCGAGGAGGTCGGCGACAAGCTGCGCCCCAGCCTGGCCCGCGCCGACGACAGCAATACGCTCGACCACGCCGGCGGGCGAGGCCGGACCGACGGAGAAGCGCTCGCGCAGGGCGCGCACCGAGACGCGGAAGCCGATGAACAGGACCAGGGAGAGGTTGAAGTCGATCAGCGTAACGCCACGCGGCAGACTAAAGGCGTCGCCCGGGGCGCCGCCGCCCATGAGCATCGGCAAGGCGAGCGCGGCGAAGGTCGCGGTGGCGAGGGCGAGCGCCATGCGCAGGGCATCGGGTAGGCGGAAATAATAGAACACCCCGCGGAACTGGCCCCAGAGGACGAGCAGGAGGACTTTGAGCGGGACGAGCCAGAGCAACGCGAGCGGACGCTGTTCGTAAAGATACGCTTCGAAGGCCAGATGCTCCGCGGTGGTCGGCTCATCGGCGCCGACGAAACGGAGTTCATAGGCGAACCACAGCGACAGCGCGGCCAGCATCCCGTAGGCCGCGAAGAAGAACGCGGCGCGGGTGAGGCGGGAGGCAGGAGAGGCCATGGGGTCCGATGATGATTGGGCCCTGGCGTCTTTTATTCAATGACGATGCGGAAGCCGAGGGTGCGGCTTTTCTCCCGCTTGTAGACCTGGCGGACCGACAGCCCGGCTGACGGGGCCGAGGCCACGCTGCCGCCCACCGCCGGCGCCCGGGAATCCCCCTCGGCCGCCTGCGCCCACTCTTCCACGTTCCCGATCAAGTCATGGAAACCACGCGCATCGGCCCGGGCGGAACCCGCGGGGCGAGCGTCCACGCCATCCGTATTGGCCGCAGTCCAAGCGATCTCGGCGGCAACCGGCTTGGTCAGATCACCGGATGCGGCGGTGAATTCGGCGATGGTCGGTAACCGCACGCGTGCGCCGAGGATCCAGCCCAAGCGACGAGCGAAAAGTTCGGCGTCGGCGTAAGCGACCGACTCCACGGGATTGGCCTCGCGACGCACGGCGCTCGGATTGGTCTCCATCAAGGATGCATACAGTCCTTGGGGAATCTCGGTCCGGAACATCCGCACGGCGAGGCCGGGTACGGTGAGGAGCTGACGGTCGGCGTCCGGCAGGAAGCCGCGGATCGTCGCGGCGTGGGTCGTGATGAATTCGAGTTCCTGGCGTTCTTCATCAGCGGGCCGGAAGACGCCGGTTCCGGCGTCGGCGAGACGGCGGGCCTCCGCGAGGATGGTCTCCGCGAGCCGGAGCGCATCGTCGACCTGACGGGCGCGTAGCGCCTGCCGGAGCTGGCCGGCCGCGGTACGCACGCGTACGATGTCTTCATGGAAACGGGCGAAGTTCAGCCGCGTCGCCATCGCGGCCTCCTTGGCGCGGTCGGCGAACTGGCTACGCGGATGGGCGATGAGCAGACGCGCGAACGCATCCACCGCATCCTGCCAGCTCCGGGCGGCGCCCGGCCAGTCGGACTTAGCTTGAGCGGCCTCCGCGGCCGCCTCATGACGGCGCACGTCATCCCAAGCCTGGCCGGACACGGCGGTCTCGCGGCGGACGGCCAGCTGTTCGGCGCGACCGAAAGCCGTGTCGCGCACGTCGCGATAACGCGCGAGGAATTCGTTCTCCGCCTCAAGGGCCTGCGTGAAGCGTTCGGCGGCCTCGGCGTAACGACCGGCGGCGAAGGACTTTTCGGCGGCGGCCTCGTGAGCGCGCCCCTGTTGCCAGAGCGCCGAGGACTCCAGCCGGCGGAGACGGGTGTCGAGCAAGGCACGCCGTCCGGAATCTGCCAGGCCGGAGAACTGCCAGCGGTCGGCGATCTCCTGTTCGCAGGCGACGGCGCGGCGGAGACGGGCGACGGCGGCGACCTCGTCCGTCTTCGCCAGGCCGAGCGCCGCAGCTTCGAGCGAAGCGGATTCCTGCCGCAGGCGCTCGCCGCGCAGCAGATGCAAGCGGCGGCGGAGGGAAACGAGCCGGGGATCCTCAGTGCCGACGGACATGCGGGCGGAAAGATACTCTTCCTGCGCCTGGAGGGCTTGCTCCAAGAGACGGATATCTTCCTCTGTGAGTTCGAAGCGAACCTGCCTGATCTTCTCGAAGGACGCTTCGGCTTGGAGCGAGCGCTGTCGCAAGGCCTCCGCATCGGCGGCCGAGACGGTCAGCTCGGACTGCCGGGTCGTTCGGCGTTCCGAGGTATAAAGGAGCAGAGAAGCGATGCCCAGGGCGGCGAAAACCAGCAGCAGAAACGGCAGCCTCAGCCGAAGCCAAAGGGCCTCGACGGAGAAACGCCCGCGCTTCGCCCGCGGATCGGCGGCGGGGACATAATCGGGGCTGGGTGGTCGAGGGCCGGTGCTCATGCGCGGACCGACAACTTCGTCGCCGGCGGTTTGTTTGCTTTAATAGTTCGTCACTCTGGTTCATCAAAGTCATACCTTCAATATTGGAAATGGCTCAATTCAAGCGCATCGCCGTCGTCGGCGCCGGCCTCATCGGCGGCTCCATCCTCCTCGCGGCGGCAAGGAAAGGCCTGGCTGGTTCCCTGGCTTGCTGGTCTCGCTCGGCGGGCTCGCGGGAGACCTTGCGCGGTTTAGGCGTGGCGGAAGTCTTTGAGAATCCCGCCGACTGCGTGCGCGGCGCCGACCTGGTCGTCGTGACGACCCCGGTGGACACCGCAGAAGAAACTTTCCTCGCCATCGCTCCGGGGCTCGCTCCGGGCGCCGTGGTCACCGATGCCGGTAGCGTGAAAGGGGCGATCCTGGTCGCCGCCCGTCGTCTGCCCTCGGCCAACCCCTTCGTGGGCGCCCACCCCATGGCCGGCGGCGAGAAGGCCGGCGCCGCCCACGCCGCCGCCAATCTTTTCGAAGGCCGGGTCTGCTTCCTGACGCCGACGGGCGCCGAAGATCCGGGCGCGCTGGCCGCGGTCCGGCGTTTCTGGCAGGAACTCGGCTCGGTCCTGCATGAGACCGACGCCGCCAAGCACGACGAGATCGTCGCCGCGATCAGCCACGTGCCGCACGCCGCCGCGTCGGCGCTCATGCTCGCCGTGATGGATCAGCCGGGTTTCCGCCGCTTCGCGGTCGGCGCCGGCCTCCGCGACACGACCCGCATCGCCGCCGGTGAGGAAAACCTCTGGGTGGGCATCATGCTTGCCAACGCGCGGCACACGGCCGACGGCCTCCGCGACCTCGAGCGGCGCGCCGCCGAACTGCGCGCCGCCGTCGAAAGCAACGACGCCTCCGAACTGCGTCGCCTCCTCGCCGAAGCCCGTATCGCCCGCCAGAACCTCGACCGGCCCGAATGAGTCCGACTCTCGTCATCCGGCCCTTCCAGACCCCCGCCCGCGGCGTCGCCCAAGTCCCGGGCTCGAAGAGCATCACCAACCGCGCCCTGATCCTGGCCGCGCTCGCCGACGGCGTCACGGTGTTCACCGGCGCGCTGTTCAGCCGGGACACGCGCATCCTCATCGCCGCCTTGCGCGCGCTGGGCTTCGAAGTATCCGATGACGAAGCCGCCGGCACGATTCGGATCGGCGGCCTCGGCGGCCGCATCCCACGCGACCGCGCCAAGATCCATGTGGGCAACGCCGGCACCGCCGCGCGTTTCCTCACCGCCTTCCTCGCGCTCGCGCCAGGCGGCGAATACGAACTCGATGGCGACGAAGCCATGCGGGCCCGCCCGATGCGCGGCCTGCTCGACGCCCTGCGCGCGGGCGGCTGCCGCGCCAACGCACCTGATGGATCGGCGGCGAACGGCTTTCCGTTCACGCTCCATCCCGTCGGGAAGCTTGGCCGCCTCGAGGTCGACGCGTCGGCTTCCTCCCAGCTGCTCTCGGCCTTACTCATGGTGCTCCCGCTTTCGGCCGGAGCCACGGTGAGCATGAAGGGGTCCACGGTCTCCGAACCTTTCGTCGAGATGACCGCCCGCATGTGCGGACAATTCGGCCGGCCGCTGTCTCGTCTCCCCGACGGCAGCTGGACGTGCGCCGCGCCGGGCGCCTACGTCGCGCAGCCCGCCTACGCGATCGAGCCGGACGCCACCGCCGCGAGCTACTTCATCGCCCTGCCCGCCGTCACCGGCGCCCGGGCTTCGGTCCGCATCGAAGGGTACGCCGACGGCGGACTCCAGGGCGACACCGCCTTCGCCAAGGTCGCCGCCGCCTGCGGCGCGAACCTACGTCCGTCCGCCGGCACGCTCGTCACGGAATCCTGGTCCGGCGTCCGCGCCGGTGACTTTGATTTCAACGCCTTCTCGGACACCTTCCTCACACTGGCGACGATCGCCACGCTGGCCGACGGCCCCGTGAAGATCCGCGGTATCGCGCACACGCGCAAGCAGGAGACCGACCGCGTGCTCGCGATGGCGACCGAACTCGAGCGCCTCGGCATCAAGGTCGCCCCGACCGCCGCGCAGCTCCGCGCCGACGAAACATTATCCTCGCTGACGGTCTTCCCGAGCAAATCCGCGCTGCGTCAGGCCGCCGCCGCCGGCCCAGTCGTCATCCACACCTACGAAGACCACCGTATGGCGATGAGCTTCGGCGTGCTCGGCAGCTTCGACCTTTTCGGCGATGGCCGTCCCTGGATCGCCATCGAAGACCCCGCCTGCACCGGGAAGACCTTCCCGCATTTCTTCCAGGCCCTCGAAGCGCTCCGCACCAATTTCGTCCGCGTCTCCGTGGACGGTGGCGCCGCCTCCGGGAAGTCGAGCACCAGCCGCCGACTCGCGCAGCTGCACGGGCTCCTGCACGTCGACACCGGCTCGCATTATCGCAGCCTGACGCGCGCCTTGCTTCTCGCGGGCGCGTCGGCCGACGATCCGGTCTCCGTCCGAGCCGCGCTGGCCAAGCTGCGCATCGGCTCGCGCATCGTCGCCCGGCAGGGCGCCCGCAGCTCGGCCCTCACCCTCGACGGTGTCCTCCCGGATGACGCCGACCTCCGCACCCCCGAGGTCAACGCGGCCGTCTCGAAGATCGCCGCCCTGCCCGCCGTCCGCACCTTCCTCCTCGAATACCAGCGCTCCCAGGTGAAGCTCGCCAGCGAACAAGGTTTCGCCGGCGTGGTGATGGAAGGGCGCGACATCGGCTCCGTCGTGTTACCGGACGCCGAAGTGCGGATCTTCCTCGAAGCCGACGCCGATGCGCGGGCCCAGCGGCGGGCCGCGGAAGGACTGGCCGACCAGGTGACACAGCGCGACCATCTCGACGCCACGCGCAAGACCGCGCCGATGGTCTGCCCGAACGGCGCCTGCCGGCTGGACAACACGCATCTCCCGCTCGAAGCCGTCGTCGCCGCGATCGGCGAGCTCATCAAGGTGGCTGCCCTGCCCCGATGATCCTCGATTCGAAGAACCTGATCTACAAAGCCGTCTACCACGGCGCGCGCTCGTTCATCGAAGTCTTCGCCACGCTCGAGGTCGAGGGCTGGGAGAACGTCCCGGCCGGCGCCTGCCTGTTCGCCTCCAATCACCAGAGCATGCTGGATCCACCCCTGCTGGGCTCCAGCCTGCCCCGGGAGATCTCCTTCATCGCGCGACGCTCGCTCTTCGATAATCCGCTCTTCGGCTTCGTCATCCGCGCTTGTCACTCTATCCCGGTCGATCGCGGGGAAGCGGACATCGGCGCGATCCGTTCGGCGTTGGCGGCCCTGGCCGGCGGTGAGGGCCTCCTCATCTTCCCGGAAGGCACCCGCAGCCATGACGGCGTGATCGCGGCGCCCAAGGCCGGCGCGGGCCTGCTAGCGTGCAAGTCCGGCGTCCCGGTCGTCCCAATCCATATCCGCGGCGCGCGGGACGTGCTGCCTCGCGGCGCCAACTTCCCGATCGGCTCGGCGCGCATCCGCGTCCGCTTCGGCAAGGCGATGCTCCCGGCGGAATACGATCCGGGCGCGGCTCATCGTGAGCGCTCCATCGAGGCGTCACGCCGCATCCTGGAGCGGATTAAGTCGCTCCCGGATTGCGCCGAGCCCGGGCTCTGAGGCCTTCGCTTACGAAATCCGCTGCGGCATCACGACGCAGAGGAAATCGTCCTTGAGACCACGGATCACGCCCGGGGACATCTCGTCCTTGAATTCGAAATCGACCTCGTCTTCGGTCAGCGCCTTGAGCGGGTCGATGATGTACTGCGGGTTGAAGGCGATGTTCACGTCCGGACCTTCGTACTTCACGGCGATCGGCTCGTGGGCTTCGCCGCTGTCGGACTTCGCGGAGATCTCCAGGTTCTGCGTCTTCTTCGTGACGCTCATGCGGATGGTGTTGTTCCGGTCATCGGTCATCAGCGCGGCGCGGTTGACGCTCTCGAGGAGCTTCTCGCGTTCGAGACGGACCTTCGAGCCGGCGTCCTTCGGGATGACCTGGCGGTAATTCGGATAGTTGCCTTCGACGACCTTGGAGACCAGCTGGATGCGGTCCACGAGGCCTTCTTCGTTCTTCGGAATGTCGATGGTGAAGCCGACCTGACGTTCGTTATGCGAGACGTGGGCTTCGCCGCCGGACTTCAGCAGGCGCATCAGTTCGATGATGGTGCGGGCAGGCAGGATGAGCGCCAACGCCTTGTCGGTGCCGGCGAGTTTGCGTTCACACTTGGCCAGGCGACGTCCATCCGTGGCGACGACCGTCAGCTTGCCTTCGGCGAATTCGAAGAACACGCCGTTGAGGATGTAGCGGTTCTCGTCGGAAGATTGGGCGTAGCTGACCTTGCGGAGCATGTCGCCGAGATCGTCTTGGTTGATGGAGATCGTCGGCTGTCCGGCGAAATTGGAGATGGGCGGGAACTGGTCGGCCGGGAGACCGGCGACCTGGAACACCGAACTTCCCGACGTGATCTTCACGCGATCCTTGCCGGTGAGTTCGACGATGGTGTCGCTGCTCGACAGCGCGCGGACGATCGGGACGAGTTTCTTGACAGGGAGGGTGATGCGTCCGGGCGAAGAGACTGAGGCCTTGATGCGGCAGCAGATGCCGAGGTCGAGGTTGGTGGTCGTCAGTGTGATGGTGTCTCCTTCGGCTTCGATGAGCACGTTCTGGAGGATCGGCATCGTCGCGCGGCTGCCGACGACGTTGGTCACGCTGGAGAGGCCGTTGAAAAAGTGATTTCGGTTAACCTTGAACTTCATGATGACGTCAGAATTGAGCAGAGGCGGGGGCTGAGGCAACCCCTCATTGCCCACATCCCGGCTCACACTGTATCTATTCTCTCTTCATTTATAAATACCCGTAGTATCAGCAGGGGGCGGAAAGCCGTACACAGTTCCGCAACACGCTGATTAAAGGCATCATCCGTTCGTGATGCCTCTGTGCCTGTGGAGTGAATAACCTCAGGCTTGTTCACAGGACACCCGAGGCACGGCTTGTCCACCCGCTGTTCACACCTTGGACACCGGCTCGTCGTCGTCGTCCGGAGCGGGGTCCATTTCGCTTTTCTTCAGGAGGAACGCGTGGCGGAAAAGACTGTAGAGCACGTAACCCAGGAAGACCGCCGGGAAGGAATACTGAGGGTAACGGAAGACCACGGCGGCCAAGATGATAATCAGGATGAACCCGCGGGTCTTCGCTCGGGCGGTCCAATCCAGCTTCTTGAAGCTCGGGAAGCGCACATTGCTGACCATCAGGAAAGAGATGACCAGCATCACCGGAAGCAGCACCCATGACCAAGCTTGGACGGCCTGCTCGAAGGGGTCCTTATGATCCGCCGAGACCATGACTTTGGAAAGAACGAGGACCAAGGAGGCGATCATGCCGGCCGCGGCCGGCGAAGGGAGGCCCACGAAATCGCCCCCGGCGGCACGCTTTTCGTTACCTGGGACCAACGGGTTGGTCAGGACGTTGAAACGGGCCAGCCGCACCCCGGCGCAAAGCAAGTAGATGAATGCGAGCAGCCAGGTCACCAGCTGGACGTTGTCCGTCGCCTCCGGCTTGATGACCAAGAAACAAGCCATCAGGGCGGGGGCGACGCCAAAGGAGACCGTATCGGCGATGGAATCGAACTCCGCCCCGAAGAGCGATTCGCGCTTGGTGGCGCGGGCGACGCGCCCGTCGAAGAGATCGCAGACGCAGGCGAAAAGGATGAACCAGACCGCCATATTATAGTGCTCGGCCCGGCCTTCCGGGGTGAGCGACGTGAAGCGGGCTTCGATGCAGTTCTTGATGGCCAGGAAGCCGCAGAGCATGTTGCCCGCCGTGAAGAGATTCGGCAGGAGATAGATGCGGGCCGCCTCTTCCGGGGTGGAATATTGCGGTTTCTGGGGGGGCGTGGTCACGGTTAGGACTTAGGGGTTTCGTCGAGGTATTTCCAGAAGCCGCCTTCTTGTTCGATGCGGGCTTCGTCCTCGGGGAAAGGTAGGTGGGAGCGGAAGGCGAAGTCCGCGTAGGTGTGCTTGTGCAGCACGTAGTTGGCCATGAGCGATCCCTCGCTGGCTTCGAAATAGATGCGGAATTCGCCGACGCGCAGCCGGTGATAGGTGTGACCGCCGCGCCGGACGGTGCCGAGTTCAGAGCTGCCACGAAGGAGCTCTTCCGTGGTCAGGGAGCTGAACGCCTCGACGACTTCCATCTGCTCCAAGGTCGGCAGCTTCGCGAGCTCGCGCATCGCCTGGTCGCTGAAGTTCACTTGGTACATCGGTGAGGTGGAGCAAACGACGCACGCGTGGCCACGGCAATCATTCAGTTCGGCCGCGCCCAGCGCGAGACCAGTAAAACCGCTTGTTTTTCGACTAAATCCAACACTTTTTCGAAATCGTCGCTTTCGCCGTAATACGGATCGGGCAAGGCGACGTCGCCGAGGAAGAGCGCCAGACGATGATGTTCTTCCTGCGGACAACGTCGGCGGAGTTCGCGCAGGTTGATCTCGTCGGCGGCGAGGATGAGATCGAACTCTTGGAAATCGGAAGCGTGGACCTGGCGGGCGCGGAGCGTCGACAGGTCATACCCTCGCTCGCGGGCGTGCCGGACGGACCGCGGATCGGGCGCGTCACCGATGTGATAGTTCTCCGTGCCGGCGGAATCGAATTCGATGTTCAGGCTGGCTTGCCGGGCCTTGACGCGGAGCACCGCCTCCGCGGTGGGCGAACGGCAGATGTTGCCCATGCAGACCAACAGAACCCGACGCGGCTGACCGACCTTGGCCACGGCTCAGACTTTGCCGCCGAAACTCTGGTGATCGTCCAGATCCAAGACGTCGAACCAGGTGACGATGTCCTCGCGCTTGGCGCCGGCCGGCGTCGAAGATTGGTATTCGCTGACCTTGGCCCGGCCGCCGGGGCCGCCGGGGGCACGCTGCTCATGGAAAGCGCTGAAAGCGGCGATTTCTTGGCCGGCACGCGGCTTCTTGGCGTTGGCCATGAGCCAAGCCAGGATTTCCCCATCACCTAAGCCCTTGTCAATCTGCACCTTAAGTTCATCAACGTCTATGCCCAGGAAATCCAGGACGTTGCGATCCAGCGAGCATCCATAGGTATACTCACCATTCTTACCCGCTTTGGTGGCGCGGGCCTTATCAATCATGCGCGGGAGAATGACCAGGCCGCCAAGGCGAACGCGGGGGCTGCGAGGGGGGTGTTGGGTGAGGTCGTAGAGGTCGTGGGCCATAAGGAAGGCCAACCTAGTCCCCTCCCCTCCTTCCGCAAGAAAACAGGTCGGTTTGGAGGTTTGCCAAAATGTCACACCCCCCTTTATCTTCTCCCTATGTCCCCCCTGGCCGCAGCTTTCGCTGAGCACCCCCTGACCCGGGAATGCTTGCTCGGCTGCGCCGCGGTCTTTTTGGCCGCGGCCGTCTTGGACGGTTTGGCCTCGAAGGACGCGAAGGGGCGCTGGCCGTCCGCCGGGCTCTGGTTGCTCCGCGGCGGCTGGATCATGCTCACGACGATGCTGGCCTACCAGGGGCTGCGTTCCCATGCCTTGCCGATCGGTAGCGCGGCGGAAGTCCTGCTTTCCATCGCCTGGGGGCTCTCCGGCCTCGCGCTCTTCCTTGACCTCACGTTCACGCACCGTCTGCCCACCTGGGCGATCGCGGGGGCGACGACGGGATGCTTGATCGCAGCCGCCTGGCTCGGCGTCGTCGGGCAGACGACCGACCATACCGACAAGCCGCTGATCGTCATCCATGTCGGTGCCGCCATCCTCGCCTACTGCGTGCTCGGCGCGCAGGCGCTGAACTCCGCCGCCTACCTCCTGCAGGACCGGGCGCTCGCGCGCCGCGAGTTCGGAGGCATCTACGCTTTGCTCCCGGCGCTGGTGCCGCTCGATCGTATCGGCGGCCAGCTCATGGGCGCCGCCGTCTGGCTGCTCGGACTGTCGCTCGTCATCGGCGCGACCGACTGGGCGCAGCGCGATCTCGCTCTCGTGGCCTTACCCAAGCTCGCCGCCGCCCTGCTCACGTGGGTCGCTTGTCTCGTCGTCACTGTGCAGCGTCGCCGTCACCGGCTCGCCGGCGCCGCTTACGCGCGTGCTTCGTTGTTCGTCTTCGTCCCTGCGCTCGTCGCGCTCTATCTTTCGCTCCCTGGCGCCCGATGAGCGAACGCGTCCGCAACCTCGTGGCGCTCAGCGCCACCCATCGCACCGCCGGTCTCGACGAGCGGGCGGCGTTCACCGTGCCGGCCGGAGGCGCCGAGGCTTTCTATGCCGCCGCGCGCGAGGCTGGTCTCGCCGAGGCGGTGCTCCTCGCCACCTGCAACCGTCTCGAAGCTTACGGCGTCGGCGACGAAGCCGCCGCGCTCCATGTGCGCAGCGCCCTCATCAAGGCCACCGGTGCGCCGCCTGCGGTCCTCGATCAGCATCTTCGTCCCGTGCCCGGCCTTGAGGCCGTCGAGCACCTCTTCGCCGTCGTCTCCGGACTCGAATCGCAGATGGTGGGCGAGGTCGAGATCGCGGGTCAGGTCAAAGACGCCTACGCCGACGCGCTCGCCCGCGGCATGACGGGTCCCGTGCTCAACCGCGTCTTCCAGCGCGCGTTCCAGGCCGGGGCCTGGGCGCGCACGCACACCGGCATCTCGCAGGGTCAGATCAGCCTCGGCAACGTCGCCGTGGAGCTCGCCCAGCGCGTCTTCGGGTCGCTCGATGAGGCGCGCGTGCTCGTGCTCGGTACCGGCGACGTCGGCCGTCAGGTCGTGCAGGCGCTCGTCTCGCGCGGCGCCGCGCAGGTGTCCGTCGCCTCCCGCACTTTCGAGAACGCCCGCGCGCTCGCCGAAGAATTCTCCGGCGCGTCCCTCACCTTGGCCGATGCGATCCGACAGGCCCATGCTCACGATGTCATCGTCGGCTGTGCCACGGTGGAACGCGCCTTGCTCGACGCCGTCGCCCTCCGCGAGTCCGTCGCCCGCCGCCAAGGCCGCCCGCTCCTGCTCGTGGACCTCGGCGTACCCCGTAATTTCGACGTCACCGCCCGTTCCCTCGAAGGCGCCTACCTTTGCGACCTGGACGACCTCGCGGCGGTCTCCAACGCCAACCTCAAGGCCCGACTCGCCGAAGTCGACCGCGCCCGCGCCGCTTTGGCGGAGAAGGCGGCACGCGCCTGGGGTGCCGCCAACCATCAAGCCTCTCCGGAAGCCTGACCCATGAAGCCCACGGTCCTCATCGTCGACGACGAGAAGAACATCCGCGACGGATTGCGCGCCGCGCTCGAAGATCGTTACGAGACCTTCGTGGCGAAAGACGCCGCGGAAGCGGCGCGCCTCATGCAGGACGTCCCCCCCGACGCCGTGCTCACTGATCTCCGCATGGCCGGCGAAGACGGCATGGCGGTCATCGACCGCGCCCTCAAGCTGCCGCATCAGCCGGTCTGCATCATGATGACGGCGTACGGCGACGTGGAGACGGCCGTCACGGCGATGAGCCGCGGCGCCTACTGGTTCTTCCAGAAACCGGTCGACCTCCGTCAGGTCGAGCTGGTGCTGGAACGTGGGCTGAAGGCTCGCACCACTGAGAAAGAGGTCGTCACCCTCAAGGCCCGTCTCGACCGGAAATTCTCCCTGGGCGAGATCGTCGGTTCCTCGGCGGCCTTGCAGCATTCGATCGAACAGGTCCGTTCGGTCGCTTCCTCGAACGCGACCATCCTCCTCCTCGGCGAGACCGGTACGGGCAAGGAGTTGTTCGCCCAGATGATCCACCAGGCGAGCCAACGAGCCAAGGGCGCCTTCATGGCCGTGCATTGCGCCGCGATCCCGGCGAACCTCCTGGAGTCCGAACTTTTCGGACACGAGAAAGGCGCCTTCACCGGCGCGAACGAGCGACGCGTGGGCCGTTTCGAATCGGCCGACGGTGGGACCTTGTTCCTCGACGAGATCGGCGAGATCGACGCCACGACCCAGGTGAAGCTCCTGCGCTTCCTGGAGACGCGCTCCGTCGAACGGCTCGGCTCGCATCGCCCGATCGCCCTCGACCTGCGACTCGTGTGCGCCACGAACCGCGACCTCCAGCAGATGGTGAAGGAAGGCAAGTTCCGCGAAGACCTCTTCTACCGCCTTTCCGTCGTGCCGCTCCGGTTGCCGCCGCTCCGCGAGCGCACCGACGATATTCCCCTGCTGTTCGCCCATTACCTCGAGCGGTTCGCCAAAGAGAATGGCGTCGCCGCGCCGAAGCTCACGCCCGAGGTCCTCGCGATTCTCGTGCGTTATCCTTGGCCCGGCAACATCCGCGAACTCCGTAACGCCAGTGAGAATCTCGCGGTGCTGCGCGCCGGTAAGTCGGTCGGGCCGGCCGATCTCGACGCGCGCTTCACGACGCCGTCGCTCGCGGGGCTGACCTTGCCGACGGCGACGGGCACGTCCGCCAACCTCGACCGGACCCAGAATGAGAAGCAGCTGCTCAAGCAGGCCTTGGCCGCCGCGGCCGGCAACCGAACCCGCGCCGCGGAACTGATGGGCATCTCGCGTCGCACCTTGCATCGTAAACTCCT
Organism: Opitutales bacterium; assembly: GCA_044361555.1. Taxonomy (GTDB): domain Bacteria; phylum Verrucomicrobiota; class Verrucomicrobiia; order Opitutales; family UBA953; genus UBA953. The sequence goes on from JBIKIO010000002.1 coordinate 25,494, forward strand.
GCAGTGGCCGGAGCTGGATCCCGGCCCCGAGACGGCGTGAGGTTCCTACTTTGTTGTCTCTTCGTCTGCGCGGCCGAAGGCGCAGATATCGTCGGGACGGATTTGCTCGACGGACGTTTCGCCGCTGGTCTGCGCGCCGCGGCCGGCCCCGGGGTCGCGGATTTCGCCGGCACCCTGCCCGCGCGGAAAGCCATGAAGGAAGGCCGCGCCGCGGCCGCCATCCTGATGGTGCGGCCGGGAGAGACTTCACCCTTGCCTGGCGCCCGCGAGTTCCGGCTGGCTTCGGCGGTGGTCGTGGTGGCGACGCACGGGAGCAATCGCATGGAGCAGGTCACCTTCGAGCAGCTCGTCAACGCCTTCGCCCGGGACGCTCGCTCGCCCGCCCGCAATTGGAACGATCTGGATCCGCTCGCCCGCTCGGAACTCATGACGCCGGCGTTGTGCTCGCCCCCGGGCACGATGGCGCTCGAGGTCTTCCAAGGACTCGTCCTCGAAGGTCAGGCCTTCCGTGCGGACGTCCGTCTGCGCGTCGAGCCCGACCTCGCGGCCGATCTCCTAGCCGCGCGGGCCGGGAGCATCGTCCTCTTGCCGCGACCGCCGACCAGCCGCGGGCGCGTCGTGCCGGTCGCCGACGGACGTCCTGGCAGGTCAGCCACCGCCTATGGTCCGAATGAGAACAATGTGCACAATGGTGACTACCCCCTGCAGGTACCCCTCGTCCTTTTTGTCCGGCCGGAGAAAGTTGCCGAGCTCCGCCCGGCCCTGCGCTGGCTTTGCTCCGAGGCGGCCGCCGACCTTCTGTCCAGCCAGGGGCTGACCCCCGCCCCGGCGCCCGCCCGGGCGGCATTCCTCCAAAGGCTTGACACTCGCTGAGGCGTTTGGTCTGCTCCTCATCCAACGCGCGCGTAGCTCAATGGTAGAGTACCACCTTGCCAAGGTGGCTGTTGCTGGTTCAAGTCCAGTCGCGCGCTCCACTTTAAAAATGGAGCCAAAACCCGCCGAAACCCGGCGGGTTTTTCATTTAGGGACGGTCAGACGACCCGCGGGATCGTGACCACCACCCGGAGGCCCTTCGGTCGGGCAGGCTCCGCCCCGACTGATCCCCCATGGAGTTCCGCCACTTGGCGCACGATGCTCAGGCCGAGGCCACTGCCCCCTGCCCGGCGGGATTTGTCGGTCCGGTAGAAACGGTCGAACAGCCTCGGCAAGTCGGCGGTCAACACCCCGGCGCCGTCATCCTCCACGCTCAGTTCGGTTCCCTCGGCGGTGTCCCGGGTCCCGATCCGGAGGCGGCTGAGGCCGGCCGCGTGGGCCAGGGCGTTGTCGATGAGGTTCTGGATGAGGCGGCGGGCCTGGATCGGGTCAGCGCCGACGTCTTCCGTCGCCGCCAGCTCCAGGCTGAGCTCCACGCCGGCGGCCCTGCAGCGGGCGCCGAATTCTTCGGCCACTTCCCGGGCCGCCGCGTGCAGCGCGCCCGGTTCCCGGCGGACTTCGCGTGATGACTCCAGGCTGGCGAGGGCCAGCAGCCCTTCGACCAGCCCTTGGAGTCGTCCGACGGAAGAGACGATCTTCTGCGTGAAGCGCGCGCGGTCTTCGGCCGACATCGTCGCCTGGTCTTCGGCGAGCGTCTCGGCGTAGCCGCGGAGGATCGTCACCGGCGTCCGGAGGTCGTGCGAGACGTTGGTCACGAAGTCGCGTTCCATCGCCTGCAGCCGCTTCAGCGCGGTCACATCCGCCAGCACGAAGATCGCCGCGCCCGGACCGAAGGCCTCCGGGTCGGTGCGGGCGCCGGCGGCTTGCAGCCAGACGTCGGCCAACGGCGCGCGGTTGAGCAGCAACGTGGCACGCGCGTCGCCCTCTCCGCGCACGCGCCGGATCAGTTCGATGAAGTCGGCGCTCCGGACCAGCGGCACTACTGGGCCGCCGACGTCTTCGTCGGCCAGGCTGAAGAGCGCCGCGGCCGCCGGGTTGGCGAGGCGGAGGCGATCTTGCGCGTCAACGACGAGCACCGCGTCGGTCAAAGGCGCGAGCAGCGCCTCGATGCGCCGCCCCGCGGCGGCGCGAATCTCGCTTTCATCCTCCGCGCGGCGTTCGATCGCGATGAAAAGCTCCTCGAGGCGTAGCTTGCGTACCAGCCACCCTTGCGGACGCGCGCCGGCGTCCGCCGCGAGCAATGTCCGGCGGGCCCAGCGCACGTGCGAACCGACGGTGGCGAAACCCCAGACGGCGGCCGCGACGAGCGCGAGCAGGAGCAGCCAAGGGAGCCAGGTCATCGGTTTCGGATACTGTCGGCGCGGCGAGTCCGCGCGAGCGCAAAGCGGTTCAGCCGGTGACGCGGTAACCCACGCCGCGGACCGTGTCGATCACGTCGCCCGCTGGACCAAGCTTCTCACGGAGGCGACGCACGTGCGTGTCCACCGTCCGCGTCTCGAGGTCAGGCGAATAGTTCCACACGTCGGCGAGCAGTTCTTCGCGCGACTGCACCCTGCCCTTCCGCTCGAGGAGCAGACGCAGCAGTTTGAATTCCGTCGCCGTGAGTTCGACCGGCTTGCCCGCCGCGGTCACTTCATGGCGTTCGATGTCGAGGAGCAGCGCGCCGGCGGCGAGCCGCGTCGACGGTTTGGCGGCCGCGGATTTCGCCCGGCGCAGCAGCGCCTGGGCGCGCAACATCAGTTCGCGCGCGTCGAAAGGCTTGGTCACATAGTCATCGGCGCCCGACTCGAGGCCTTTGACCTTGTCGGCCGTCTCGCCCTTGGCGGTGAGGAAGATCACGGGCGTGTCCTGCAGGAGCGCGTCGGCGCGGACCATGCGAAGCAGCTGTACCCCGGTCAGTTCGGGCATCATCACGTCCAGGATGATCAGGTCCGGGCGGAAGTCCCGCGCCAGCCCGATGGCTCGGAGCGGGTCGTTGAGCGTTCGGATGGCGTAGCCAGCCTGCTTGAACTTATAATCCAAGAGTTCGGTGACGTCGGCCTCATCATCGACGATGAGGATGCGCTTAAGGTGTTCGGCGTCCATGGGTACGCTCTTACATAAGACCACCCTCTGCCCGAGCGCCAGAGTTAGGTGTCAATCATGGCGGTCGCGTGACAGCCTCCTATTCATAAAATAAGATGTTCACTAATAACGACTTATGAATTTAAGAAACACGACCGTCACACCGAGAGGCCACAATCTTTACATAGGCAGTGTTCCACGTGGAACACTGCCCTTCCCTGCCCCTACCGATGCGCCTTACTTGGCCCGGAATAGGACCATCAGGAGTGAGATGTCGGCTGGGTTGACCCCGCTGATCCGGCTGGCTTGGCCTAAGGTCTTCGGCTGGATGGTCTGGAGCTTCTGGCGGGCTTCGATACGCAAGCCGTAGGCTTTAAGGAAATCAAAGCCTTCCGGCACTCTAAAGGAGTCTAGGTCGTGCAGCTTGCGGGCGTTCCGCGTTTCGCGCTCCAGGTAGCCGCGGTATTTGACCCGATACATGACCTCTGCCTGAACTTCGGGGGCTTCGGCTAGGAATGTCGGCGGTAAGTCCTTGGGGGTCGACTCCCAGTTGCGGCGGATGACGTCGCCGGCAATCCCGCCAGGGATGGCCAGCTTTTCCAGGTATTCAATCCAGTGGGACACTTTTTCGGCTTTGGACTGGATCCGGGCCAGCCGGTCAGGGGGCACGAGGCCGAACTCGGCGATTTTATCCTTCAGGCGGAGCTCGGCGCTACCGTGATTGAACAACAGGCGGAACTCGGCCCGGCTGGTGAACATCCGATAAGGCTCCTGGGTGCCTTTGGTGACTAGGTCATCGATCAGGACCCCGATATAGGCCTCGTCGCGACCCAGGACCATGGGAGTCTGGCCTTTGACCTTACAGGCAGCATTAACCCCGGCGACGAGGCCTTGGGCGGCGGCTTCCTCATAGCCAGAGGTTCCGTTGATCTGGCCGGCAAAGAAGAGGGCATCCACCTTTTTGGACTCGAGCGTGGGGTAAAGCTGGGTGGGCGGAGCGAAATCATATTCCACGGCATAGGCCGGCCGGAGCATGACGGCTTTCTCCAGCCCCGGGACGGAGGCCAGCATCTGCAGCTGGACGGTAAAGGGCAGGGAGGTCGACAAGCCGTTGATATACCATTCGTCGGTATTGCGACCCTCGGGCTCCAGGTAGAGCTTATGGGTATCCTTATCCGAGAACTTCACGAACTTGTCCTCGATGGAGGGGCAGTAGCGCGGGCCGACCCCGGTGATCTCGCCGCCGAAGAGGGGGGAGAGGTGCAGGTTCTCTTGGACGATCTTCCCAGTGGCTCCGGTCGCCTCCGTCATCCAGCAGGATACTTGGTCGCTGCCAGGGGTCCATCCCGGGAGGCGTTCGCCCGCTTGTTCCACGTGGAACAAATCCCCCTGCTGGCGGGTGTCATGGAAGGCGAACAGGGTGGGGGTGATGTCCCCAGGTTGCTCCTCGCACTTGCTGAAATCGATGGAGGATCCGAGGATGCGCGGAGGGGTGCCGGTCTTGAGCCTCTGGAGTTCGATTCCAGCCTCTAAGAAACTGGCTGACAAGGACTTAGCACTAAAATCACCCAGCCGACCTCCCTCGGTTTTATTCGCCCCGATGTGCATCAGGCCGCGCAAGAAAGTGCCCGTGGTGACGACCACGGTCTTGCCGTGGAAAGCAAGGTCGAGGTTCGTCTGTACCCCGACGACGGCGCCGGCCTTGAAGATGAGTCCGGTGACCTGGGCCTGGAAGATGGTCAGGCCGGCCTGCAGCTCGCAGAGGTGCTTCATCCGGAACTGGTAGGCCTTCTTATCGCACTGGGCGCGGGGGGCCTGGACGGCCGGACCCTTGGAGGAGTTGAGGAGGCGGAACTGGATTCCGGTGACGTCGGCGGTCAGGCCCATCTCGCCCCCGAGGGCATCGATCTCCCGGACGATGTGCCCCTTGGCCTGCCCCCCGATGGCGGGGTTGCAGCTCATCTGGGCGATGGTGTCGACGTTGCCCGTCAGGAGCAGGACGTCCACGCCCATGCGGGCGGCGGCGAGGGCGGCCTCCACGCCGGCATGCCCGGCCCCGCAGACGATGACGTCATAGGGGCGGTCGGGCCCGAGGCGGATTTGTTTGTGAGGTCGCATAGGCGCTCCCTCACCAGAGGGAATCACTTACCTATGCAGAAGGAAGCGAAGAGCTTGTCCAGCATACGCTCATTATCGATGCGTCCGACGATCTCCCCCAGGGCGTCGAGGGCGGCCCGGGCCTGGGCGGCCGCCAGTTCGGTCTGGATCGGGGCCTTCAGGTGGCCGGCGGCCTCGGTCAGGGCGACCGCCGCCCGGGCCATGGCTTCGGCATGACGGACGGAGACGACGAGCTCCTCGGCGCCGGGGGAGATCTCCCGGGCGACCAGGAACTCGCCGAGCTTAGCGCGCAGCGCGTCGGCGTCGCGACCATCCAGGAGGCAGGCGGAAAGCTTCGTGAGCGTCGGCAGGAAATCTTTCTGTGCGGGGTGCCCGGGGAGGTCCGCCTTGTTCGCGACGATCAGCGTGCGCGCCGGGTCGAGCAACGCGACGAGATCCGCGGGCAGGGCAGGGGGCTCGGCCGACGCGTCGACGACGAGCAGCAGCAGGTGCGCGCCGCGCGCTTGTTCGAGTGAGCGTGTCATGCCGAGGTTCTCGAGCGTCGAACCGCCGTCGCGGAGGCCGGCGGTGTCGATCGCGGTGACGGCGAGCGGCAGGCCGGCGACGGGCGCCTCGAGGTAGTCGCGCGTCGTCCCCGCTTCGGGGCTCACGATGGCGCGGTCGGCGCCGGCGAGCGCGTTGAGCAGGCTCGACTTGCCGGCGTTCGGCGCGCCGACGACGGCCACGCGGAGGCCCGCGCGCAGGGCGCCGTCGTGCTTCGCGGTGCGGGCGTAAGCGGAAAGTTCTGACGCACTTTCAAGCAAGCGGGCCGCAGGGCCGAGCGGGTCCTCCGGCGGCAGGTCTTCCTCGGGGAAGTCGATATGGGCCTCGAGTTCGGCGAGGACCTGCAGCGTGCGGTCGGTCCAGCGGGCGACGTGCCGGCCGAGTTCGCCGGCGAGCATGCGACGCGCCGAGGCGAGCGCGCGCTCGGAGCTGGCGTGGATGAGGTCCGCGACGGCCTCGGCCTGCGTGAGGTCGATCCGGCCCGCGAGGTAGGAGCGGCGCGTGAACTCGCCAGGTTCGGCGAGGCGGCCGCCCCGCGCGAGGCAGTCCTCGGTGATCCGGCGCACGAGCAACGGGTTGCCGTGGCAGGTGATCTCGAGCGAGTCGTTGCCGGTGAACGAACGGCCGGCATGCCAGAGCACGGCGACGACCTGGTCGATGGGTTCGCCCGCCTGATTGCGCCAGATGCCGAGCGTCGAGGTCTTTTCGACGAGCGGCGTCTTCCGGTTGAGGGCGGCGGCCGCGATGGTCGCGGCGAGCGGACCGTCCACGCGTACGATGGCCAAGGCCGAGCGGCCTGCAGGTGTCGCGGCGGCGACGATGGTCTCGGTGGCGGACATGGGATGGCGTGAGCCGAGGTCATCCCAAGGGGCGAGGGGAGGGGAGGCAAGCGGTGTCATACGTCCGCAAAAAGGCTGGAAGGGAAGGGCGGGCCTGCCAAAGTCCGCCCGAGACACTCCCGTGGAAAATCACCGCTTCCTTCTTCCTGACCCGGCCCGCCAAATCGCGACGGCCCATGGCACCCCGTGCTATGTCTACGACCAGGCCACCCTCGAGACCCAGGCCGACGCTATGCTGGCCTTCCCGAATGCCTTCGGGCTGACGGTCCGTTTCGCGATGAAGGCCTGCCCGAATGCCGCGATCCTCAAGATCTTCGCCAACAAGGGGCTGCACTTTGATGCGAGTTCGGGCTGGGAAGTCCGTCGCGCCATGCACGCCGGCGTCCCGGCTGAGCGGATTTCGCTGTCCTCCCAGGAGCTGCCGGACGATTTCGCCGCTCTCCTTAATAAGGGCGTGCACGTCAATGCCTGCTCCCTTCTCCAGCTGGAGCGCGTCGGTCAGGCCCTCCCGGGCCATGAGGTCGGATTGCGCTTCAATCCCGGCAAGGGCTCAGGCGGTAACGGAAAGACCAACGTCGGCGGACCTGACTCTTCTTTCGGCATCTGGCATGAATGGGCCGACCAGGCCCAGGCGATCGTGAAGCAATACGGCCTCAAGGTCGTCCGCATCCATACGCACATCGGCTCCGGCAGCGATCCGTTGGTCTGGCAGGAAGTCTCCGCCGCCAGCCTCGCGCTCGTCGCCCGCTTCCCGACCGTCCAGACCCTCAACCTCGGCGGCGGCTACAAGGTCGCCCGCGTGGCGACGGAGAAGGGCACCGACCCGCAGGTCGTCGGCGCGCCCGTCAAGGTCGCCTTCGAGCAGTTCGCCGCGGCCGACGGACGTAAGCTCCGCCTCGAGATCGAGCCCGGCACCTTCCTCGTCGCCAACGCCGGCGCCGTCGTCTCGCGTGTCCAGGACGTCGTCTCCACCGGCGCCCGTGAGTTCCTCAAGCTCGACTCGGGCATGACGGAGATCCTCCGCCCCTCGCTCTACGGTTCGCAGCATCCGGTCCATCTCTATCCGGCGAAGCCCGCCGCCGGCGAACGTGACTACGTCATCGTCGGCCACTGCTGCGAATCCGGCGACCTCATCAGCTGCGCTCCGGGCGAACCGGAGACGCTCGCCACGCGTCGTCTGCCTACGGCCCTCGTCGGCGATCTTTGCGTGATCGGCGGCGCCGGCGCTTATTGCGCCGGGATGAGCACTAAGAACTACAACTCGTTCCCGGAAGCCCCGGAAGTACTCCTCCGTCGCGACGGCCGCGTCACGCTCATCCGTCGCCGCCAGTCCCTCGAGCAGATCCTGCAGAACGAAGCGCCCGCCGAAGGTCTCTGAACGTGCCGCTCCTTTCCCCAGCGCTGGGCGCTACGCTGCCGGACTCGCCGCACGCGACCGTCGTCTGCCTGCCGACGCTCGCCGACATCGAGAGCTATGAGCGGAAGGAAGCCCGCGTCTGGGATCTGCTGCGCTCCGGTTATCCGCGCTTCGTCCGCAACGCGCTCGTCACGCGCGCCGCCCAGGAGGCCGCCCGCCGCCTCGGACGCACCGGCGAACTTTTCCCGCTCGTCTCGGAAGCGGCTGCCCGTCGCCTCGCCGCCCATGTCGGCGCGGAGCTGACGTCGCTCGACGCCGTCGGCGACTGGTGGTTGGCCGTCACGCCTGACGCCGCCGCCGCGCTGCGCCTCGCGAAGATGGTCCAGCATACCGGTACGCTCATCTCTTCTCGCCAGGCCGAAGCCTGGCTCGCCGGTGACGCGCCGGTCGACGGAGCCGCCGCGACCGCGACGATCCGCGCCACGCTCGCCCCGTATCTCCAAGGCGTACCTCCGGCTGACATCCTCCTCGCCGCCGCTGGCATGAACGCGGTCGACGCCGGCCTCGCCGCCGTCGAGAGCGTGCAGCGCCTGCGCGGCCGTAGCGCCTGGATCCAGCTCGGCTGGCTCTACGTCGACTCCACGCGTCTTTTCGAAAAGGCCCGTGATGCGCGGCACCATTTCGTGCCCGATGTGCGTGACCTTGCCGCGGTCGAACGACTCCTCGCGACCGGTACGATCGCCGGCGTGCTCACCGAGATCCCGAACAACCCGCAGCTCGAGACCACCGACCTACCGGCGCTCCGCGCCCTTTGCGACCGACACGGCGCGAAGCTGTTGCTCGACCCGAGCAGCGTCGGCCTCGCGTCGGTCGACGTCCTGCCTTTCGCCGACGTCCTCGTCTCCAGTCTCACGAAATACGCCGCCTCCGAAGGCGACGTGATGGCCGGCGTGCTCGCCATCGATCCGACCCGACCGGACGCGGCCGCGATGCTCGCCGCCGCCCGTCTGCGCCTCGCGCCTCTGCACGCGCTCGACCTCCGGGCGCTCGCCGCCCAGATCGGTCGCATGGAGGACGTCACGCGCCGTCAGTCTGCCAACGCCGCCGAACTCGCCCGTCGTCTCGCCGCCCATCCCGCGGTCGCGCGCGTGCGGACCGCCGACCAGGGGCCGACCGCCGAGAATTATTGTCGCATACGCCGGGCGGGCGGCGGTGCCGGCGCGCTGATCACGCTCGAACTCCGCGGCGACATGCGCTCGGTCTACGATCGGCTCGCGGTCGGCAAGGGCCCGAGCTTCGGGCTTCGTTATACCTTGGCCGCGCCGTTCCTCTGGCTCGCGCATTTCGAAGAAGTCACGTCGGAGCAGGGCAGGGCCGGCCTGCGTGCCGCGGGCCTCGATCCCGACCTGTTGCGGATCTCCGTTGGCCTCGAGCCGGTCGAGGAGATCTGGGCGGCCTTCGTCGCCGCTCTCCCCAAATAAGCGACCCGCCGGTCGGCGGGTCGCGAGGGGTTTACTCGGCGGCTTTCTCGTCGGTCGCCGGTTCGTCATCGGCCTCGTCATCCTTCGCGGCCGGCTTCTTCGGGCCGCTCTTCTTGGACGTCCGGGCCTTGAGCATACGTTCACGGAAGGCGGCACGCTCCTTCTCCTGGAGCGCGGGCGCACCCGCGTCGATCTTGCCGAGGGCTTCATCGTAGGCCTTACGGTAGGCCGCCTCGGAGTCGTTGGAGCGCTTCCGGGCCATCTTGTATTCGGCGTACGCCTTGGTGGTCAGGGCGCGGTCGGCCTTGGCCTGCTGTTCGGCGGAGGCGATCTCTGGCAGCTCGAGGGCCGCCTTGCGGGCGGTGACGAGCCGGGTGTGGTCCGGATCGGCGGCGCCACTCTCCTTGGCGGGAGCGGCGACGAGGTGGGTGTGGATGCCGACGGCGAGGAGCACGGCGGCGAGGGTGGCTTGGGTGGTGTTCATGGTGTGGGTGGGAACGGGCTTGAAGGAAGGGTGCCGAAGCAGGACAATTCAAGTCCCTCCCCCTGAGGTCCGCCCCATGAGTCCAACCCTCCGTCTCCTTCTGGGAGTCTTCCTGCTTTTCCCGGCGGTCTTGTCCGCGCAGAAGAACCGTCCGGCGCAGCAGCTCGAGATGACGCCGCTGCCCGCCGTACCGACGATGCCGGACGCTTTTCCGCAGGTGGTCGGCACGCAAGCCTTCGGCCCGGCGTATAAGTTCACCAAGGATCCCGCGGTACTGGAAGCGGCGAAGGGTATCTCGGCGATGGGCTCGCGCATCCTCAAGATCGACGCCGTCTCGGGCGGCCAGCTCACGCCGTACATCGCCATGCCGTTCACGCACTATGTCGTGTGGTATCGCTCCAATGACTCCTGGACGAAAGGCATCACGCCGGAACTGCGTCGGCGCGAATACAACGCGATGTACCAATTCACGAAGGACCTGCTCACGCGTTATGACGCCACGGGCAAGACGTTCTTCATCGGCCACTGGGAGGGTGACTGGTATCTGCTGCCGGACAAGGACGTGAAGAAGGACGCTCCGCCCGAGCGGATCGCCGCCATGATCGAATGGTTCGCGCTCCGCCAGAAGGCCGTCGACGACGCGCGCGCGGAGGTGCCTTACACCAAGTGCCGGGTCTACACCTACGCCGAGGTGAACCGCGTTCGCGACGCGATGAAGGACGGCCGCCAGCGCATGGTCAACGCGGTGCTGCCCAAGCTCGCCGTCGATTTCGTCTCCTACTCCGCCTACGACTGCCAGCTGCTCCCGGCCGCCGAAGTCCGTGCCACCCTCGATTACGTCAACGCGCAGCTGCCGCCCAAGGCCGGCCTACCGCCGAAGCGCGTCTTCATCGGCGAATGCGGTCTTTCCTGGAAGGCCTGCGGTGGCGACGGCGCCCAGCATGAGAAGCGCAACCGCGAGATCCTCGCGAAGTTCCTCTCCTGGAAGCCGGCGATGATCCTCTTCTGGCAGTATTACAACAACGAGGTCGAAGCCGGCGAACAGGTCGGCTTCTGGCTGGTCGACAACAAGAACAACAAGACGCCCCTGCACGCCACGCTCACCGCGCTGTATGCGGCCCAGGAGGAGGCGTCGCGCGAGCTGCGCTACAGGACCCGTCGCTTGCCCGGCTTCGAGGAGATGGCCGCCTTCAGCGAGAACTGGCTCAACGCCGGCGGGGCGCGTTGAAGACTCCACGCTTGAGGCCGTCGGCGAAACGCGGAGATTAGAACCATGCGGAACAAGCTCCTCCTCGAAGCCGTCGGCACCTTCTTCCTGTGCGTGGCCTCCATGATGAGCGCCAGCTCGTTGCCCGTCGCGGCGGTGCTCTGCGCGCTGCTCTACATGGGCGCCCCGGTCGGCCTCATGCAGTATAACCCGGCGCTCTCGCTCGCCTTCCGCCTTCGTGGTCGGATCAGCACGCGCTCGCTCGCCGCCACCGTCGGCGTCCAGTTGCTCGCGGCGTTGGCGGCCGCCTTCGTCGCCGGAGCCATGATCGGGCACGATGCGGAACGCGCGAAGGGTGCCATCGATGCGTTGGGAGCCCCGCTCTTCGAAGGATATGTGGCGGACGGGAGCGCGGAGCTCCTTGGGACGTTCCTCCTGGCTTTCGTCTTCCTCCAGGTGGGAACGTCCCGCCTGACCGCCGGCAACAGCTACTTCGGCCTCGCCATCGCCTTGGCTGCTTTCGGCCTGCAAGGGGTCTTCAGCGACCATAGCCCGGCCCTCAATCCTGCGACCGGGCTGGCGTCGGCGCTCTTCGGAATGTGCGCCGCCTTGTCGGAAGGCCTCGATGGCACCAAGGCCTTCGTCACCGAGACCGTCTACCTCGCCAAGGTCGCCCCCCGCGTCGCCGCGGATATCGCCGTCCAGTTCCTCGGCGCTGCGCTGGCCGCTTGGTTTTTCCGGTATCTTTTCCCCGAGGACCGCTGAAAACCTTCGGGAGGGCTTGAATTGGGCCGGGTAAATCCCAAGGTATGCGCATGTCTCCGCTCCTCACCGCCCATAAGCATTACGGCTCCCTCCTTCTCGTCCTGATCCTGGCCGTCATCATCGTGGCGCTCACCAAGGGCCCGAAGCCCGTCCTGCAGCGTATCGTCACCGTGCTCGTCGATATCAACCTCGTCGTCGGGATCGTCGCACTGTTCTACACCGCCAAGCCCATCTCCTGGTTCCACCCGATCTTCGCTCTGGGCGCCGTCGGCCTCCTGCACGCGGCCTCTAAGAGCGAGGACAAGGCCAAGGTCGTCCGCTGCTTCTCTCTCGCGCTGCTCCTCCTGATCGCTGCCTGGTCCGTCAACGCCTCTTGGGGTCCGGACTTCTTCAAGAGCACGCTGATGTTCAAGGTCGGCGCCACCGCTCCGGTCGCCCCTTAAGCGTCTAAGTCACGTTTCGGTCACGACGGCCCGGACTTTGTCCGGGCCGTTTGACTTCCCATTGACCCACGGCTTGTTGGGCAGAGACTCAAGGAACTCGTCCGATGTATCGCCTCGCCCTCAACATGCTCTTCGGAGATCGCGCCAAGCTGGCGATGCTCCTGTGCGGCCTGGCGTTCTCGGCGCTCCTGATGGCCCAGCAGAGTTCGGTCTTCTTCGGGATCATGAGCTGGACCTACACGCCGATGGTCAACATCCGCGCCCAGGTCTGGGTCAGCGACCCGATGGTCGAGCAGGTGAACGACGCCAAGCCGCTCCGCGATACGGACCTCGGCCGTGTCCGCTCCGTCGACGGCGTCGCCTGGGCCGCCCCGCTCCACACGTCCTTCGTCCAGGCACGCATGCAGGACGGCAACTTCAAGCTGATCACGCTCGTCGGTATCGACGCCGACACTTTCGCCGGCGCGCCGGCCGTGCTCACGCAGGGTCGCATCGAAGACCTGCGCCTGCCGGACACGGTCATCGTCGATGAATGGGGCGCCGCGTTGATGGGTCGCATGGGCGTCGGGCCCGACGGGAAGCCCAAGAACACGCCGCTCAAGGTCGGCGATACGTTCGAGATCAACGACATCCAGGCGCGCATCGTCGGCATCTGTAAGGTGAAGCGGGCTTTCACCGGCGGACCGTTCGTCTACACCACTTACGATCGAGCCAAGGGCTATACCCTCGGCGCCCGCCGCACGCTGAGCTTCATGCTCGTCGAGCCGCAGAAGGGCGTGACCCCCGCCGCGCTCTGCGACCGCATCGAGCGCGACACCGGCCTGAAGGCGTGGACCTCCGACACCGTGATCTGGAGCTGGGGCGAGCGCAGCTTGGCGCGCAACACCTTCTGGTGGTTCTGGACCAACACGGGCATCCCGTTCTCCTTCGGCACCGCGGTGCTCCTCGGCCTTTTCGTCGGCATCGCGATTTCGGGACAGACGTTCTACTCTTTCGTGCTCGAGAACCTGAAATACTTCGCGGCCATCAAGGCGATGGGCGCGGGCATGGGCGTGATCGCGCGCATGCTCTTCGTGCAGGCTTTCACCGCCGGGCTCATCGGCTTCGGTCTCGGCGCCGGGATGGCGCAGGCCATCGGGCGCGTGATGATCGAGAAAGGCATGCCCCCCTTCGTGATGTATCCGCAGATCCTGTGGGCGACGTTCGCCCTGGTGCTGGGCATCAGTTTCGTCTCCGCCCTCATCGGCATCATCAAGGTGTCGCGCGTCGACGCCGCCTCCGTCTTCCGCGGATGAGCCACCTCGCCCACACCGTCGCCGTCCGCGCCTCCGGCGTCGACATGCTCTTCGGCACGCCGGAGAACCGCGTCGTCGCCCTCAAGCAGGCCGACTTCGAAGCCCGCCGCGGCGAGCTCATCATGCTCGTCGGTCCGTCCGGTTGCGGGAAGACGACGCTCCTCTCGGTCATCGCCGGCACGCTCACGCCGCAGGCCGGTACGGTGGAAGTCTTCGGCCAGCGCCTCGACGGACTCGGCCAGGAGGCGCTCACGAGCTTCCGCCGCCAGAACCTCGGCTTCGTCTTCCAGTCCTTCAACCTGATCCCGACGCTCACCGTCGCGGAGAACGTGATGATCCCGCTCCTGATCCAGGGACGCCCTTACGACGAAGCCCATGCGCGCGCCCTCGCCATCATCGAGAAGGTCGGCCTGAAGGGCCGCGAAGACGGCCGGCCCAACGCGCTCTCCGGCGGCCAGCAACAGCGCGTCGCCATCGCCCGGGCCCTCGTGCATGAACCGCCGCTCCTCATCTGCGACGAACCGACCTCGGCCTTGGACAAGGACACCGGCGCCCAGATCATGCAGATGGTCCGCGATCTGTCCCGTTCACCTGAGCGTTGCGTGGTCGTCGTGACGCATGATCACCGCATCTTCCGTTTCGCCGACCGCATCGCGGAGATGGAGGACGGTCGCATCAGCCGCGTGGTCGACGATCCCAAGCTCCTGGACACCACCCACCTCTGACCCCCTTTATGTTCAAGAAACGCCTCCTGCTCTTCGCCCTCGCCTTCGCCGGGGCGGTCGCCGCGCTGCAACTCACCCGCGGCACGGCCACCGAAACGTCGATCAAGCCCCCGCCTTACGAGCCCGCCACCCGTGACAAGGACGGCCTCATCGCCGCCGCGGGCCTGATCGAGGCCGTCGCTGAGAATACGCTGCTAGGCTCACCGACTTCCGGCACGGTCGCCAAGGTCCACGTGAAGGTCTGGGATAAGGTGAAGGCCGGCGATCCGATCCTCACCCTCGACGACCGCGACCTCCGCGCCCAGAACGCCGTCCAGAAGGCCGCCGTCGACGCCGCGGCCGCCACCGCTGAACGCGCCGTGGACGTCGCGCGCCGCTGGACCGGCATCAAGGACAGCGGCGCCGTCTCGGCCGCCGACCTCCTTTCCTACCAGATGGCCGCCAAGGAAGCGCAGGCCAAGCTCGCGCTCGCGCGCGCCCAGTTCGACCAGACCGCGGTGCTCCTCGATCGCCTCGTCCTCCGTTCGCCTATCGATGCGACGGTGCTCCAGGTCGGCGTCCGCATCGGTGAGTTCGTCTCCGCCGGGGCCAAGGCTCCGGTCGTCCTCGGCGATATCACCCGCCTCCAGATCCGCTGCGATGTCGACGAGCAGCTCGCCACGCGCATGCGCGAAGGTCTGCCCGCCAAGGGCTACCTCAAGGGCGAGAGCTCTCTCGCTGGTGGCAAGGACCGCTCCATCGCCCTGAAGTTCGTCCGCATCGAGCCCTTCGTCATCCCGAAGACCTCGCTGACCGGCGCGAGCATCGAGCGTGTCGACACGCGTGTCCTCCAGGTGATCTATCAGTTCGACCGCCCGACGGGTCGCGCCCTCTTCGTCGGCCAGCAGATGGACGTCTACATCGACGCCTCCCAAGATGCGCCGGGTAAATAAGTCCTTCTTGCTCGCGGCGCTCGCGCTCGCGGGCTGCGCGCACGATCCGGCCGCCAAGCCGTCTGCGCCGACCGCGCCCGCCGCGTTCTCGCAGGTTGGTGTCGCCGCCGATGCGAAGTGGGCCGAAGCGTTCGCCGACCGGGCTTTACTCGACTTGCTCGCTCGTGCCCGCAAGGGCAGCCCGGACCTCGCGCTTGCCCGTGCGCGTCAGCGCGAAGCGGTCGCCTTGCTCCGGGCCGCCGATGCCGGCGATCAGCCGGCGCTCTCGCTTGCCGCCGGCCAGGAGGCCTCCCGCATCTCCGTCGCCAACGGACGCTTCCCTCCGGGCATCCCGCGGCGCACCGATGTCACCGCCGTCGCCGCCAAGGCTTCGTGGGAACTCGACCTCTGGGGCCGCGAGGCCGCGAAGTCGCAGGCCGCCGAAGCGGATGTCCGCGCCGCGAAGTTCACCGCCGCGCAGGCCGATCTCGCCCTGTCCGCTGAAGTCGCCCGGCTCTGGTTCGCCGTCCGCGGGGCCCGTGAGCAGCTCGCGTTCCTTGAGACCGAATTCGCCACGCGTTTCCGCGAGATGGAACTCGTCGCGAAGACCGTCACGGCCGGCCTGATCGATTCCGATCCGCTTTCCTCCGCGAGCCTCGCCGCCGCGCAGGCCAAGGTCGACGAAGGCCTTGGCCGTCGTCGCGTCGCCGCCGCCGAGAACGCCCTGCGTGCGCTCATCGGCGCCACGCCGGGAGAAAGCCTGCCGGTCGCCCAAGGCGTCGCTGCGATGCCCGGCTTCGGCGCCGGCATACCATCCGAACTCCTGCTCCGCCGGCCTGACCTCGCGGCCATGGCCGCCCGTCTTGACGCCGCCGTTTCCCGCGAGGGTGCGGCCCGCGCCGATTTCTATCCTTCCGTCACGCTGACCGGTCAGGGTGGCTGGCAGGCCGATCCGGCTTCGCGGATCGGCCAAGGGGCGGCCGGCTTCTGGAGCCTCACGCCCGCGATCGACCTGCCCATCTTCGATGCGGGTCGCCGCGAAGCGAATCTCGAGGCTGCGCGCGCGCGGATCGACGGCTCCGCCGCCGAATGGACGAAGGCCGTGCTCGGCGCCTTCCGCGAGGTCGAGGACGCTCTGGCCGATCTCCGCGAACTCGCGCAGCAGGAAGAACTCACCGCCCGCGTGCTCGCCGCCGTGCGCTCTCGCCTCGCCAACGCCGAAGCGCGCCAGAAGGCCGGCCTCGCTAACGAGACCGAGCTCACGCTCGCCCGCCGCGACGAAGCCTTGGCCGCGCGCACGCTCTCGATGGTCGTGTGGGAGCGCCGGCAGGTCGCCGTCCGTCTTGCCGCCGCTACCGGCGGCGGTTGGTCCGCGAAGTAAATCCGCCAATAAGAAGGGCGTCCTCGCGGACGCCCTTGCTGTTGCCGGTCAAGGCGCTCAGGCCTTGATCTGCGGGCGCTTGGGATCCGGCCAGTCGATGTGGAAGAACTCGCCACGGGGCTTGTCCTTACGTTCGTAGGTGTGGGCGCCGAAGAAGTCGCGCTGACCCTGGAGCAGGTTCTGCGGGAGGTCTTCGGTGCGGTACGAGTCGAAGTAGGAGAGCGCCGAGCCGAGGGTCGGCACGGGGATGCCGTGCTTCACCGCGAGGGCGATGACCTTGCGCCAGTTCTTCTGCGCCTTCTTGACGGTCTTCTTGAAGTACGGGTCGAGGAGGAGGTTATCCAGCGAGCGCTTCTTGGCGAAGGCCTCGGTGATCTTCTGGAGGAAGCTCGCGCGGATGATGCAACCACCGCGCCAGATCTGAGCGATCTCGCCGAAGTTGAGTTTCCAGTTATATTCCTTCTGCGCCTCACGCATGAGCTGGAAGCCCTGGGCGTAGGAGCAGATCTTGGAGCAGTAGAGGGCGTCGCGGATCTGTTCGATGATCTTGGCCTTGTCGGGATTGGTCATCGCGCGCTTCGGTCCGCGCAGGACCTTGGAGGCTTTGACGCGCTCATCCTTGACGGCGGAGAGGCAGCGGGCGAAGACGGCTTCGGCGATGGTCGGCGCGGCGACACCCATGTCGAGGGCGTTGGCGCTCGTCCACTTGCCCGTGCCCTTCTGGCCGGCGGTGTCGAGGATGACGTCGACCAGCGGGACGCCGGTCTCGGGGTCCTTCTGCTTGAGCACTTTGGCGGTGATCTCGATGAGGAAGGAGTTCAGGTCGCCCTTGTTCCATTCTTCGAAGGTCGTGCCGATCTCGTCCGGGGTCATGCCCAGGAGGCCGCGCATGAGGTCGTAGGCTTCGCAGATCATCTGCATGTCGCCGTACTCGATGCCATTATGGACCATCTTCACGTAGTGGCCGGCGCCGTCGGGGCCGATATGGGCCACGCAGGGCACGCCGCCCTTGATGGGCTTGCCGGGGGTCGCGCCGGTGAGCTCGACGCCGGTGACGGCATCGACCTTGGAGGCGACGGCTTCCCAGATAGGCTTCAGTTCAGCCCAGGCCGCGGCGTCGCCGCCCGGCATGAGGGACGGACCGAAACGAGCGCCTTCTTCGCCGCCGGAGACGCCGGAGCCGATGAAGCGGAGGCCCTTGGCCTTGAGTTCGCGTTCGCGACGGATGGTGTCCGTCCAGAGGGCGTTGCCGCCGTCGATGATGATGTCGCCCGGCTCGAAGACCGCGGCGAGCTCGTTGATGACGGCGTCGGTGGGGCCGCCGGCCTTGACGAGGATCACGGCCTTACGGGGCTTCTTCAGGGAGGCCGCGAAGTCCTTCATGGTGGGGCAGCCGGTCAGCTTGCCCGGGGTCTTCGGGTTTTCCTTCACGAACTCGTCGGTCTTGGCGGTCGTGCGGTTATAGACCGAGATCGCGAAGCCGTGGTCGGCGATGTTGAGGGCGAGGTTCTGACCCATGACGGCCAGACCGATGAGACCAATGTCGGATTGCATAAGAGGCACCAATGCGAACCCCCGTCGGCTGGCATGGCAAACAAGAAAAGGGGCAGGTTTCGCCCGAAAGCTCTTGTTTTCGGCATGCTCAGCCGCCTTTCCCCTCGCCTCACCCGACGGCCTTCTCATCGTCCACGGCTGTCATGTCCCAGCTCGTCGGCAAACGCATCACCCTCGGGGTCACCGGCTCCATCGCCGCCTACAAGGCCGCGGACCTGACCTCGCAGCTCGTCAAATACGGCGCGGAGGTCCAGGTGGTCATGACCAAAGGCGCCACCCAGTTCATCACCCCGATGACCCTCCAGGTGCTTTCCCGCCGCCCGGTGGCGTTCGACCTCTGGGCTGAAGGCGCCAACTCCGTCCCCGGTCACATCGAGATCGCCGATTCCTCGGACCTGCTCCTTGTCGCCCCGCTGTCGGCCAACGTCTTGGCCGAGTTCGCCCACGGCCTCGCCCCTGACCTGCTGACCAGCATCTACCTCGCCACCCGCGGTCCGGTCCTCCTTTGCCCGGCGATGAACGGTAAGATGTACGAGCACCCGGCCACGCAAGCCAACCTGAAGACCCTCCGCTCCCGCGGCCACGCGGTGGTCGAGCCCGCCGAGGGTATGCTCGCCTGCGGCTACGAAGGCGTCGGCAAGCTCGCGCCGGTCGAAGAGATCGTGAGCCGCGTGCTTTCGATCCTGGGCTGAGTCGATGGACCCCCGCGCCCTCCGCCAGCGTCTCGAGGCTTCGGCGAAGGAGCTCGGCTTCGACGCCTTCGGGGTCGCGCCGGTCGAAGTCGACGTGCGCGCCGATTACTTCAAGAAGTGGATCGCCGACGGCATGCATGGCGACATGGCCTGGCTGGCCCGTAATCCAGACCGTCGGACCGACGCCCGCCAGGTGCTGCCCGAAGCCCGCAGCCTGGTCGTCGTAGGGCTGAACTACTACCAGCCGCACCCGCCCGCCGGGTACCGCATCGCGAAATACGCCCTCGGGGCGGATTACCATGACGTGATCCTCTCCCGGCTGAAGCAGCTCTGCGAGGTCATGCACGGACTTGGTGGCGAACAGAAGCCGTATGTCGACACGGGTCCGATCCTCGAAAAGCCCGTCGCCGCCGCCGCTGGGCTGGGTTGGCAGGGGAAGAGCACGATCCTCATCCACCGCGGCGCCGGCACCTGGCTCTTTCTCGGCGTCGTCCTGACGACGCTGGAGCTGGAAGTTTCGGAGAAGAAAGAGCCGGACCGTTGCGGCACGTGCACGCGCTGCATCGATGCGTGCCCGACCGCCGCGATCATCGCACCCTATCAGATGGATGCGCGGAAGTGCCTCGCCTATCTGACCATCGAGCACAAGGGCCCGATCCCGGTCGAATACCGCGAAGCCCTCGGCGACCGGGTCTTCGGGTGCGATGACTGCCTCGACGTCTGCCCTTGGAATAAGTGGGCCGTCGCCACCCGCGAAGCCCATTTCACCCCTCGTCCGCACCCACCGCTCCGGGCGACGCTAGCCTGGACGGATGAGCACTTCCTGAACCACTTCCAAGGTACGCCGGTCGAACGCCTCGGGCTGGCACGCTGGCGTCGCAACGCGCTCACCGTCCTCGGCAACGTCGGGACGGCGGCCGACCTGCCCGCCGCGGAGGCGCTGCTCGCCTCCGCCGATACGATGGTCGCCGAACACGCCGCCTGGGCCGTCGATCGTCTGCGCGCCCGCTGAACCTACGGATTGCCTCGGGCGGAGGGAGCGTCCTAATGGGACCCGTGACCCTCGCCCAAGCTTACTACGCGCTCGCCGCCTTCCTGCTCCTGGCCGGTTGGTTGATCGTCACCGACGCCCCCGTGCTCCGTACCTTCCGCCGCTCTAAGGCCGCGACTTACCTGCTCGGTCTCGCCGCGATCGCCTGGTTCGCTTGGTGGCTCGTCAACATCCCCGACGCGGATCTTGCCGGCATCCCCCGTCTGCTCGTCCTCGGCATCTTCCTCGGGGCCAGCCTCGCTGCTTTCGTGACTATGCCCGACTTCCTTTCGGTGCGCGCGCTCGGCGTGCTGATGCTCTTCCTCGCGCGCGTCACGCTCGATGCGGGTTACCGGCAGCTTCCGCATAGCCTGTTGGACGCCTCGGTGAGTTACGGCGTCCTGGTGCTCGGTGGCTTCTGGTGGGCCTGCTCGCCGCCTGCTTTCTGCCGGCAGTGCGACTGGGTCCTCGCCACGTCCGGACGCCGTTACGCCGTCGGCGGTCTGAGCTTGCTCCTCGGAATCGCATGCGTGGCGCAGTCCTTCAATCTCCCGTGAGCCGCGCGCTCCTCATCGTCGTCTCGGGCCCCGCCGGCAGCGGCAAGACCACGCTCTGCGGCCGCCTGACCGACGCCTGTCCGGCCGGCATCCGTCGCGTGATCACGTGCACCACGCGTGCTCCGCGGCCCGGCGAAGTCGACGGCGTCGATTACCATTTCCTCACCCGCGAGAGCTTCGAACAGCAGGTCGCCGCCGGCGTTTTCCTCGAGCACGCCCACGTGCACGGCAATCTGTACGGGCCGCGCGCGGCCGACGTCGCCACGCATCTCAGCGCCGGTTATGACGCGCTCCTGAACGTCGACGTCCAGGGCGCCGCCACGATCCGCGCCAAGGGCGCCGCCGACCCGCGCCTCGCCGCCGCGCTCGTGACGGTCTTCATCCGGGTGAGCGACCGCACCGAGCTCCGTCGCCGGCTCACGGGCCGCGGGACCGACCCCGCCGACGAGATCGACCGCCGCGTCGCCGCCGCTGAAGAAGAGCTCCGCCACGCGGGCTCCTACCAGCACGTCATCGAGAGCGGGAGCCGCGAAGAGGACTACGCCGCGCTGCAAAGCATCTACCTCGCCGAGAAGGCCCGCCGTCCATGATGGAAAAGAACGACATCGCGGGCGTCCTCGACGAAATCGCCACCTTCATGGAGCTGACGGGTGAGAACCCGTTCAAGATCCGCGCCTATTCCGCCGGCGCCCGTATCCTCGAAAACATGACCGAAGATCTCGGCGAGCTGATCGACGGCGGCAAGCTCGCCGACATTCCCGGCCTCGGTGAGGCGCTCGTCGACAAGATCACGACCTTGCGTCGCGACGGGGTGCTGCCTTTCCACCAGAAGCTCAAGGCCTCGATCCCCGCTGGCCTCCTTGAGGTCATGCAGATCCCCGGACTCGGTCCGAAGAAGGTGCGTGCTCTTTGGACGCAGCTCGCCGTCGAGGACCTCGCGAAGCTGAAGGAAGTCTGTGAATCCGGCGCGGTCGCCGAGCTCAAAGGTTTCGGCGCGAAGACCCAGGAGAAGATCCTCGAAGGCATCAAGAACCGCATCGCCTACGGCAAGCGTCACCGCTGGTATGAAGCCGCTGCGATCGCTGAACCGATCCTCGCCGGCCTGCGCGCGCTCCCCCAGGTCTCGCTCGCCGAATCCGCCGGCTCGCTCCGCCGCGCCCGCGAGACGGTCGGCGACCTCGACTTCCTCGTGGCCTCCTCGGAACCGAAGCCGATCATGGATTGGTTCGTCGCTTACCCCGGCGTGAAGGAAGTCACCGCCCACGGGGAGACGAAGTCCAGCGTGCGCTTCGAGAACGGCCTCCAGGCCGACCTCCGCGTCGTGCCGGCTGAACAGTTCTATTTCGCGCTCCATCACTTCACCGGCTCCAAAGAGCACAACGTCGCGATGCGCCACCGCGCGCTCGGCCGCGGCCTCAGCATGAGCGAGTGGGGCTTCAAGTCCGTCGATGAGAAGTCCGTCGCGCCCGGCGCGACCAGCGAGGAAGAGGTCTTCCGTGCGCTCGGCCTGCCGTGGATCCCGCCCGAACTCCGCGAGGGCAACGGCGAGATCGACGCCGCCGAGGCGGGCAAACTGCCGAAGCTCGTCGAGTTCGCCGACCTCCGTGGCGTCTTCCATAACCACACCACGGAGTCCGACGGCGATCACACGCTCGACCAGATGGCCGCCGCGGCCGAAGCCCACGGCTGGGAATACCTCGGCATCTCGGATCACTCGAAGTCCAGCTTCCAGGCCGGCGGCCTCGACGAGGCCCGCCTCGCGAAGCAGCTCGAGGATATCGCCAAGCTCAACGCTTCGAAGAAGTATCGCGTCCGCGTGCTTTCCGGCAGCGAGGTCGACATCCTCAAGGACGGCACGCTCGACTTCACCGATGATGTCCTCGCCCGCCTGGACTTCGTCGTAGCCTCGGTGCACAACCTCTTCACCTTGGATCGTGAGGCCCAGACGGCGCGCATCATCAAGGCCATCGAGAACGAGCATGTCGATATGGTGGGTCACCTCACCGGCCGCCTGCTCAACAAGCGCGAACCTTACGACGTCGATATCGCCAAGGTCATCGACGCCGCGGCGGCCAACGACACGATCATCGAGCTCAACGCCAACCCGTGGCGCCTCGACCTCGACTGGCGTTGGTGGCGCCGCGCCGCGGAGAAGGGCGTACTCTGCTCGATCAATCCGGACGCCCACGACACCGAGCAGCTGGCCTTCGCCGCCCACGGCGTACGCATCGCCCGCAAGGGCTGGCTGACGCCGGAGCAGGTGCTCAACACGCGTCCGCTCCCGGAAGTGCTGCGCTGGCTGGGTCGCTGATCGCTCCTTACGGCTCGCCCTGCGGGCCAAGCCCGTCCTATCGTGCCGCATGCTGCACGATAAGCGCCGTCTGCTCCTCATCGCCGGACCTTGCTCCCTCGAATCCGAGGCCAACTGCCGGACCGTCGCCACGGAGCTCAAGGCCCTGGCCGCCCGCCACCCGGAG
>JBIKIO010000031.1:0-13537 GCA_044361555.1 Opitutales bacterium
GCGGTGTCGCCCTTGACGGCGGGCGGGGCTTCCAGGACTTCGACGACGACGGAAGGGGGCAGGTCGACGGTGACCGGCTTGTCTTCGACGAAGAGGACCATGTAGGTGGTGCCCGAGATCAGGAACTCCTTGGAGTCCGCGAGGGTGGTGGCCGAGATGTAGTGCTCCTCGTTCGTGTTGGTGTCGGCGAAGACGTAGCTGCCGTCGGCTTCATAGGAGAACTCGAGGGACTTGATGCTGTTGTCGAAGACGTCGAAGCTGACTCCGATGCCGCAGCGGACCGGGATCTTCGCGCCGGTCTTGATGGAACGGAGTTCCATCTGGACGTAGGAAGCGTTGTTCGGGGGGGTGCGGACGAGGCACTCGAGAACGATGCAGAGCTCACCATTGTAGCTCATGATGTTCTTCTTCTTGATGCGATTGACGGGGAGGGAGGCCATGGGAGTAAGGGCGGACACAAGCGGACGCCTTCGGGACGGTCAAGCCGGACTTGCCCGAAAGGAGCGCTAGAGCGCGGTCGCCCCCTTAAAGCGGGTCTTCGCGCGGGGCGGCGGACTATTCGACGGTGAAGAGGACCCCGCCGATCTGGTTGATCTTGATCTTAGCGGCGGTTCCGCCTGCGGCGGCGCTGGCCGCGGCTACGTTTGAACCCTCGACCGAAGCGCCATCCACGGCTTCGACTTCGAAGCCCGTGTAGAGGGTGATCAGGTTGGAGTAGAGGCGCTGCAGTTCGGCTTTCGAGGAGACGATCATTTCGACGGTCTTGGCATGGGTCGTGGTCGGATAGGTCTTCACGACGATGTCACCGGTCGTGCCAGAGATCATGTTGTTGACCTTAGATTCGACGGCCGCGAGCTGGCCTGGGATCGGCAGCCTCGACGCCTGGCTGGGGTCTAGGCCGCGATTCTGCGAATTAGCCTCGCTGGCGCGGTTGACGCGGTTGGCGACATCATCCGTGCCGGGCGGCCGCGCGGCGTAGAGGCGGAGTTGCTGGTTCGAATCCCTCATGTCGATCACGACCTCGGCGACGATGAACGACCCAGTGGTGTATTCCTGGAAGGAGATCGAGAGGATGGCGTCCGCGCGGCCATAGAAGGCCATGTCGGTCCGGGCGATTTTGATCCCGAAGATGCCTGGGTTGCGGATGGCTCTCTTGCTCATCTGCAGGGCTTCGGCCTGAGGGAGGAGGGCCAGGGCGGTGAGGAGGCCGAGAGCGAGGGTTCTCATGGGGATAATCCTTTACGCTGCGGAGGGGTGAGGCAAGACTGCAACTGATGCTGAGCTGCGAGAACCTCACCGTACGGGCGGGCGCCGATGGCCCCGTCATCCTCGACGGCGCCAACGCCCGCTTCCTTCCTCGGGGGCTCAACGCCGTCATCGGGCCTTCCGGTTGCGGTAAGACCACCCTGATGAAGGCCATCCTCGGCATCCTGCCGTCGACCGGGGAAGCCAGCCTCGCGGGCCAGCGCATCACCTGCACCGAAGACCTGATCGGGAAGGTGGGATTTGCGCCGCAGTTCACCGCCGCCCAAGCGCAACTGACCGTGGCGGAGTCCTTGGGCTACGCCTTGGAATTGGCCGTGCCCGACGCCGCCGAGCGCACCCGCCGCCTCGACGCCGTGCTCGGCGTGACCGGCATGGAGCCACACCGCGACAAGCGCGTCTCAGCCCTTTCGGGCGGCCAGCTTCGTCGCCTTTCCCTCGGTCTGGAACTCACGCTTGATCCGGCCTGCATGGTCTGCGACGAGGTGACCTCAGGCCTCGATCCTCAGTCGGAGGACCAGATCCTCGCGCTCTTGCGCAATCTCGCTGAGTCGCATCATAAGAGCTTCGTCTGCATCATCCATAACCTCGGAAAGCTTAATCAGTTCGACTGGGTCACGGTGGTCTATCAGGGCGATGTGGTCTTCCAAGGTTCCCCCTCCGAGTTGCTGGGTTATTTCGGTATCCCGGATGGCCTGCGCCTTTACGAGGTACTGAACGCCTCCGACCTCGCGACCTGGCGGGACCGTTGGGCCATCCATCAGTCGGAGCACTCCGAATCGTACGCCATCGCGGTCGCCAAGGTCGGCGCGCCGGCCGAGATCGAACCTCTCGCCGAGCCGGTGGTGCCCGGCGGCGTCTCGCAGTTCACGACGCTGCTCTCGCGTCGGCTGAAGCTTTTCTTCCGCGACACCGGCTATCTCGGCCTCACGCTCGCCATCACGTTCGGCTTCCCGCTGCTCGTGATCATCTTCAATCTCGAGGGCTCGTGGGACGTCCTCAAGATTCCCATGGACCGTAACACCGCCTCGATGGAGGAGGTGAAGCTGGCGTTGGGCGTCCAGATGGCTAATGCGCAGTTGGCCGGCCTCGCCGCCGGCTTGGTGATGTTCCAGGTCATTTTGCTCACGCTCATGGGCGCCAACAACGGGGGCCGCGAGATCTCCGCCGAGCGCGTGCTTTACGAGAAGGAGCGCATGACCGGCCTGCGTCCGTGGGCCTACGCGTTCTCGAAGATCACCTTCGTCTCGCTCATCGCCGTCGCCCAAGGGGTGTGGATGTGCTTCTTCGTGAAACTCATCTGTAATTTCCCGGGTCCATGGGCCGAGCAGCTGACCATCTTGGCGGGCAGTTGCGTCTCGATGTCCGTGGTCTGCCTGGGCTTCTCGGCCATGCTGACCTCGCCCGAGAAGTCTTCGCTGCTCTCGATCTACCTCGTCGGCTTCCAGCTACCGCTCTCGGGGGTGGTCTTGGCCCTGCCGCCGGCGCTGACCTGGCTCTGCCGACCCTTCATCAACTCCTACTGGGGTTGGTCGGGCTACATGGAGTCCATGCTCGGGCTTCCTTTATATGATGCTTATACCGCGAGCATGCCTAACCAGAGCACCTATATCGCCAGCACGTCCTTCGGCATGATCGTGCTCCTGATCCAAGGGCTTTTCGGCATCTGCCTGGTCGTCTTCGGGTGCCAGCAGAAGCGCTGGAGCTGAGGGTCGGCTTGGTCCCGTCTGGCCGGCTGGCCGTCGGATTTACCTCAGGCGGGGAAATCGCTGGAACAAATCCCAAACCATACTAGGCTGGAGGGGCAGGGTAGCCTGCGACCCCTTTTTTAGCATGTCCAAGATCAACCCCCTCTTCTTCGCTCTCGGTATTCCTGTCGTGGTCATCGTGATCCTTGTCGCGATCGTCGTGCCTCGCATGGGCGGCGGCGGACGCTTCGCGGACCTGACCCCGTTCTCGGTCGAGACCTACCGTCGCGACTGGGCCACGCTCCAGGGCAACAGCTACCGCCTCGAGTGCCAGGTCGAGCAGCAGCTCGCTTTCGTCGAAGGCCGTGGCCGCGTCCTCGCCGTGAAGCCGATCGGCAAGGAGCCCGTCGGCCGCATCCCGGTCTTCATCCCCGCGGGCTCCGCCGACTCCTTCGAGGTCGGCCAGCGCTTCAAGTGCAAGCTCCGCGTCACCCGCGACCTCTTGGTCGTCGAAGCCCTCGAACGTTTCTGAACCTTTCCGCCATGCGTCACCTCATCTTTTCTTGCTTCGGCTGGTGCGCCCTGACCGTCCTCGGTTTCGCGCAGGCGCCGCCGCCGGCGCCTGCGCAGGGCGGCACGGCCGGCAACTATAAGAGCTCGACCGCCGAAGGCGGAGCCGACCGTCTTTTCGACGTCAACAGCGACTCCGTGGACCTGGAGAACGGCACTATGCAGTGGAAGGGGACCACGATGAACCTCGGCAACAGCCGCTCCGTGCGCGCCCGTTTCGAGCGTTACCTCGCGGCGCCGACCGATAACGGCGACATGAAGCGCTACATCGCGATCCTCGACCAGATCCAGTTCCT
This sequence comes from Opitutales bacterium, assembly GCA_044361555.1. GTDB lineage: Bacteria > Verrucomicrobiota > Verrucomicrobiia > Opitutales > UBA953 > UBA953. The sequence goes on from JBIKIO010000031.1 coordinate 3,818, forward strand.
GCTGTCTCCGCAGGCCCTGACCAAGGAAAATCACATTCGCAACCAGAAGGAGGCTTTCAGCCTCCTCTTCAAGGCGGCGGAGTTCGAGTTCGATGGAAACGGTTGCCTCACCATCGCGAACCAAGTCGCAAAGGCCTGGCGCATGAACACCGAATACCAGAATATCGAGGTTTCGCTCAATCAGCTCGACACTATGCGCAAGGTCCAGGAGTCAGTGATCGTCAACCGGGCCGATCGCATCGAAGAAGCCAATGCCGAACGTAGTCAAGGCAAGGGCAAGCTGGTGACGAAGGGTGCCACCGGATCGACCGAACTTGGCTTCAAGGTCAAGGACGAGGCCCGCACGCAGGCCCAGATGTTGGCCCAAGGGACGCGACTCACCGCCATCGGCATCAAGGCGAAGATCGAGTTCCAGTCTCAGATGGTCGCTTTCCTGATGGCGCGCCATTATCGCCATGCGCTCATCAATAGCGCCTTCTACCGTGTGGTTTTTAACGCTAGCAACCAGGAGGTCGTCGTCGGCGCCAAGGAAGTGAAGGAGTTCTTCCCGGTTTCCGATTTCGTCCCGACCCTCGAGTCCATCGACCTGCTCGCCCGTGAGGCCATCAAGGACGTGAGCAAGGGCATGCAGACGGTCGATGACCTGGTGAAGCAGGAGGAGCTCTACGGCGCCTTCGAGCGCCTCCAGGAGACCTTCTTCCTCGGTGAGTTCGAGCCCCCGGTGATGCTCTACCCGCAGGAGAAGAAGCGCCAGATGCTCAGCCTGTGGAAGGACCTCCGCGAATTGCAGCGTCTCGGCGACGAGCGCGACCTCGCGAACGTCGAGGCCTTCGTCAACAAGGTGCGCGGGCAGGCCCGCGATTTTCCGAGCGCCCCGGTGCTCTCCAAGGTCAATAACGCCATGAACGCCTCGAACATGTCGCTGCTTTCCGCCAAGGCCGCCGCCCTCGCGGGCGATACCGCCAAGGCCGAGGCCGCCCTCGAGCGCGCCACGAAGATCTGGCCGCAGAATCCCGGCGTGAAGGAATTCGCCAACATGGTGGTGAGCCGTCAGGACACCCTCGCGCAGATGGTGCCCCAATTCGATCGGATGGTGAGCGAAGCCAAGTGGCGCGAGATCTTCAACAAGAAGCTCGAATTCGGCCTGGCGCTCGCGCAGGACAAGGAGCGTTCCGACAAGCTCCGCAAGATCGCCCAACGCGTCGGCGAACTCGACGCCAATATCCAGAAGGCGTTGATGCTCGCCACCCAGAATAATCCTTACCTCGCTTGGGATGTCATCGTGGAGGCTTATAAGACTGACTCCGATGACCTCGTGCTCGCCAAGACCCGTTCGGATATCGCCCCGCTCGTCGCCGCCTACGCCCAGCTGATCGGACGCGCTGAGAAGCTTGAGAAGGAAGGCGCCGAAGCCGCTGCCCTGGCCGCCTGGCTCTCCGCGCAGGACCTGAATCCCGCATCGCCCGCCTGCGGTGCCGCCGTCAAGCGCCTGGCCCGCTCGGTCGCCGAAAGCGCCGTCATCCGCTCCGAAGGAGCCGTGCCGACGCCTCCGGCCGCGGATGACATCCCGGCGCCGCCGGCGAAGTAAGCCTCACCAGAGGCTGACCGGATTATCCTCGAGAGGATCGACCACCGTCACGCGGAGGTCGGTCTTCTGTTCGCGTACCTCGTTCATCAGCGCGTCGACGATCACGGTGCGGTTGCACTCCTTGCTGAGGTGGCCGAGGTAGAGCTCGGTCGCCTGCCATTCGCGTAGGCCGACGAGCAGGTCCTTGGTCTGAGTGTTAGAGAGGTGGCCGAAGTTGCCGCGGATGCGTTGCTTCAGGGAGATCGGCCGTTTGGAGAGGTCGAGCATCTCGTCGTCGTAATTGGCCTCGAGCACGAGGATGTCGGCCAGGGCGACGTGGTGGCGGACGACCGGGGTCACGTGGCCGAGGTCGGTCAGCCAGGTCAGGCGTTTGGCCGGTCGCGCTTCTTCGGCGGGGAGGTCGAACGCGAAGCCGACGGGATCGGCGGCGTCGTGCGGGATCGGAATCGCGGTGACCTGCAGGCCCTTGAACTCGAACGTCGTGCCGGTCTCGAAGAGCTGCCAGTCGGGCTGGGACTTGAAGGAATCCTTGATGCGCCGGGCGGTCTCGCGGTTCGCGAAGACCTTGAGGCGGGGATTCTGGCGGAGCAGGGCGGGCAGGCCGACGCAGTGGTCGGAATGCTCGTGCGTGATGAAGACGGCGTCCAGCGCCCGGGCTTCGATGCCGAGCTTCTGCAGGGAGGCCTCCAGCCGCGGGCCTTGGAAGCCCGCGTCCAGCATCACCCGCGTGCCGCCGACCTCCAGCAAGGAGCAGTTGCCGGAACTGCTGGTGCCGAGGATGTGGAAGGCGAAAGCCATGCGGGAGCCGATGCAACCCTGTGACGCCGCCGCCTTCAAGCCGCCATTCGACCTTTTCCGCTTGAGGGCGACCGCGACCGGAGGGAAGGTAGGCCATCCCGCCATGCCCTCCCTTCCTCGCGTCATCAGCATCATCATGGGGGGTGGCCGCGGCTCCCGTCTCTACCCTCTGACCAAGGATCGCTGCAAACCGGCGGTCCCCCTCGCGAGCAACTACCGTCTCGTCGACATCCCGATCAGCAACTGCCTCAACTCCGGCTTCAACCAGATCTTCGTCCTGACGCAGTTCAATACGGCCTCCCTGCACAAGCACATCCAGCAGACCTATAAGTTCGACGGGTTCGGTCGCGGCTTCGTCGACATCCTCGCTGCCGAACAGACCGGTGACAAGGAGACCTGGTATCAGGGAACCGCCGACGCGGTCCGCCAGAATCTGCACCATTACAACCTCAAGGACGAGGACCTCGTGCTGATCCTCTCCGGCGATCAGCTCTACCGCCTCGATTTCGACGAGCTCGCGCGCCAGCACATGGAGAACGCCGCCGACGTCACCATCGCCGCCAAGGCCATGCCTTCCGATCAGGTCTCCGCCCTTGGCGTCATGCGCGTCAACGCCGACCTGCGTATCGTCGAGTTCGTCGAGAAGCCGAAGGACCCCGCCGTGATCTCGTCCCTGGTGCTCGGCGGCAACGCCCGTGCCCGTCTCTCCGACAAGTCGGATAAGCCCTACTGTCTGGCCTCGATGGGCATCTACCTCTTCTCGGGTAAGGTCATGCGCGAAGCCCTCGCCGACCACACCCAGACGGACTTCGGCAAGGAAGTCATCCCCGGCTTGCTCGCCTCGAAGCGCATGATGGCCTACGTCTTCGACGGCTACTGGGAGGATATCGGCACGGTCGGCTCATTCTGGGAGTGCAACCTGACCCTCACGGACCCGGTGCCGCCGTTCGATTTCTTCGACGGCCAGAACCCCGTCTACACCCACTCCCGCTATCTCCCGCCCGCCAAGCTCAATGGCGCCCGCTCCTCCCGCGTCCTGATGGCCGACGGTGCGATCGTCGACGATTCCGAGCTCACCCGCTGCGTGGTCGGCGTGCGTTCGGTGATCCGCGGCGGTTCCCGCCTCGAGAACGTCGTCATGATGGGGGCTGATGCCTTCGAGCGTCCACATGACATCGCGCGTAATAACTCCCTCGGCCGCCCTGACGTCGGCGTCGGCGCCAACTGCCTCATCCGGAACGCGATCATCGACAAGAACGCGCGCATCGGCGAAGGCTGCCGTCTGGCGCCCACGGGCCTGCCGGAGAAGTGGGAGACCGACGCTTTGTTCGTCCGTGACGGCGTGATCGTCGTCAAGAAGGGCGCGATCGTGCCCCCGGGCACGGTGGTCGGGGAATGAAGACCTACGCCCTGACGTATTGGTTCACCTGGGCTTTCCTGGTGATCGCCGCCGCGCTCACGGGCGTGGCTTCGCTCAAGGAGGCGTTCTTCGGAGGACTCTTCGCCTCCGGCCTCTCGGCGTTGCTTACCCGCACGTATGTCCGCGCGGGCGCCCGCTATGCGCCATTGCTCGGCGCGACCGCAGGCACCCTCTGGGTCGTCGCGATGTTCTTCCGCCTGCGTTGGTTCGGTCAGGCGGATGATTTCCTGTCCGCGCAGTGGACCTTGGGGACGGATATCTCGGTGCACGCCGCGGGTTTCGCCGGCGCGGGACTCTTGGTCGCCTTACGTGACCGTTATCCTTTCGGCCGCTCCCTGGGCGCCGGCTTGCTGCTGGCGGGGGCCATGACTGCGGTGCCTTTCGGCGTGATCGCCTGGATCGATCACCGCGTCGCCGGGCCTTTGGAGGTCGTCCTGCTGGTCAACGCCGACGTCCGGCCCGACGAAGGCCCGGTGCGTCGCGCGGGTGCCGTGCGTGCCGAACTGACTCCGGCCGAGGTCACGTTCCTGAAGGAGCGTATGCTCGTCGTGGACGGCCCGGGAGGGACGGAGATCCTTGATGAGGCCGGTCGTCGTTACTGGCCTCTCTGGCGTCGACGGCTCGTCTACCCGGGCAATCCGGGCGGGCCGGTCCGTACTTTGGTGGTCCTGTTGCCGCCGGATCTTTCGGCCGAGACTTGGGAGCTTCCCGTGCATCAGGAGCCGACCGGTCTGGCCTTGGCGGTCTTGGGTTCGGCCAAGGGCGTCCGCTTCAGCGGCGGCGCGACCAGCCAGACCGTGCGCCTTGAGCTTTCCTTGGCGGTAAAGCCCCGTGACGGCGTGCCTGCCTATCAGTATCTGCAGGCTGAGGTCTTCCGGCGCTCTCCGGTCGGCGATCTTTACGCGCCCGTGCAGACCAAGGGCCTCTCCGCGGCGTTCCCGACCGCCGCTGCTGACGCTCCCGCGAAATCGGCCGAACCCGTGAAGGGTCGCCCGGTCCGTCCGAAGTTCGACGCCGCCCCCGGTAAGGGCGAGTAGTCCGCTTCAGGTCGTCGAGCTGAGGAAGTCGCGATGAAGCGCGGCGTAGGCGCCTTGCGCGGCGAGCAGTTCGACGTGCGTCCCGCGTTCGACGATCCGTCCCGCCTCCAGCACCAGGACGCAGTCCGCCCGACGGATGGTGCTCAGGCGATGCGCGACCACGAAACTAGTCCGGCCTTTCATCAGGCGCGTGAGCGCGACCTGTAGGCGGGCTTCGGTGATCGTGTCGACCGCGCTGGTGGCCTCGTCGAGGACGAGGATGCGCGGATCGGCCAGCAGGGCCCGGGCGAAGGCCACCAGTTGCTGCTGGCCCATCGAAAGGCCGCGGCCTTTCTCCGAACAGGGCGTATGGATGCCCTCGGGCAGGGCCTCGATGAGGTCCAGGCAATCCAGGTCGCGGAAGGCCTGGCGGATCTCTTCGTCGGTTGCTTCCGGGCGGGCGGCCTTCACGTTCTCCGCGATCGTGCCGGCGAACAGGAAGTTCTGCTGGAACACGAAGCCCATCTGGCGGCGGAGTGTCTCCTGACGGAGGTCGGCGAGGTCGTGTCCGTCGACGAGCACCTGGCCGGTGAGCGGGAGCTGGAACTTCGCGAGCAGGCCGATGATCGTCGACTTGCCCGAGCCCGTGTGGCCGACGAGGGCGATGACCTGGCCGGGCAGGGCCGTGAAGCGGATCTCGTGGAGCACGGGCCGGTCCGGGACATAGGCGAAGCCGACGTCGCGGAATTCGACGTGTCCGCTCAAGCGGGGGCACTCGCCCGCGCCGGGCTTGTCGGTCCAGGCGGGCGGCGTGTCGAGCACGCGGAAATAGCGTTCCGCACCGGCCATCGCGAGCGTCGCTTCGGAGAGCTGCGTGCCGATGATCGTGATCGGCGAGAAGAACAGGTCGGCCAGGAAGAAGAATGTCACCAGGTCGCCCAAGCCCGTGCCCGTGCCGGACAGCGCGGCCCAGCCGCCGACGCCGATGAGCGCGGCCATGAAGCCGTGCGCGTTGAGTTCCAGCAGCGGCAGGTAGAGCGAGGTCAGGCTGGCGGTCTTGACGACGTTGCCGGCGAGGCTGCGCACGAGGCGCGTGAAGATGCCGGCATTCGTGTCCTCGCGGGCGAAACCTTGCGTGACCCGGATACCTTGGACCGTTTCCGCGAGCGCCGAGGTCACGCGGGAGAAGGTCTCCTGCTGGACGCGTGAGGCGTGCAGGATCTTACCGCGGAAGAAGCCGTGCACGAGCAGCAGGCAGGGCACGATGGCCAGCAGGACGAGGAAGAGCCGGGGGTTGGCCAGGAGCATCAGCGCCGCGGCGAAGATCATCTGCCCGAACGAGACGAAGGAGATGAAGAAGTTGTTCTGGACGCCGTTCCGCATCGCCTCGATGTCCGAGATCATGCGGCTGATCAGGCTGCCGTGGCGGCGGGCGTGGAAGAATGAGAGCGGCTGCGTCAGCAGGTGGGCCATCAGTTTGTCGCGCAAGTCGCGGAGGACGTTCTCGCCGATCTGGTGCGCCAGCCGGATCCGCCAGTAGAGCGCGACGTCGGCGACGATGAAGAAGACCGTGAACAAGGCCAGCGCCCGGAAGGTCGCCGGTCCGTCGCCCGTCGTCACGGGCCCTTTGATGATGGCCCCCACGAACCAGGCGAGGCCGGGTAAGGCCATCGCCCGGAAGACGCAGAGGCAGAACAGGGTGTTACGCTGCAAGCGGTGGGGGCTGGTGAACGCGAACAGGCGGGTGATGGTCGACCAACGCAGCGGCAGCCGATCCGGCTCTTCTTCGTCGGGCCGCAGGCGGCGGACCGCGATCTCGAGGGGAGGCTTGCTCATGCGGGGGCTCCTTCCGATTGGACGAGGATCGCCCGACGGTAATGGCCGTCCTCCGCCATCAGCTGCACGTGCGTGCCGACCTGCGTGAGGCGGCCGCGGTCGAGGACCAGGATGAGGTCGGCCCGGCGGAGCGTGCTGAGGCGATGCGCCACGATGAACGTCGTCCGACCGGCCATGGCGGCCTCCATCGCCTCCATGATTTCTTTCTCGGTTTCCGGGTCGATGGCCGAGGTCGGATCGTCGAGGAGGAGTACCGTGGGTTCGAGGAGCAGGGCGCGGGCGATGGCGATACGCTGGCGCTGGCCGCCGGAAAGGTTCACGCCGCCTTCGCCGAGGAAGGTCTCGTAGCCTTCGGGCAGCGCCGTGATGAAGTCATGGGCGCCGGCGATGCGCGCGGCGCGTTCGATCCGTTCCTGCGTCGCCTCAGGGTGTCCGAACGCGATGTTCGCCGCGATCGTATTGGAGAACAGGAAGTTCTCCTGGAAGACCATCCCGACTTGTCGGCGGAGTTCGGGGAGCGGCAGGCGGCGGATATCATGCCCGTCCAGCGTGACCCGGCCCGACCGTGGGTCGTAGAAGCGGGGGATGAGCGAGAGCAGGGCGGATTTGCCTGCGCCCGTGGCGCCGGCGATGGCGATGCGTTGGCCGGGTTCGGCCACGAATGAGAGGTCGCGCAGCACCGTGGCGTTGTCTTGGAACTCGAAGCTGACGTTCTCGAAGGCCACGCGGCCGACGAAGCGGCCGGGCGAGCTCGCGCCGTCCTCGGTTTCGACGCCCGGGTCGGTGTCCAGGATCTCGAAGATCCGTTTCGCACCGGCGAGGGAGACCTGCGCGTTGTCGACGACCGAGGCGAGCGTCGTCACCTGGGCGGAGAACTGTTGGAGCAGGCCGGCGAAAACGACGAGGCCGGTGCCGAGGGCGAGTTCGCCGCGCGCGACCATCCAGCCGCCGTAGCCGATGAGCACGGCCATCGAAAGGCGGTTGAGCGCGTCGATGACGGGCCAGAACAGCGCGACTTCGGTGAAGACTTTGCGCTTCTGGACGCGGATCGCTTCGCTCCAGCCCGCGAACAGGCCCTGCACGCGCGGCTCCAGCGCGAAGCCTTTGACGACCTGGATACCCTGTACGTTCTCCGAGAAGCCGAGCACCATGCGGTCCATCAGCTCGCGGTTCTCCTCGTAGGCCGGGCGCACCTTACGGGAGAAGCGGATCGCGAACCAGATCTGGAAGGGCAGGACCGAGAGACAGGCCAGCGTCAGTCGCCAGTCGGTGCGGAACATGTAGGCGGCGCAGGCGGCCAAGGTCAGGGCGATGATGGCGAGCTGCAATACCACGCCTTCGATGAAGAGCCGGATGGCATGCGCATCGGACGTGACGCGATTGATGATCGACCCGCTGGCGTTGGAGTCGAAGAAGCGGAAGCTCAGTTGCTGGAGCTTGGCGAAGACCTGCGAGCGGAGGTTGACGACGATCCGGCCGTGCAGGAAACGCACGGAGACGAGCCCGAAGATGAACGCGAGGGCCGCGCGCAGGACGGCGGCGACGAGGATGCCGGCGCCGAGCCAGACGAAGACGGCCTTGTCCGTCGCGTCGGCGGGCACGAAGAAGGGCAGGGACGGCGCGGGGATGGTCCGGTCGGCGCAGTGGCGGACGAAGTCGATGCCGACGCCGGCGAGGGCGATGACGGCGACGGTCAGGAAGACGACGGCGAGCTGGAGCCCCAGCAGCTGGAGGCAGTCCGTGCGATACGACCAGGCGATCCGGAGAAGCCGGCGCAGCGTGGCGTCACGATCGTCGGCGGTCGGCGGGGTGGGGTCGGCGGGCATGCGCGTCTGGGCGCAGGCTGGCTCAGCGGATCATCTGACCTTCGCGCGAAGCCTTCTTGCGGAACTCGGCGAGGATGCGGGCGGTCAGAGGGCCGGGCTTGCCGGTGCCGATCTTGCGCGCATCGACTTCGATGACCGGGATGACTTCCGCGGCGGTGCCCGTGAGGAAGCACTCGTCGGCGTTCCAGACGTCGTAGCGGGTGATGTTCGTCTCGACCGTCGGGATGCCGAGGGCGGCGGCGACTTCGAGGGCGACCTGGCGGGTGATGCCCACGAGGGCGCCGGCATGGGAGGCCGGGGTGATCAGGCGGCCTTTGTGGATCAGGAAGACGTTGTCTCCGCTGCACTCGGCGACGTAGCCCTGCTCGTTGAGCATCAGGCACTCGTGGAAGCCGTGCTGCTGGGCTTCCATCTTCGCCATGATATTGTTCAGGTAGTTCAACGACTTGATCATCGGGGGCAGCGCGGCCGGGCTGATGCGGCGGGTCGGCGCGGTGATGATGCGCATGCCCGTAGCGTAGAGTTCCTCGGGGTAGAGCTTGATGGTGTCGGCGATGCAGACGATCGAAGGCTTCGGGCAGTTCTTGGGCGAGAGGCCCAGGTCGCCGAACCCGCGGGAGACGACCAGGCGGATGTAGCCGTCGGTCAGGTTGTTGCGGCGGCAGGATTCGCAGACGATCTCGGCGATCTCGGCGCGGGTCCACGGCATCTCGAGGCAGAGGGCCTTGGCGGACATCTCGAGGCGCTCGAGGTGCTCGTCGAGGCGGAAGACGCAGCCCTGGTAGAGGCGGATGCCTTCGAAGATGCCGTCACCATAGAGGAAACCATGGTCGAAGACGGAGATCTTGGCCTCGGCCTTGGGATAGAACTTACCGTCGATGTAGACTTCCATGGTGGTGAAAAGCCCACCTTGGTGGGTGGGGCAGGGTTTTTCCAGCCCGAAAGCCCCTTTTCCGGTGGTTATCTGCCTTGCTCACGCGGACTCGCGGATCGTCAGGCGGAATTTGCCCGAGTCTTCCGGGGTGAGGAGCGCGACGGAGGCGGAGGTGACCGGGGCGCCGAGCAGGAGGGTCAGGCGCTCTTTGAGCATCGCTTGGGCCGAAACCAACTCATCGCCGGCTCGTTCGGGCAGGAGGCTGAGGTGAGCCGACCCGTCGGGTTGCTGGCGGAGTTGATAGTGGGCGATGCCGGCGATCTCGACGAACGTCGCGTCGACCTGCCGCGTCGTCACGATCC
>JBIKIO010000140.1:0-4164 GCA_044361555.1 Opitutales bacterium
AGGAGCGCGTTGTAGCGGTCCAGGTCGCTCGACTTCAGGTAGGCGAGGAGCTTGCGACGACGGTTCGTCAGCATGATCAGGCCGCGACGGGAGTGGAAATCCTTGCGGTGGGTGCGCAGGTGCTCGGTCAGGTGGGTGACGCGGGCGGTGATCAGGGCGACCTGGACTTCCGGGGAACCGGTATCCTTGGCGTCCTGCTGGTGCTTCTTGATGACTTCAGACTTATTGACCGACATGGTGGTGGTTAGTTTTGGGTTGATGATGGCCGACCTGGGAGAGATTCCCGAAAGCCCCGCCGTTTGGCCGGACTCTCCGTCTGGAACAAGCTTGCGCCTGCCGACCAGCGTGAGAAGGGCTCCGCCCCTCTCCCTAACGAAGTTGACCCATGGAAATGACGAACCGCCCCGGGGTTAGCAAGAAGGAACTACCCCCTCAAGGGCTGCCCCGATGAAGAGATATTTGCCCGTTTTCGCTCAGTTCGGCAGGTCCAGCCAGTAGACGTCGGCGTCATTCCGGCGGATGCCCGGAAAATGCCAGCCGCGGGGCTCCGGGATGATCTCGTGAAGATCGAAGACCTGGACCGACTTCGGGAGCGGCTCGAAGAACAGGGTGAACTGATAGGGGCGGCCGAAGGGTACCGGCATCCAATGCGGGTAGAGCGAGATGTTCTCAAAACCGATCATCGCGCTGGTGTGGGCGGAATCTCGGTCCAGCAGGAACGTACTCTGCCAGATACGGAGCGAATGCGAGTAATGGGGAGCGCAACGTACGTGTACGACGACGGGGTCTAACGGACTGACTTCCGGCGCGATAGCTTCGACCGGCAGGACGGTGGACTCAGGCGACTGGGGTGACGGGCTCATCGGTCGGGACAGGATGCCTCGCTGAGCCCGGCCCGCAAGCGCCCGGCGTGTCATTAGCCCGTTGACTCCCCTGCTCCGCCTTAGCGTCATAGCAGGCATGGAATCAGGCTCCGAAGACCAACCCCGCCTCACCGGCGCCGAACGCGGCAAGCTGCGCAGCCTCGCGCAGACGCTCGACCCCAAGGTGTTCGTCGGCAAGGCCGGCGTGAACGCCGGGATCGCCAACCTCCTCGAGGAAGCCTTCCGCAACGCCGACCTGGTCAAGGTCCGCTTCACGGCCGAACGAGACGAAATGGACAAGCAGGCCCAGGAACTGGCCCAGCTCACCGAAAGCGAAGTGATCGGCAGCGTCGGCCGCACGGCGACGTTCTTCAAGCTCGGCGCCGACATCGAATAACCGATGGACGCCTCGCTGTTTCAGTCACGGCACGAGGCATTGATCCAACAGGCGGAATCTTCGCTCCGTCGCCTGACGCCTGCGGCCACCGCCCGCCCGGCGCGCCTGCACGGCGCGATGCGCTACTCGCTCGAAGCCGGCGGCAAACGCCTGCGGCCGGTCCTCTGCCTGGCCTCGGCCGTCGCCTTCGATCCGCAGGCCGACGCGTCCCACGCGGCGACCGCGCTGGAGTGCATCCACACCTATTCGCTGATCCATGACGACCTGCCTTGCATGGATGACTCCGACCTGCGCCGCGGTCGCCCCTCCTGCCATAAGTCTTTCGACGAGGCCACCGCCCTGCTCGCAGGCGACGCTCTGCAGCCGCTGGCCTTCGAACTCCTCGCCACCGGCTACGCCGACCGCCCCGCCCTCGCGACCGCGCTCGTGCGCGAACTCGCCGTGACCGCGGGCTCGACGCTGCTCGTCGGCGGCCAGACCGAAGACATGGGCGGACTCGCCGCCGGTGCGACGGACGACCGCCTCGAATTCATCCTGCTCGGCAAGACCGCCGCGATGCTCAGCGCTTCGTTCGCGATGGGCGCGTTGGTCGGCGGAGCCTCCGCCGCCGACGTCGAACACTGCCGCCGCGCCGGCCGCGCCGCGGGCATCGCCTTCCAGCTCGTCGACGACCTGCTCGATCTCACCGCCGACGCCGCTCAGCTTGGCAAGCCCGTCGGAGCCGACGCGCAGAATGGGAAGTTCACCTATGCGGGACTGCACGGCGTCGAAGCCACGAAGCTACGGATCGAACAGCTGACCGCCGAAGCCGTCACGCACCTGCAGGCGACGCGCGGTGACACGGCCTTCCTCGTCGAGCTCGTCCGCCGGATGGCGGCGCGCCGCACCTGATCAGTCGTCGAGCCTTCGGCCGCCGGACGGAAGCTGGTCGGGCAGGAAGCCGTAATAGGTGCCGACCCAGAGGCGCCACGCGAACGCATGGATGAGCGGCGGCACTACGAAGATCGCGCCCACGGCGAGACGGACGGCCCAGGTGCCGTCGAGCCAGCCTAGGCGATAGGCCGCGAGTACCAACGGCAGCACGCCGAAGGCGGTGAGTCCGTAGTTCCAGACGATGGCGCCCAGGAAGAAGCCTTCCTTGCGGCGCAAGGTCATCCCACACCCCGCGCAATGCGTCGGCGTATCCCAGAGACGTGCGAAACGTCCGGTCTGGTCGGCCGCCCCGCGGATAGGCGCACCGCAGTCCGGACAACGGCCGCAGGCTGACTTCCAGAAGATGTCCGTACGGAAAGCCATGCCGTAAGCCTATCCGAGCCGGCCCAACTGGCAAGCCAAGCAAAAGGCCGGCCACCTTAAGGTAGCCGGCCTTGATGAGCCTATTATCGGCGGAACTTACTCAGCGGCGGTCTCACCCACCTGGAAGCGGGTGAAGCGGACGATCGAGACTTCCTCGCCGACCTTGGACTTGGCGGCGGCGATGAGGTCCTGGATCTTCTGGTCGGGATCGCGGAAGTAAGCCTGTTCGAGGAGGCACGAGTCGGCGAAGAACTTGTCCACGCGGCCGGAGATGATCTTCTCCATGTTGGAGAGCTGGCCCTTCTTGCGGCCTTCGGCGGCGATGACCTGCTTCTCGCCCACGGCGATACGCTTCTCGAGTTCGGCGACGGCTTCGGCGTCGTTGGCGGCCTTCTGCTCGACGAGCTGGCCCTTGTAGTCCTCGACGATGCGCTTGGCTTCGTCAATGGCCTTGTCGGCTTCGGACTTCGTGAACTCAGCGGCGATCTCGCGCTCCTTGGCGACGACGTCGGCGGAGACGTCTTCACGGCGGACGAAGCGGGCGTTGTTGGCGACGACCTGCATCGCGAGCTGGCGGGCCAGTTCGGCGACTTCCGGGTTGGCGGCGGCGGCCTGGGTCTTGAGACCCAGTTCGAGGAGGACGGCGATCTTGGCGCCGGTGTGGACGTACGCGGAGACGCGACCCACGCCGGTGGCTTCGAACTTCAGGACGCGGGAGACCTTGAGGTTCTCGCCGATCTTGAGCACCTGATCGTTCAGGTAGTCGTTCACCTTGCGGGCCTTGTCGGCGTGGTAAGGCTGATCGAGGAAACCATCGACGCCGTTGGCGGCGGCCTGGCCCACGAGTTCCTTGGCGAGAGCGATGAAGTTCTCGTTCTTGGCGACGAAGTCCGTCTCGCAGTTCAGTTCAAGGAGCGTCGAGGCGCGACCGTCGGCGGAGACCTGGACGGCGAGGATGCCCTCGCTGGCCTTGCGGTCAGCCTTCTTGTTGCGCGTGGCGACGCCCTTGATGCGAAGGATTTCGACAGCCTTCTCCATGTCGCCGGCGGCCTCGGTGAGGGCCTTCTTGCAATCCATCAGACCCGCGCCGGTACGCTGGCGCAGATCGTTGACCGTCTGGGCGGTGATAACGGACATGGTCGGATTACTTGGACTTGCGAGGGGCCGGGCGCTTCGCCGGAGCGGCGCCTTCGACGGCTTCCGAACCTTCGTTGGCCTTCAGGAGCTCTTCCGAGATCTGCACCTCGGGCTGGACGGACTCGCCGGCATCCTGACGGGCGACGGGGGTCACGGTCTTGCGATCCTGGGTCACCGCCTTGCGACGGGAGAGACCGTTCTGGACGGCCTGGGTGAGGACTTCGACCACCAGGCGAATGGACTTGGCGGCGTCGTCGTTGCCCGGGACGGGGAACTTGAGGAGGGTCGGGTCGGAGTTCGAGTCGCAGAGGCCGATCACCGGGATGCCCAGACGGCCGGCTTCATTGACGGCGATCTCTTCGAGCTTGGTGTCGACGACGATCATCGCGGACGGGAGTTCGCGGTATTCGAGGAGGCCTTCGAAGTTACGGGCCATACGCGACATCTCGCGCTTCACGGCGGCGGCTTCCT
>JBIKIO010000032.1:0-13460 GCA_044361555.1 Opitutales bacterium
ATAAAGCGGGAACCCCGGTTAGCTTCCGGGAGATAATCCGAGCAAAGGCCAGCAATGAAGGGGGTAGTCTCACCCCTTCGAAAAATTTCATCGTTCTTTATCACATAGTCCTGCCGAGATCACCTCAAACGCAGGACGCCAAACAACGGGGGGCTTAGCCTCCGTAAGATACATCGCCGTAAGGCGAGGAAAGCAGTCGCCCCCCAACGGGCCTGCGCCGGGTCGTAAGATCCGGACACCTAAGCAAAGGCAGGTCTGAGAACTTAGTCCAAAAGGCTGAGTAAGGTCAGAAGAAGAGCGCGCATAAGTCGTCCCAGGATAACTTCGTAGGATGGCGGTAACGGTTTCGCCGACCACTGAGCGCACGAAAAACTTCCAAGATTATGATCCAAGCCAAGTCCCGACGTACGAGAGGTGAAAGCCGAGAGCGTCGAGTCAGAGCAAGAGCGAGCGGTCCTTCGGTTCAAACCCCTAGGCACGCGAGCTTACGATTCCGTCACGGTCGTCAGGCCGAGGCATGAGGCGGGTAGCATGGGGTGATCCAAAAGGTCATCTCACTGCAGGCAACGCACGTCTTCGTTGGTTCCTTTAGGCTATAAAGGATTTTTTTCGTAAAAAAATCAAAACGCAAAGCCGTTGCCAACGGTTCGTGAAAGCGAATTAAGGCCGCGCACTTCGGTGAACGCGGCGACCAGGAGATCCGCAAGATTTCCCGGTCTTGAATCAGAGGAGGACGGAGACGTTAGCGCGTCTAGCTGCTCGCAAGGCAGACGGAAGAACCTGGTTCGAATAGCGGACCGTCATGGATGACACGCCACATCCTTAAAAAGGCATTCGTGCTGGCTACGCCGCAGGCTTGATCGCCGCGGACGTGGATACGCCGGGAAACCTGTCTTGCTCGACAGGCATAATCCGACCAAAGGCCAGCGATGAAGGGGGTAGTCTCACCCCTTCGCTTCCGATGCGTATTCCGAAGGCTCGAGGTCCCTGTGCGCAACACAGACCATACATGGTTGAAGTCCATGACGCATCTCCAATTTCATGTTCAGGTGGTGGAAAAGAAAAACACAGTAGCCGAGTAAGCCCGTCGCATGGATCCGTGCCGGCGGGATACGGGGATCGCCAATCCCTCGGAGCTGCCACCCTCACGGGTTTGCGGGTTAAAGTCCCGCCCTGATCACCTATTTCACGCTGAGATGGCGAAATGGCAGACGCGCTGCTTCAGAAGCGGTTTACTGCGGGTTCAAGTCCCGCTCTTAGCATCATTTTAAAACGTCAGATAGTTCAACGGACAGAATTCCCGGCTACGAACCGGACGATGTGGGTTCGATTCCCCCTCTGACGACCATTTCCCAGCCCCCTGCGCATCTTTCTGATTCACCGAGCCTCCCGCCTCTAGTGTTTCTCCCTCCGGCCCACGTGCCCTCCAGTCCTCGTGTCCTCGACTCCGCCCAACCGGTCAACCGGCCAACTGATCAACCGATCAACTAATCTGCTTCGTTCTGATCCTCCGGCCCTCGGGCCCTCAGGCCATCCAGCCCTCTAGTCCTCTAACTTTCAGGCCCTTAGTTCAGCGGTCAGAACAGCGGGCTCATAATCCGCCAGACGCGGGTTCGAATCCCGCAGGGCCAACCATTTTAAACAACATGAATAATCCATCCGATCCCACCGACGCCCCTGCGCCGAAACCTCCCGCCGGCGACCACGCCTGGCTCCAGTCGCTCCTCTTTACGGACGGGTCGCAGCTGATCGAATACGGCGACGGCATCCTGCTCGTCGAAACCCCGCCGGCATACGGCGAAAGGAAAGGAGGCGATGTTCACGATCCTGTAAACTCCTGACCAAAAGCGGCTCCGAGGTCTGCTTTCCTCACCTCGGACAAGGGCGCGTCGTTACGCGCCCTTGTTTTTTCGTCATCGCCTATCGGTCAGGTCCGCGAATCGGCGATCTGCGTTACGGCCGAGGGTAGGGAGGCGATGATATCGTATCCTTGGTGGGACATTTATTCTCGGGTGGCAGGTGGCTGCCTTAGGTGGCGGGTGGCAGGTACATGAAGCGCTCAAAGGGAAACCGGAGACCGGAATGTTTGCTGGGTCATAGGTCCACGCCAATCATCCGGTTTCCCCATGGTGCCCCCTTTGAGTTCTGCCTCGAGGTAGGGATGACCGACCCGGTCATCCTAGGGCAGCACGCGGTGCTGCCCCTACCTCAGGGATTCGGATTTGCTTCGATGCTTTCCGCGACCCACTGGAGCATCAGGATCGACCATGTGAACCAGCGGGCGACGTAGCCGGTCTGCTGGGAGTTCGGAGCTTCGCCCAGGCTGACCGCCGTCTTGAGCTGTCCATCGCTTTCCTGCCCCTCGGCGGCGCCGAGGCTGCCTGAGAAGCCCACCGGGATACCGATGTCCCGCTCGATGGCGCGTTTGAACGTGCCGGCCCCGACCATGTAGCTGAACGTCTCTCCGGGAGGGGCGTCCAGGCTGGTCCACATCGCATAGTTGAACTCACCGTCAGGCGTCTTGAACGTCTGCTTCAGGTGGAACACGCGTCCTTTGTCGGTCCGACGGACGATCACGTTGTCCTTGTCGACGATTTCAACCACCCAGCGCTCACCCAAGTATTCGGTGACACCGATACGCAGGCCTTCCCAGAGGCCGGCTTCGGTCGGAATCTTGGCGAAGACCGAGGAATCGAATTCCCCCGGCCCCGGCACCTTGTTCCAGAACTCGTAGATGCTGTATTCGCGCATGTGGTGATTACTTCCAGCCTTTGGGCAGACCGCCCTCGGCCGGCCCTTCGGTCATCGTAACCAGGAATCCGGCGCCTTTGAAATCGGCCAGGTAGGTTTCCGCTTCATGCCGATTGGCGAAACCGCGGATGCTGTCGTTGATGATCACCCCGAATGCGTAGGCCGAGCCGTCAAACGTCGCCAGCATCAGGGTGTCGCCTTGGGTTGGGTCAATTGCCCAGAATCGCCGAACGTCTGTGTCGTTGGTGCGAACCGTCAGCTTAGTCATTGCGGCTTGTTTGATCAGTTTCTGGGCTTTGAGGTATTTCGCCTTCTGCTCCGGCTTGTCGTTGCCCCTGATGTTGCAGGCCAGATCGGCGAGCTTCACCTGTCGGGCGTCCGGGTTGCCGAGGATCTGCATTTCGATGTAGGTGAAGTATTCCACCTCCGGCTTGGTCATCGCCTTGACCGCCGCGATGATGCGAGGAGGGAAGCCGGCGTCGACGAGATCGGCCTCCTTGAGTTTGGTGTCTTCGAGGGTATCGTGCAGGATTCCGATCGTCTTGAGGTCCCATCCCTTCAGCTGGCTGGCGACTTCCAGCACGTGTTTGAAGTAGGGCGTCTTGCCGTCTCGACGGGTTTGGCCGGCATGCGCGCCTCGGGCGATACCCTCGGCGATCGTGTACATTTCTTTACCTTTCAGGGTCTTGCGTTTGGGCATGCCATCATCCTGCCCGAACCCGAAAACGTGGCAAACCTGAAGCAGTATAATGACACAGTAGGATTACATTGGCCTTGGCGGTTAGCGGATAGCGGTTGGCGGTTAGGCTGACGTAAACTGGAGGACTGAATAGAGGACTGCGTTGAGGACTGAATGGAGGCCTGAACAGATGACTGCGTCGATGGCAGAACCGAAACCCGCCACCCGGAGCGTTCAATCCGCTCAAGGGGAGACCGGAAACCGGAATAAATGCCTCTCCCAACCGCCAACCGCTAACCGCTAATACCCAATGCTAAGGTTACGGGTGACGGCCACGGAAGTCGGCCTTTCGGGAGTCAGCTATTCAGCCTTAAGCTATCGGAACCCGGGTACCAGCACCTGGTGGCCGAACGGCCGTCGCCAGAACTCCCTGCGAAAGTTCTTCCGCTTGTCAGTCCGCGGGCCGAGTATATTTCAAAAGCAATCACATGTGGCGTCTTTGCGCATTCCTCACGGCAGTCTTGCTGTCGTCTTCGCTTCTGTGGGCGGCAGAAGCGGCCCCGACCCTGCCGGTGGCCGCCCAGTCTCACCTACCGAAGGGTTGGAAGCTGTTGGAGGTCGTGAAGGCCGATCTGAACTCGGATGGACGAGATGATCTTGTCTTCGTCCGCGAGGAGGCTGACCCGAAGAAAATCACCAAGGAGCTTCCGTCCAACGACGGGGTCAGGAATTTAAACCCACGTGTCCTGGTCGTGCTGTTGGCGGAGGAGGGCGGCTATCGTAAGCTTGCCGAATTCCCCAAATTGATTCCCCCGGCTTTTGATCCTATGTACGATATGATGGACGACCGTTTCAACGGTATCTCCGTCAAGAAGGGCGTCCTGACGGTCGCATTTCGTTATTGGGCGAGCGCGGGTACCTGGTGGATGAGCATGGAGAGTTATAAGTTCAGGCTGGAGGCCGGCCGGCTCAGGCTCATCGGGAGCGAGACGGATTCTTTCCACCGTGGTTCCGGTGAGAAGGATCTCGTCAGCACCAATTATCTCACCGGTAAGGTCAAGCGGACCAGCGGCCTCAATGAATTCGACGAAAAGGAGTCCAAGCCCAAGGTCGAATGGGAGACCCTTCCTTCCCGGAAGTCCATTTATATGGAAGACCTGCCTTACTGCGCCCGTAAGGACTAGTCGGTTTACTTTTTCCGAGGATAGCGGCCTTGGGCGCGCTGACCTTCGAGGACTTCGCCGATGGGGTCTGGTGAGCCGTTCTTCTCCGCGGCACGGATCCTGGAGGCGTATTGACCGAGGAAACTCTTCATCTCCCACTCGCTCTTGAAGCCATAGTGTTTGATCATCGCCTGCTCTCTGGCATATCGCTCGCGATAGCGGCTCATCGCCCAGTTCTGGACCGAGGAAAGGTCAGGGGTGAAGACCGGCGCGTTCAGTATCTGCTGGGCGACGGTTCGTCCGGGCACAGGATTGCGAACTTGGAAACGTATTCCGGAAGCGCTTTCGAATTGGGTGACGGTGGTCAGCGAGGTGAGGCCGGCGATGTCGGTGATCGTGCGCCCGGTCGCGATCTCATCCACCGGCTGGCCGTCGATCGTTCCGACGACGCGGTACCGACGTGTGGCCGTCTGCGCAGACTGGTTGTCGGCATTCTGGCCCAAGTTGCCTGAGGTGCTTCCGTTGATCGTGCGCGGAGCGGTGACGGGGGTGACCTCTAGCCGGTAGTTTTTTCCGCTGATCTCGAACGGTACGTCCTGAGGCGCGGGGGCTTGGGCAAGGAAAAGCGAGATCAGGGCTACCTTGAGCATGCGTGCATCATTGTCAGCCTCCTCCCGGCGACCAATGTTTTAATATATGTAAAATAGTCAGCCTAGCCCGCTTTTTCTCCCTGCATGAACTTGCTGCCCTGTGCCTGATGGCTTGTCAGGAGAGGGCTTCGCCCCTTATTTGTGAGCCATGACGACGACTCCCCGGTCATCCACTTATGCGATATGGGACATCGTGGGTTATGTCGCCTTGGTCCTCATCGCCGTCGTGGCCGGCTTCCTTTATTTCCAGGACACGACGCCCGCTAAGCCCGCTGAGCCCGCGCCCGTCGCGCCCCGCGTCACCGCGGCGCCCGAGGGCCTCTTCGTTCGTCTGAGTCGCCAGGCCCGTGCGGGCGATGTCGTCTCCCAGCGTCAGCTGGGGCAGCTCTATTCCAGCGGCATGGAGGTGAAGCAGGATTATGTCGAAGCGTTGAAGTGGCTCCGGATGGCCGGTGATCGGGGGGACATGATCGCCGCACGACTGCTCGGCACGGCTTATGCCGCCGGTCACGGCCTCGCCGCCGACCCGGCCGAAGCCGTGAAATGGTGGCGTCTGGCCTCCAGCCAGGGAGACGACGAGGCTGCCTTCAGGCTGGCCCTGGCCCATCTCAACGGGAAAGGCGTTCAAGAATCCCAAGCCGATGGCATCCGCTTTTGCCGCATGGCGGCGGAGCGGGGTTATCCTCATGCCCAGTATTTCATGGGCTATTGGCACTATCATGGCACTTCGCTTCCGCAGTCTTACCCTGAAGCGTTCGCATGGTTCCGTAAGTCAGCCGTCAAAGGCGTTCCTTATTCCCAGAGTTACGTCGGTCTGATGTATCTCAAGGGGCAGTCGGTGGCGCAGAGTGACGCTGAGGCGCGGCGATGGTTCGAGTTCGCCGTTAATCATGGTTCCGGCGACGGATTCCTGAACCTCTCTCGCATGTATTTCGATGGGAAGGGCGTGCCCAAGGACGACGCCAAGGCCCTCGGTATCCTGACCAAAGGCGCATTGCAGGATCACTCGCCCGTCCAGGCTGAACTGGCACGTCGCCTAGCCGCGGGCGATGGAGTCGCCGGCGATCAGGTAGAGGCCTGTGCATGGTACGACGTCTCGGTGCGTGGCGGGAACGACGATGCCAAGCCTGCCCGGGATGCCTTATATCGAAGTCTATCCGCGGCACAGGTTTCGGCTGCCCGGGCTCGTGCGACTGCCCTGACGTCCCAGATCGCAGTCGAGAAGATTTCCCGCCGGAGCCAGCCCTGACGCCTCGCGCCCTTAAGGGACGTAGGGGATGGGCTGGACGCCGGACTTACGGGAATCTTCGATCGCCAGCTCGTGGTATTGTCCGTCATCCACGTCGTCATCTAGCTGTTCCTCGATCTTCCGAAGATTATACTCATCGTCTTCGGTGGCGGCCTTGATGGCGTCCTCGAGCGAACTGTTCGCTAGCCCGGTGGATTCGATCGCGAATTCGCGGCGCTTGCCCGTCTTGTCGTAGACCACCAGATAAGCGTGCTTGGGTGCCAGGATGACGCCTACCTTAAGTCCGATCTTCTTCAGTACCGAGGCCAGCATGACGGTCGCGTCGACGCAGTTGGCTTGGCCGCTCGTAAGGCATTGGTCCAGCATCCTGACATGCTGGAACGCGTGCATCGTCGAATGGGTGCTTTCGGCGATGTTCGAGTAGGTGATGCCTCGGTTCTGGAGCGCGGTCCAGACTGCCCGGATTTGTCGGATCACGTCGTCGTCTTTATCGCCATAACCGACGAACGCCCTGCAGATGCCGGTGTCCTTGGCCTCGGTCAGGATCCGATCGACGAGCGGGTGGTTTTCATTGACGTATCCGGCCAGCGTGGAGCTCAGGTGGCGTTCGGAGAAGGTGTCTCCATCCGCCGAGAGCGTCGTCACGCTGATATGGATCGGGCAGTCGTTGAGCTGGTGCGCCTGCCATACTTCAGTGAAGACGACGGGGGCCTCATCGTTGCGTCGGACTTTGATGGTCACGTTGAAAGGCGTCGTCTGCCTCACCTTGCCGAGGGCTTCATAGTCGAACAAGGGCGCCGGCCCGGCGGTCGCCGAGGTGCTGGCGTGCGTGAGCGTGAGCGACACGCTCGAGGGCCGCATGAAGCGGTCCGCCGAGACGTCGACGACCACCCGGTCGCCTGCCTGGGGGTCGGCGATCTGCACGCCTGCCATGAAGTCGGCGCTTCCGTAGTGGGGTCCGTCGGACGGTCCTGGCTTGCGGGGCTTCAACTGGGAGTTGGCCGAAGCGATCAGGTGGGATGGGAAAAGCTCTTTACCCAACGGCCGGAAAGGTGCGAACCCCCGGGTGAAATCGATCGGAACGCGACTGGGTTCTGGCGCGGCCTTGGTCTTCCTGACCGTCGCCTTCCTCTCGCGGGCGTCGGCAGCCGGGGTTCGGCTGGACGATGCGGCGTAACCGATCAGCAGGGCGAGGACCAACAGTGCCGGGACCGGCCACAATCTGGTCCAACGGATCTTCCTGGTCGTCGGCGTCGTCACATTTGGCGTCCGCGAGTTCGTCGGGCCCTGGCTCGTGGATGACTGGCGTCGCGGGGGGAGGATCGCGAGTTTTGCCCAGGCTTTCATCCCTGGGGTCCAGTAGTCGTCCGTCGGGCGTAGCTTGCCGGTCCGGAGCAGTTCCCTCATGACGCCTTCGTCGAACTTGCCCAACGGCTTGCCGTCGCGGCTGAGATGGTAGAGTCGGGTCGATGTCATGGGCCGCTTGTCTTCAAGGGGGGCGTCTAGTTGTCCAGCAGTCGACCTACCTTGGCCTGCAGTTCGTCGATGTCGACCCGCAGTTTCTGGGTCTCGCTGAGTGCGTCGCTGATGCGTCCGGCCTGATCGATGGCGGCGATGATGTCGCGCTCGATGGCCAGGGTCTCGGTGGCTTTCCAGAGGCTTCCGTCGCCTTTGGTCCCGAGATTTGCGTCATTCAGGCTGAGGGTGTTTTCGGTCAGTGGCTGCACCTTGAAGGGGCGGGCCCATTCGATGGCCGGAGAACCGCCGATGGGATCCGTCGTGGCGATGACGACATAATCCCCGGGAGCGAGTCGGAGCTCGAACCTACCCAGGTTGTCGGACGTGCCTCGCGCCACGGCGATGATTTCGGTGGGCACCTCATACATCGTCCTTCTCGCGAGTCCTTTGGCTTCGTCCGCGGTCGGCTTGATCTGCGCAAGTTCGGTCTTAAGTCGGTTCTCGGCCGTAAGGATCTCGGCTTCGAACGCTGCTTTCAGGTTCGTGAAGCCGACGCCCTTCACGGCCATGGCGACCATCGAGTAGCGTCGGCCTTCCAGGTCTCCCCTGCACTCGGGGGGGAGGTAGCTCTCGGCGATTTCCATGGCAAGCTCCAGGCTGAGGAGGGCTCGGACGTCTCTGGAGGAGTTGGCGTCGTAACCGGCGCTCAGGTGTTTCGCATTGATGCCTGCCAAGGAAAGGGCACGGGCTCCGGCGGCATACTTCGCGATGACTTCCTGCATGGAACTGGTCAGGGGAAGGCTGCGTCCGGCGGAGGCGACGGCCTCCGCTCTGGCTTTGGATCCGAAGGCGGCGAGCTTCTCCAATGAGGAGGCTTTCCAGGCCTCGGCCTGGCTCTTGGTCAGTACCACATAGAACAGGCCGCTGACCTCTCGGACGTAGGCGGTCTCGGCCTTGCGTTTGGCCGATGCCGCCACGTCTTGCGGCATGAGGAAGAAGATGTACCCGGCCAAGGCTAAGGTGATGACGAATGAGACCGTAAGCAGCATGCCGATTCTGATGGGAGGCGACGGCGGCGAGCTGGGGGCTGGGGGCGGGGCTTGGGCGCCTGGATTGAACTGCGGGAACGCCGGTGGCGTCGGAGGATGGCTGGGAGGAGCGGGCTGATAGCCGGTGGCGCCTGGCGGGGGCGGTGGATTATCGTCGGTATATTCAGATGCCTCAGCATTCTCCGGGCTAACGGGGGCTCCTGGGAAAGGTGGCGGTGTGTCTTGCGACGTTGGGACCGCCGGTGGCACTGAAGGAAAGGGAGGCGGAGTCTCGCTGCCGCTAGGCGTGGGAGCGCCGTCGCGCCTCTTGAGCTTCAGTTTTGGGGGTGAAGCCGGCGTCGCTACCTGCCCGGCTTCGGCTGATGCGAGTTGCCGGAGTCTTTCCTGGTTTCCTTCCAAGGTTTGCCAATCGGCCGATCCTTCCAGCCTGAAGAGGATGACGTCATCGGTGTTGGTCATCCCGACCTTCCAGAGAAGGTCACGCACGGTCATCGGACCCTCGGCGATGCCGTTGATCTCAAGATGGTAGCTGTCCCCGGATGACTGCATGGCTCTTGGTACCGCTGCGAAGCGTCGCGTGCAAGAGGTAAGGGGGTAGATTCTTCGTGATTTCCAATAAACTACCTCTGGTAAGTTTCCGCTCCCCCTGCCTTCATGCGAACTGAGCAGAGCGGAGAACGTCCAGTGCCTTCAGGCTTGCCCTATCTGACGACGTTAGGGGGGACGAAGGTGATGGCGAAATCCGTCAGTCTCTGCGCTTCGGCGTAGGGCATCTCGCGGACCTCGAAGCCTTCGCCCCAGGAGTCCGTGTAGAGGATCGTCCTTTTGCGCAGGTTGTAGCCGTTGATGATACGAGCGTGGTCGGGGATCAGCCAGAGGATGGGCATCCCCCTGTCGATGTTCTCTTTGACGAAGGCGCCGAGGTTCTCTTGGCGATCGAGGCGGACGACCTTGAGATTCATCTTTTCGCAGGCTGTGTTGACGATGTGGACGATCTGACGCCAGTTCGTCCCGCGCATGTCGACGCCACCGACGCGCGCGACCGCGAACTGATTCACCTGACGACCGAAGTAGCGCAGGATTCTCGCCATCGAGGCCGGCAGGCAGAAGGGCAGTTCGCCTTGGTTCTCCATCGGCAGGTCTATCCAGGTGCCGAGGGGGCCGACCTGAATGTTTTTCTGGTAATCCGCGAACGAGAGGGTGGGCAGGTTGAAGTCGGCCGTGATGCTGTTGTTAAAGGCGTTGGCGGTGCCGCTCCCTAGTGTGCCGATGGTCGGGTCAATCGCCTTGGAGACGCCGAAGCCGGGCGGGAGCACTTCCAAGGTGCGACCGGTCAGGCGATAGTTGGCGGCGCCACGTCCGGGGCTCCAGATCAGCTTCACGTCCTGTTCGCGATGTTCGTAGACGTCGGTATAGGTGTAATGGATATCGGTCGCTGGGTCGTAAAGCAGGTAGCTCTGCGAGGAATAGCTCACGTTGGTCTTCGTGAGCTCGGTGGGGTAGCTCCGCACTTTGTCGGTGATGACGGAGTTCGCGGCATTCACGAACGGGTCGCGGTATTTGTTCATCACGATGGATCGTGTCGGGATCGCGCTCTGGAACTGGATCTCGATGTTCTGCAGCCGGTCGAGCACTGCGTTGACCTTGAGCGAGACATCGGCCTGCAGGATCTTGGCCGGCAACGGCTTGTCGCCGTCGACCGAAAGGCCTACCAGCGAGAGTTTCTCCACCAGTTCATGCCGCTTAAGCGTGAAGAGGGTCGGGTCGAAGACCACGCTTTCGATGTCCGGGATCGTCTGGATGAGGATCCGCGCGAAATGCGGGTTCGAATTCGTCAGGTACTGCTGGTCGTTTTCGAAGAAGAGTTCCAGACGGACGGAGATGCTGCTCTGGCCTTGTTTGAGCTGCCACAGGGTGGCGGTCTTGCTGGAGGCTCCGTTGGTGCCGGGCACCGAGTAGGAAGAGATCTTCCGTCCGAGCCCGGTTTCGAGGAACGAGCTCAGCTGTTTGGATAGGTCGGTCTTTCCGGCCGGCGGGGCGCGCTTCGTCGCTGGTTGCGGTGTTGCTTCCAGGTCTTCGGCCCGGAGTAATGGGATGTCGATGAATTCATTTATGACGTTACCGGTCAGAGTCCGGATTACGACCTCTCCGATATCGATGCCGGCGAGCTGATAGCTGCCTTTGCTCCGAGCTACGCCGGTTTCGGGGATTCTTGTGGCGAACTTAGGCGCGCCGCCTTGTCCGCCCGCGCCGATGATCGACGTTCGGGTGCCGACGAACCCGCCGCTTAGGACATGCGGTCCGATGTCGGTCTTCTGCGCCTGCAGGGAGGGCAGCCCGATGAGCATGAACAGTAACAGGAGGCTTCTCATGTTCGTCCATAAGAGACTTAACAGACCTTTTTAGAAGCCGAATATTCCTCTTTCTTGTGCGCGGTTGGGTCGGGACCGCTTCACGATATGGCTGTGTTCGGTTTAAGCGGTTAGGCCGCCGCAGATGGGGGAGCTGCTGCGAAACAGGATAGGGGATACGATGACATCGCATCCGCTGTAGCTTTGTGTTCCCAAACACCAACCGCTAACCGCCAACCGCTTATACCTTTTACATGTGCCTGACCCCGTCTGCGCGAATCCCCCCGGTCGCGACACCGTCGCGCCCCTACCAAATATCCGGTTCGCCTAGTAAAGCCGGAATTGTCAGGCGAGTGGAATGTCGCCAGCAGGTGCGTCTACTGGAGTGCCCTCTGCTGTCTTTGAGCTCTCCTTTAGGTGCCGGTAACTGAGGGCTAGGGCTGCGATCATGAACGCTTGCCAAAAGGCTAGCGGGATATCCAGCAGGACCATGAGTATGAGTTCGTTGGCTTTAGTCATGGGCGCGTCGTAGGCCAATTCAGGGATCATTAATGCCGCCGTCACGAGAAACATCCAGGCAATGATACCGCTTCCGAGGACGAGGGAGAGCGGGGTGAGTCTTCTTACTTTCCCTTTGGTCAGGGCCAAGCAGGATGAGACGGACTTTCTTGCGCTGGTTGCGTCATCGGCGAGAGCGGCGCGATAAAGCATCAATCGGATCAGGCACCAGGCTCCTGCAAGAATCGCTAGGATCACGCTTATGGCAAACAACAGGTAAGGCCAGGTCTCCTCTTTTTTGCTATTTATTAATTCCCAGCAAGGGAGCACCAGCAAGGTGATGGCGATGCCTATTCCTATGGCATATAAGCCAATTAGGAAGCTTTGACGGACATTCAGCGCGTAGAACATGTTCCCCTCTGCAAAGATACCGCTGAATGTCGGGTGCTTTCCTTCTGACTTCAGGAGGTAGATGCTGCGGTAGCATCCAATCATGACGAATCCACTTATAAAGGTGTCGTAAAAACCGTTGAATTGAAAGCTGCGCCTCGGGTCCTCGATAAAGGCGGTGATTATTGTACTGGGAAAGCCGATCACGAAGATGGCCAATATGAAAGGCCAGAAGTAAGTCGTGGAGAGCTGCCAAGCCTCCTTGATGATGGCGCTGGTAGGGAAGGGACGGGATTGAGCGGCCTCACGCGGGGTAATCTCTTGCATTCTTGTAAGATGCAACGAGTTCAGGCTTGGTCTAGCCCTTTCTGTTATCGTGGTTGGCTTTCCCTGTTGTGAAGGCTGATGTCAGGGGTACGATTTAAGGCATGACCCAAATTCCCGTATCAAAAGGCTGCTACCGTCTGCTTTCCGGCATCTGCCTCCTGTCCAGCCTGGCGATGGTCGTCCAGGGCGGCGACATGGTCGTCGTCGGACTCATCTCCTCCGCTATCTGCGGTTGGGCGTTTTTCAGTACCTTCTGAGGCAGGGAATGGATGTAATAGTCTCGAGGTAGGGTCAGCACTGCGTGCTGACCTAGTTGTGCTCCTCATTCTCAGGTGGCAGGGGGTGCATCAGGTAGGGTTGAGCGCCCTCTCTCAACCGCCGCGCAGTGGGGTCTGACTTCGTTCGGAATTCTGAACGTGTCTGACCCCGTCTGCGCGCTTACCACGGTCGCGACACCGTCGCGCCCCTACCTTGATTACCTCGCGCATGCCTCCCTTGCCAACTCGTCAACTTGTCAACCTGCCAGCTAGTTGTCTGTTCTGATCCACCGAGCCTCTGGGCCTCGAAGCCTCTAGTTTGTATCCCCCATGTCCCCGTGTCACCATGCCAGCATGTCACCTCGCGCAAGCGCTCGTCACCTTGCCCACGTGCCCCCTCGCGGCTGCGCCGCGCATGCCTCCCTTGCCCACATGTCAACTTGCCAACCGGCCAGCTAGTGTGCCGCTCTGGCCCACCGGCCAACTGATCAACCGATCAACTAGTGCGTGCCCCCTCGCGGCTATGCCGCGTTCTCCTCCACCCATCCCACCAACACCCTCCCGGCTCCCAGTCGCGCGAAATGCACGACCAGGATATCCCGCTTATTGCGGGCGAAGATCCGGTAGCGATAGCGAAG